>JANXTO010000166.1 GCA_025352365.1 Undibacterium sp. | reverse complement strand
CATCCCAAGTACAGGCGCAGACCCGATCACGGGCGAACCACTGGCAGAACTAGTACGCCAATACAATCTCGCCAACGCCATCATGATGCGTCTGACCCGCATGATCGACCGTGCCGCCCTCACCGCCATCATGACCGGCGTGACACTCAAAATGGACACCGCAGAAAACGCACAAATTTCCGCCACCGCCCTTACCACCACCATCAACGACCCGGCGGTCAAAGCGATCGTTCGCACAGATGATTTGTCTGGCGCCTTCGGCTTGCGCATAGAACGCATGTACCACGGCAACGTCAAAGTCAGCAGCATCGACGCCGACTTCGTCGATAGTAACGATTACAAAGTATTAGAAAACGCCGCTAACACCTTCCGCGGCCTGCTGGGCGAAGGCTCCTTCATCCGCCGTGGCGAAGGCGAGCGCATGAAAGAAAGCGCCGTAGCCGACTTCCACCACGCCATGCTATGGCTACGCGACGAAGCCGAACGCGGCGTCAGCAAACAGCGCTACAAAGGTCTAGGGGAAATGAACCCAATGCAATTATGGGAAACCCCCATGGATCCAAAAGTACGCCGACTGCTCAAAGTACAGATCGAAGACGCCATCGCCGCGGATCAGATTTTTACTACGCTGATGGGCGATGATGTTGAACCACGCCGTGCGTTTATTGAGTCTAATGCACTGCGGGCTGGGAATATTGACGTATAACATAAAAAATACACCCATTAGAAAGGCCACCTATTTTACGGATGGCCTTTTTTTACGAATAGTGGTTTGACGAGTACATCGTTTTTTGACCATGTAAAAAGATCAATTCAGCAACATACCGTTATCAATCACAGGCATAAAGCCGCAGTAAATTGCACAGAAAGCGTGAAACAACTGGACGCGGCGTGTCCCATTGAATATTCTTAACTAATTCCATGGATCATCGTGTCTGAGCGCAAGGGCTCGTATAGCGCTCGCCACACCATCGACGCTGCAAAATGTAAAGCCTACATCTGGATTTGGGCGAAACGACGCAAAGGCAATAGCGCACCGAGCGAATAAAATAAAAATCAATTCAGAAAATACCATTAGGAGTGGCACATGAGTAAAGAAGAAAAAACGGTCGTCTACGGAACCGAAGATCTTTTAACCAGTTTATGCAATTCGGTCACACGCGTATTGAACGTCGCCACCCAAAGCAAGATTCATTACTCTGCCATGGTGCAGCGGGTAACCAAGATCGGTCTGAAGCCTGATATCGGTTGTTTTGTTTTATTTGACGGCGGATTTTCTGGCCTGGTAGTGCTGAATTTTGCTGGCAACACCGCCTTAGAAATTTATGAGAAATACATGTTGAGCATGGGCATGCCTAAGTCAGAACTCGCTTCCTCATTCAGTTCCGATGAGGTCTCTAATATCCTGGGCGAACTGATGAACCAGATCGTCGGCGATTTCACCGGCAAGGTGCGCAGGGAACTGCAAACCAATATCACTCAGAACCAACCAAAAATGCTGGTGCTCAACAAGCAAGTGATGCTCAGCGTAGATACTCCACTGGACCGTCCGGAAATCCGCCGCGTGTCCTTCTTCACTGAAAATAACAATATTTTCTATCTGGAGCTCGCAATCGACCGAACAGAATTCATTAAATTGCATGACTTCGACTCCAGCGAAATCAGCGATCCAGATGCCTTGTTGGACATGGAGCAAGCGGATAAGACCAACCAAAATAAAGCGACTCCTGCAGAGGAACCCGTCGATGATGCCAGTGATGAGCTCTTAAGGTCTTTGGGAATGTGAATGACTGTGCCTACCGCAAGGGTCATAGGCAAGCATGTACCGCAATCAACCTAGTGAGTTAATTGCAGCTCAAATTGAAGACGCAATCGACGCTGGTCAGATTTTTATTGCTCTAATGGGCGATAATACGAAACTGTACGGGGTATGTCTTTAACCGAATACGCCGCTTGCGATGAATATTGGCGTTTAAGCATAGTTTGAATCGAAAGAAGCCCAGCAGTTTGTTGGGCTTCTTTGTTGTGGCAATTCATCAAACGGATCAGGATAATGTCACGAGATCAAGAATATCTTAGAAGTCTGGCACATGAGCTTATTGCACTACCTGCTGAAACTGGCTGGCTTGAGTTTAAGCATAACAATGCAGAACCACAGGAAATCGGTGAATACATCTCTGCACTGTCCAACTCGGCAGCTTTAGATGGCAAATCACACGCCTATCTGATCTGGGGAGTTGACGACGGCAGCCACACTTTTATCGGAACTGATTTTTCTCCTCATAAGAAAAAAATAGGTAATGAAGAACTGGAGAGCTGGTTACTGCGCCAGCTATCTCCTAAAATTTCCTTCCATTTTTACAGCGTAACGCTTGATGAGCTCGCAATCGTCATACTGGAAATTGACCGCGCATTCCGGCATCCGGTCCAATTCTCTGGCAGTGCTTACATTCGTATTGGCTCTTATAAAAAACGACTGAAAGACTTCCCCGAAAAAGAACGCCAGCTATGGCGAGTCCTTGATGATACGCCGTTTGAAATGTTGGCCGATTCGGAAAAAGTAAGCTCAGATGAAGTTCTGAAATTACTGGATTTTGCAGCTTATTTTGATCTGTTAAATAAGCCCCTACCCAATGGCCGCGACGGGATTCTCGAAGCACTCGCTTCAGACCGCCTGATTGAAGCCATGGGTGGCGGCTATTGGCGCATATTTAATCTGGGGGCTATTTTATTTGCAAAGAAATTATCTGATTTTGGTAACTTGTAGCGAAAAGCCGTCCGGGTGATTGTTTATCAGGGAACTGGTCGCGTCACCACATTACGTGAACAAGAAGGCGCACGCGGCTACGCAGCAGGTTTTGAAGGGCTGATAGGGTTTATTAATAATCTGTTGCCAATGAATGAAGTCATTGGCCAAGCCTTGCGAAAATCTGTCTCAGTTTATCCAGAACTGGCCATACGTGAGCTGGTCGCCAATGCCATCATTCATCAGGATTTCAGCATCACTGGCAGTGGTCCCATGGTCGAGATTTTTGATGATCGCATGGAAATCACCAACCCTGGCATTCCCCTGGTTGACCCGTCTCGCCTGCTCGACAGCCCACCTCGTTCGCGCAATGAAAGTCTGGCATCTTTAATGCGCCGTATCGGTGTCTGCGAAGAGCGTGGTAGTGGTGTTGATAAGGTGGTATTCCAGACAGAGTTATATCAATTACCTGCACCTGCATTTGAAATTACCGGTAACTCAACCCGTGCCACATTATTTGCGCCAAGACCATTGACCAAAATGGATAGCACAGACAGAATTCGTGCTGTTTATTTGCATGCCTGTCTGCGCTATGTGCAACGTGAGTTTATGACGAACACCTCGTTACGGGAACGCTTTGGCATTGATCCCAAAAACAGCGCAACGGCTTCACGTTTACTCAAAGAAGCCTTGCTCGCAAAAGAGATCCATTTACAGGACAAATCGGCACCGCCAAAACTACGGCGCTATGTGCCAAAATGGGCTTGATTTGTTTGACGGGTAGTTGATAAGACAGACAAGCTTATTAAAGATGGCAGACAAGATCTCTTTAAAATCAAATAGTTAGGTGTAACTAATTTGTTTGATGGGTACTTGATAGAATGCACCAAAGATATGGCTAGGCACAGTCTGAGTCATGATCATTGCCCTAATTAAAGATCATTTACAATTTCTAGAAAAAGCGGATTTATTTTGCAGCAATTTATCGCATCAATCGAAGCTCCCTTTGCTCGCCGCTCTGGAAAAAGCCACCACAGGTCTACTAAGTAAAAATAACTTCTTTAGAAAGCGTCCATTTGTTTTACGCTCTTCTAGTATGAATTAACTCCAGCTAACTTTTGGCGATGCAAAATGTTAAAAACAACGATCGAACAGATTCTGAACGGATGGATTGACGCAACCAGAGAGCCATTTACTTCTCATCCGATTGCAAATGCGGTTCGTCAAAGCCTTAAACAAGAAATTCAGAAAATTATTAGTAATGAATACCCTGATTTTACCGTTGTCGGAAGTGCTGGTGCGGGCAATTGGGCCAACATACCGTGGCTTACGATACTAAATCCGAAAATATCAACATCAACTCAAGATGGAATTTATCCCGGCTATCTTTTTCGAGCCGACGGCTCAGGTGTCTACCTGTCGCTAAACCAAGGAACAACGAATCCACAAAAAATGTTAGGCAAATTGGAGGCGGAAAAAAGAGCAAATAAGATCTCCACAGCTCTACGTACAGAAATAAGCGGCCTCAAGGAATGGGGAACTAAAGAAATTTTTCTACGCGCAAATACAGCGCTGGGAAAATCATACGAACTTCCTAATATAGTAGCGAAATTCTATGATGCTCAGGCGATACCAAGTGAAGCAGAGCTTGTTTCAGATCTACTCGAATTGATGAGCTTTTACAAAAAGATCGAACCACTTTGGGATTCTTTTAAGATTCAAGGCGAGCTAAAGGAAGTTAACACTATGACAAATACATCTGATGCAATCGGAATAAGTCTGCCGAAGCCTTTCATTCTCCTAGCTGGCATTTCTGGCACAGGAAAAACACGCTTCGTACGCGAACAAGCGAAAGCACAGAAAGACGATCTTAGCAATTATTGCCTGATTCCTGTTCGCCCTAACTGGCATGAACCATCGGATTTGCTCGGTTATGTGTCACGCATAGGCAATCCACGTTATGTCGTTACTGATCTGTTATTGTTTGTGGTGAAGGCATGGAAGGACGCAGCACAATCCGCAACAGTGAATGCGATTGTGACTAAGTCCGTCGACGCCATGACACCATATTGGCTCTGCTTGGACGAAATGAATCTGGCACCTGTGGAACAATATTTCGCCGACTATTTATCCGTATTGGAATCTCGCGAATGGGCAGAAGGCGCTTATCGTTGTTTGCCTTTACTCAAGGCAGAACTTTTTAATAAAGACGAAGGAATCACTGAACAATTGCGCAAGGATCTTGGGCTTGACGACACAGACTCTACTGATCTGTGGAATTACTTCAAGACAACGGGAATTCCATTACCACCGAACTTAATAGTCGCTGGCACGGTGAACATGGATGAGACCACGCATGGTTTCTCCCGTAAAGTGATAGACCGAGCCTTCACGATCGATTTCGGTGCTTTCTTCCCCAATGATTTTTCGCATTATTTCGCGCCAGCCACCGTAAATAAAACCCTAAGTTTTCCAGTTTTATCAAAAGTGGAACCGAGTGATTTGAGTCATGTGACTGCTGATCCAGATGGAAGTAAGAGTATCGCTTTTCTGGATGCTATCAATACTGCACTCAAAAACACACCGTTTGAATTAGCGTTTCGTGCATTAAATGAGTTACTGATTTCCTTGGTTTGTTTTAAGCCAAAAGATGATGCAGAGTTACAAGCAGTCTGGGATGATTTTTTGATGACGAAAGTATTGCCACGCATTGATGGTGACGGACATAAATTAGGTTTGGATGGAGAGGAAAGTCTACTCACTAAACTGGAAAATATCTCTAAGCAGCAAATGTCTGCTATCTGGCATACACAAAGGCCCGATTTATTGCGTGAAAATAGAGATCAAACACCGCTGCTAATCGCCTGTCGTAGCGCACAAAAACTGCGGTGGATGCAAAAGCGTTTAGCCGATAATAGCTTCACCTCTTTCTGGCCATAAGCACTTCAACATGCATATCAAAGAATGGGGGCAAACTCGTGCCTGATGTCTTAAATCTGAAGAGCCACGGCTGGGAGCTGAATGTCTGGGTTAAGGACAATAGCGACCGTTTGCAGGTTTTGCACAAAACGATGGCCGGTCGTGGTCGTGCTGTGCCAGCGAGCAAATTGTATCTTTCGCCACCTTCAAAAGTTGCAGTGATAGAGCCAGTTACAGAACACGGAGAAAGCACAGGGCTATCATCCGAACTGGTTTTACCTGCCCCCATTTTTTTTGAAAACAAAGAATATTTTTTTGAGTTTTCATTTAGTGATTTATCGGGATTCACAGGTAATCCAAAAATCGTCCATAGATTAGTCGCCATTGAAGACAGCTTTCACTTCAGTAAAAAATCTAACTCACTTCATGGCAGCATCAATTTTGGAAATGATGTTGGCTGGTTCCGTCTTGGTCTTCACTATAAAGCAGAAGATGGGCAAGAACGGCTTCAGACTATTTCATTCGAAGTCTTGCCAACAAAAATGGCCATGGATAGCGATATGGCGGCAATCCACCAAGCCATTGATACTGCTTATCCGCTCTGGCGTTTTTCTTTTGCGCAAAAAACAGAGCAGGAGCTGGCGCGTTCTCATCAAAAACATGAGCGATTTGCCTTGTTCTGGCTCGCGCACTTCAAGCAATTAAGAGACCGGCTGGAAGACGCAGTAAAGCTGGTGATTCGCGCTCCGCATTCTCGTCTGCTACCACAACAAAGAGCTATCAAACTCGAACGCTTGCGTGGTCGATTAACACCCAAATTAGAAACGCAAATACACGGACATCTGGAACAAAATGAAATACATCATCGTTACCCGATTACCAGCCGGCGTCTGTCAGTAGATACGCCTGAAAACCGTTTTGTAAAGATGGTCTTGAAGTGCTGCAGCTCGGAACTGAGCGCCATCATCAAGGTCGCACAAAAAAACCAGAAAGCACCAGAGGAAGGCGGAAAACTGTCCGCTAGTTTTTTTGATGAACTAGCATCCTGGAAGAAACCTCTGGATCAGTTACTCAATCAGCCTCTGTTTACAGACATTGGTGACTACGAAGGTCTGGAGCGTGAGTCTCTGGTGCTGCATCAGCGAGCTGGTTACGCCAATATCTATCGTATATGGCAAGAACTAAAAATGTATCTGGGCCTATTTGGCCAAAACGCGGCGGTGTCGATGAAGTCGGTTGCAGATCTTTATGAGGTCTGGTGTTTTTTGCAGATCAAAAGCATGCTGGAAGAACTTGGCTTTACCGAACTTTCTTCAACTAAAGCGAGCCTAAAAAATATCGGACTAGAAAAGAGTATGGTGAATGGCAGTACGTCGGCATTTTTACTCTATAGATCAAGCGATAAACTAAATATTCGTTTGTCACATGAACCCAATTTTACTCCCCAAAAGAATCGTAAAGAGGGTGGAATTTACTCTTGGACGACAACTCAGATTCCAGATATTTTTTTGGAAGCGACTTTTGAAAACGGTAAAACTGTGCGCTGGATTTTCGACGCTAAGTATCGCATCTGGGACGATCAGGACACAGATATGGCACCAGACGATGCGATCAACCAGATGCATCGCTATCGTGATGCGCTTATTCATATCGATAAAGTCGGTGATGGCTGGAAAGAAAAAAGCCGTCCGGTGCTAGGTGCGTTTGTTCTTTACCCTGGATGGTTTGACGAGAGTCAAACCAAAAATCCGTATGACAATTCAATAGATGATGTAGGCATCGGCGCATTCCCATTATTACCTGAGCGCCCGAATATATGGTTACGCCAATTTCTTGAAAAACAATTCGGCAATGCCAAGTCTGCGACGCCATATATACGACCAGAATCTGACCGATATTTAGTAGAAGATTCTGCCCGGATTGCTGTGACCGGTGTTTATCTGAGTCAGTACCACGATCTTGCATTGGTAGCATGTACTGCACCGTCCAAAGGCCGTGATAAGTCGTATATAGACAAATTCAACGATGGCATAGCACCTTGGTATCACGTACCTGTTACTACAACGCTAAAGAAATCGATTTCGCACCATGTCATGCAAGAGTCACGTTACTGTGCGTTGGCTGCTTATGATGTGGCAAACACGCAAAGAGTCGTAGAATTTATCTATGACGTCATCTCAATAGAAATTAAGAAACGTTGCGACCTCACGATTGAACAAGCTGGCAATCTAAGTAGTAGTACAGACGAATATTGGCTGATTAAACTCGGGCCATCCCGTGCTATCAGTCGGCCTGTCACCACGAAAAATATCAGGTCGTTTAGAATTTTTCACACGTCAGAACAAGATCTTATAGCATCTAAAAAGTGGGAAGAATTGCCGCTGCGCTACGCATCACTTGTATAATTTTTGAATGCTGTCGATTTTGATATTCTGAGGAGAATCATTTGACAGACGTGCATCGTCCAACCGTTCGCTCCAAAAATATGAGCGCGATCAAATCCAAAAACACCAAACCGGAACTGTTGATCCGAAAGGCATTACACGCTCGCGGCCTGCGATATCGTCTGCATGTGAAAAATCTGCCTGGTAGTCCCGACATCGTTTTTGCACGCTATAAGGCAGTGATTTTCGTCAATGGCTGTTTCTGGCATGGTCACCACTGCCACCTATCCAGTACGCCAAAAACAAGAGAGGAATTTTGGCTAGGCAAAATTTCCAACAACATGACCCGAGATCGTCTCGTACACGATCAAATAAGAAGTACAGGCTCGAGACTTGGCGTCGTCTGGGAATGTGCTGTCAAGGGGCGAACCAGAAATACCCTCGACTCAGTAATCGACGAATTAGAAAACTGGTTATGCGATCCATCATCACGTGGGATTGAAATTTCCGGTAAGGCTTAACTCTGCGATTTGATCCTCTTTACTAATTCTCAATTTCGCCACACTCCATAGCACTATGGCATCGTAATCTGACATTAGTGGTGTACATTTACCCACGACTTTTCTGTTTGTGAAACTCCACCTGAAAGAATTCTTGTATGTGTCATATTCTGCGTTATTCTTTTTTTCTGCTGGTTTTGGCAGGTGGTGAAGCCTCTGCAATTACTCAGTCGCTTGGAATCGTGCCACCCAAGCAGGGTGGGTCGATTGCTTATGATATGAATGCTGCTGGTCAGGTCGCGGCGGTGATTGAAGATGAGAAAGGTGGCCGGCATGCTGCTTTTTTTGATAAAGGACAGTTGATCAAGCTTGAATCGCCGGGTGGAACAGAGAGCGAGGCAAAGCGCATCAATGACAAAGGTCAGGTGGTTGGGTCATCCAACAAAAAAGACGGGACTTGGACCGCCTTCCTTTACAGCCGTACCGATGGCATACAAGAATTAGGTACTCTGGGTGGTCCTAGCAGCCATGGCATGGCGTTGAATAATGCTGGTGTAGTAGTGGGCTTTGCTGATACGGCTGATGGCAACTGGCATGCTTTCTTGTACCAGCGTGGCGAGCCGCTCAAGGATCTAGGTACATTAGGCGGTAAGGTCAGTGCTGCCAGTGCCATCAACAGCGTGGGGCAAGTGGTTGGCACAGCAATGACTGAAGATGGCTCGCGCCATGCTTTTTTGTATGACGCCGCACGTGGCATGATCGATCTTGGCACCCTTGGTGGTCGCTTTAGTGTTGCGACTGCGATCAATGACAAGGGCGTTGTCGTCGGCACATCAGAGATGAAAGACCGCAGCTTGCATGCCTTTGTCTACGACGGCAAGCGCATGACCGACTTGGGTGCGATCATCGGCCGTGGCGATAGCTTCGCTACTGGCATCAACAATGCTAGTCACGTCGTCGGAGGTGTTGATATTATCAACGACCGTTTTGGCGACCACCGTATCTCCTTCGTCTGGCGGGATAACAACATGCTGCTGCACCCCAGCGGTAAAGGCTTATACCTGACCAATGCTATCAACAACCAAGAGCAAGTCATCGGCGCGACCTATGATCGCGGTTTGAACGCAGCGACTATGCAATCCAACGCAATGCCTTATGTTGATCTTGGCGGCACCAAGATTTTGAGTTTTAATTTTATCGTGTTGCTACTCACTGGCACGATTGTGATTTTTCGGAAACGCTTCAAAGGACTATTTTTCGGTGGTGTTTTTCGGGGTTCGTAATCAGTAATGGCGCTGGCTCAGTTGCTTGTTAAGTTATTTGCTGAGTTGATCGGTAAATCGCTCATCAGCTTGATTGCTTTAGAATGCTGGGCTTTGGCCAGTGCTCTTGCTGTGCCAGATCAATTTAGCTTTTGATTCTGGCATTGCTCTTGATTCTCTCATGACCCAACCCCACTCAACTCACGTCCCTCACGCTGTATCCCGCCTGCGCTCCTCGCGTCTGGAGCGTAGTACGCGCCCGTTTCTTGCTCGTGGCGGTCCGCATGGCGAGCGCTGCGCAGGATGTCGTCTGATCCTGAGCCATTGCCTGTGCGCCTTGCGTCCGGTGGTAGCTACGCGTGCCGGAATCTGCCTGATCATGGCCGAGCACGAGACGCTGAAACCTAGCAACACTGGCTGGCTGATTGCCGATGTCGTACCGGACACAATGGCGTTTGGCTGGGCGCGCACTACAGTAGATCCTGCGCTGCTGGCAGTGCTAGCTAATCCGCAATGGCAGCCGTATGTGGTGTTCCCCGGCGAGTTTGTTGCACCAGAACGGATGATCACGCAATTGCTAGGAGAGCAAGCAGATACGACTGCAAATACAAAAGATGTAAGCGCGACGAGCAAGCGTCCGCTGTTTATTCTATTAGACGCGACTTGGCAAGAAGCTCGCAAGATTTTTAAAAAAAGTCCTTACCTAAATCATTTTCCGGTACTAAGTCTGATGCCTGAACAAGTATCGCGCTACCGCCTGCGCCGCGCCCAGCAAGAAGATCATTTGTGTACATGCGAGGTCGCAGCTTTATGCCTGAATCTGGCTGGCGAGACCTTAGCCGCGCAGACCTTAGAAGCCTATCTGGATGTATTTACCGAACACTACCTGCGCGCCAAGCAGCAGCAAAAGCTGAACTGGGATGATGACTTGCACCAGCGCCTGCGTGACCTGAGTAATCTGCATGATTTGCATGATTTGCGATTACCAGCAAACCCCTAGCTCGTGACTCCCAACAGGAAACTTAGCAACAATCCAGCACTGTCTGGAGTTAACGCTAAGTTCTAAGATTGCCAAAAACGATTTAGCGATGTCTGCACAATTCATGCGTCAAAACTAAGTGGGGCGGCATCGAATCACTTCGATGTCGCCCCACTTTTAATGGTAATTTTGTATTTTTAAATCAGCTTTGCCATGCCATCAGCGCCAATCAAAACATCAGAATTAGCGATAAAACGCTTCAACTTTGCCTTTTACTTTAATCATTAATGGCTTGCCCTTGCGATCCACGGCTTTACCCGCTGCGACTTTTATCCAGCCTTCGCTGATGCAATATTCTTCAACATCAAGTCGTTCTTTGTCGTTGAGCTTGATACCGACTTCGTGCTCGAACACGGCGGCGATGTGGTAAGGGCTGCGGGGATCAACTGAGAGCCGATCGGGCAAATTTGGGGGTGTCGTAGTATCGTTCATAGGCTGGAATTATCCACTAGAACGCCGATCAGTACAATTGCTTGTTATTCGTCTTTGGCCTAGCTGTTACTTGTGCTGGATGCTACTTTTTCTAAACGTCACCGGGATTAATCAGTAAACTTAGGCTCACTCACTTTGCCCGACAGCGATATATTAGCGCGCTCAGTATTGGTGGGCGAGTGTAAGTCAACAGAGAAGCGGCCGTAAAGTCCGGCATTAGCATCAATCGATGTAAAACCACTTGCAGAGACTATGCCAGCGTTCAGGCGGATATTTTGTAACTGGGTTTGATTACCGTTATAGGTAAAATTGCCACTCAACTCCGTGAAGCTGGTACGGCCCAGAAGCTGAGTACTCTTTAACGCGCTCATGATATTTATACCTGTTAATTCACCATTACCGACGTTAAAACTGCCGTCTATCCTTGGTGCAGAAAACAGCTTATTACTGATCTTGGACTGCATCGTGTAGCGCCCTTTAGTTTTCATTTTTCCGCTACTAAACAAGCGCGGTGCAATACCGGGAAGACTGATCTCTATCGCGCTGAAATTACCAGAAAAAGTCCAGCGATCGCCCCATCGTAAGGTGCCACTACCGCTTAGCACACCGTCGTATACACTGCCGCCAAACTCTTTGATCTCGGCCCGGTCTTGATCAATATTGCCTGCGCTATGGAATTTTTTCAGGTTAGCATTGATCCCGAAAGGGAGTGTGAAATCATCGGCATTCATTTCAAATGTAGTCCTCGCGCCATCTGGTGATAAGACGGCATGGAATTGTCGTTCTGAGGAATCTAAGGTGATCGAGTTCCAATGTCCGTTGGCATCAAAGTCAGCATAGCCTTCTAACAGAGCTAATGGCAAATTAGGCGAATTTAGTTTGAGGTCCTCAACATATACCGGACCAAATTGTGTGTGGCTTTGTGCCCGTGAGTTAAACAAAATCCAGCCTGCAGCTTCTTCATCAAGTTGAGCAGAATTAACGTCAATCCGCCCCATAGAAATTTTGTCGTCGAATACGGTCGTGATATCGATAGCGACAGAGATTTCTGCGATTTGGATTTGTTGCCGGTCGCCGATCGTCACGCCTTCTGCTCGCCAGTGGGGGCGCGGTAGCAAAGCAAAATATAGCCCGTTGATTTTGGCCGGTTGGGCTATCACGCTAGTGATGGATTTTTCGAATATCACTGCCTGCCGGTCAAACGAAGTGAAATGAATAGCAGCAATCGCCACGATGGCACTGGCAAACACGATGAGACTGAGTTTTTCTAATAAGCTACCAAAAATTTTATTCACGACCAAATTAGCTGCTCGGGACAACATGACAGACCATTGGCTTGCGGTTGCTGCCTGCGATTCTGCACGTGCCTGTAATTTTAATTGCCTTGCGAGCTCACGCGCTTCTATCTGCGCGTGCATTTGTCTTAATTCTTCTGCTTCGTGTTGTGCAGCTTCCTCAGCTTGCTGTTTTAGGAGCAGTTCTTTTTCTTGCCGGGCTATGCGATCTTTTTCATTCTGATCATGATCGATTTCTTGTTGCTTCTTTAGCGCCTCGATACCGTTCAAAACGTCTTGATCTTTTTCTTTGCGTGCGCGCTCTTCTTCTTCGTACATTGAAGCAGTGCGTTGATGCACTTTCTGGCGGAGCTGCTCCCTTGCAATACCTTCTAAGCGATGACGCTCAGTTGCTTCGTTGATGGCACGCTCTTCTTCGGACTGACGGATCAGCGCCTCTTCTTCCGCTTGAGCGCGCTGCAATGCAGCTGCACTTGCTTCCGCCTCTGCGTTGAGTTGGCCTTGTTTAGCTTGTTCTGCTAGACGGGATTGTTCTTCTTTTCTCAGTCGCTCTGCCTCCTTAGCCTTCTTTGCTTGCTTGGCTTCCTCAAGTGCTAACGCATCTTGCTGCGCCTTCACTTCCGCTTGGATTCGAGCTTGTTCTTCTGCGGCTAGTTTAGCCAGCCTTGCTTGTTCAGCAGCCTCCCGCTCTTGTTTTTGTTTAGCTTGCGCCTCAAGTTGGCGCTGCTTTTCAAGCACGATACGTTGCTCTTCCGCTTTGGCTAACTCTAATGCTCTTTGCTGCGCTTTAGCTTCTGCTTCGATACGGGCTTGTTGTTCTTGTTGGCGCTCTAGCGCTTCTTGCTTTGCCTTGGCTTCAGCCTTGATGCGGGCTTGCTGCGCTCTAAACTGTCGCTCTTCTTCCGCTTTTGTGCGCTGTAATGCCTCTTGTTTTGCTTTGGCCTCTGCCGCGATACGGTTTTGCTGTTCTTGCACTCTGGCTAGCTGTTCTGCTTTCGCAATTTCTGCCGCCTGAGCAATCTCATATTCGCGCTGCTGTTGCTCAGCTAACGCACGGGTGGCCTGGGTTGCAGCGTCCGCGGCAATATCTGCCTGGCGCTTCAATTCTGTCTGATGTTGAAGTCGCTCCTCTTTTGCTCTGGCTAAACGAGCAGCGTCCGTTACTCTCTGCTGAGCCTCTTGCTCGCCGCGTTGTTCTGCTTCTTTTTCAGCTAATTCTTTTGCTTTTCTTCTGGCCTCGTCTTCTTGCGCTTTTTTTTCTAACTCCATGCGGGCGCGGCCTTGTGCAACTTTGCGCTGTAATTCTTCTGCGACTTGCTTAGCATTGAGTTCGTTCTCTTGATACTTATGCTCTTCCGCCCTGACTAATTCTTCTGCTCTGGCAATCGTCTCTTTGCCTAGCTGTTCCTCGGCTCTGATTTTTTCTTGACGCTGTTGACGTGCTAGCGCTTCCGCATCGCTTTGCTGTTTTAGCTTTAACGCATCCAGATCCTGGATTTCTTGCAGTGCTTTTAATTTAGCTTGTTGAGCTTCTTCTAATTTTTTTCGGGTCTTTTCTTTAGCCGCTTGTTTGACGCGGGCTTCCAGCTCCAGACGCTGTACATATTCTGCCAACGCTTGAATCTTGGGGTCAGCTTCGATAATCGCTTTAGGGACGGTGATTGTGCTTACCGGTGGACTAGATTTAACAACAAGGTCTACTTTTGGTGTCGTTGCGTCGGCGGCGTTTTGCGCTTCTACGGCGTTGTAAAAAGCGCTCATCGTGAGTTGAAGCAGCGACTCCTGAAAACTAGCGATGGTAGAAAAATCAATATCGTCGGGTGTCGGTGTTTGTACCGTGTTGAGTTTCTTTACCTGACGAGGTGTATCAAAGATGCGGATATAACTGTCTTTAAGTAATTGCTCCAGCGCTTTTTCTAATTTTTTGTCTGCCAGATTACCCAAGTTGCTTTGAACAAGCTCGACCGGAGCGCTGCCATTAATCTCTTTAAGAACCGAACGAAGGCCGCGAGAAAGCTGCTTGGTTTTACCAATCGCCTCTGCCAGGCCTTTTGCTGTCTTGGTGTAAATGACTTGCTTGTCCATACTTGTTAGCGCAACTACTCCTTTTTTTCATACCGATGCAATCTTAAATTCTAACAAAAAGCCTTGGCTGATTATAAACACAAGCACAACGGATGCTGCTGTTTTTTATCTTAGGGCAGAGTTGCGCCACATTTATGCATATTTTTATATACTCCCCATTATTTTTTATAAAATAACCCTATTGTCGAATGATTGTATGAACAACAAATATATACTTACTATGAGTATATTTATATTCGTAGTCGAAGACGGTCGCTAAGTGGCCATGATTAATTAGTGTTTATAGAATCTGGCGCATGTTTAGCTCGCACTTAGATCGCGCTGGCTAACAATGGTCAAGCTCGGTCAGCGTCAAAAAATGATCCAGAATATGGAAGTGATCATCAAAGAAAACTTCTTCCATCGCAGCCAGTGCAGATATCGGCACCCACGCGGCAGCCGCTGCATCGTCGGCTGCGGTGATGTCTGGCAGGTGGTCAATTTGCAGGTCAAAAAAATGGGCATGCGTAATGGTTCTACCACGTTGGCTGCGACCGGGATGATCGAACACTTTGACATCGACCAGCGCGTTTTCTAACGTGGAATCTAAGACGGCGAGATTGGTTTCTTCTGTCAGTTCACGGATCGCACCTTGCAGCAGGCGCTCATCCTGTTCCAGAAATCCACCCGGCAGCGCCCATAAGCCTTTACCCGGAAAACCGCCACGCTGCACCAGCAAAATATGCTCCGCCGCTTTGACGATTGCGTCCACGGTTGAGAAGATCGGGGCATATGGTGCCGCTTTCCAGGCGGCTTTGTATTTATTCAATTGCTGATGTTCTTTGACCAGATCAGCGAAGTGCGGATAAATCACCCAGGCTTTGATATATTGTCGTATCGCCTTCGGTAAAAACTGATCAACGACATCAAGCGACACATTGATATCTTCACTCTCAAATAGTACCCGGCGTATCAGCGTCGCATCCAGCTGCCCATCCAGCGCAATAGTTTGATCCGCCTCAATCAATTGCCAGCGCGGAAAGCGATTAAGGTAATAGCTTGAAGCATCTTTAAAGTGGCCGATCAAAGCGACGTGCTTTGCCTCTGGTATCAGCGCCTGAACTTTTTTCTGAACTGCATGCGCCCAGCGCACATCATCGTAATAATCACGTACCGCGACAAACCGAACACGCTCTTTATCCGTCTCCGACAAGCAAGCGCAGATCATGCTGGCGCGCTCTTGCCAGGTGAAAGGATTTTTTGTACTGCGCGCATGGAACGATGATCCAAGCACAATCACAACCTGAGGTGCAGAATCTAATGCCCGCTGCAAAAGTTGTGCATGCCCGTGATGAAATGGCTGAAAGCGGCCAATCAGAACGGCGACATCAAAGTTGTTAGCTAAAGTTATATTGGTCATATTGGTCAATTCAAATATTTAGCGGCGATTGGCATCTGGCGTCCGCTGCCAAAGGCGCGAGAACGGACGCGGATAATGGGTGGTGCCTGGCAACGTTTGTATTCGTTGCGGGCGACCATGCCTAGTATGCGCTTCAAGCTACTTTCACCTTTCTCGGTACTCACTAATTGTTCGACAAAAGCGCTGGCCTTTGCAAATTCATCGGAGGGTAATCGCTTACCTTCGATATGCCATTTCAGCATCTCATCGAGCTCGTCGTAAGGTGGCAGGCTATCTGTGTCGAGTTGATCTGGTGCCAGCTCGGCAGAAGGCGGTTTAGTTAGTACATCCTCGGGAATAATCTCGCGCCCGGCATGTTGATTGATGTGGCGTGATAAGGCGTACACCTCAGTTTTATACAGATCGCCGATCAAGCCTAATCCACCGTTGGTGTCACCATACAGGGTGCAATAGCCGACCGAGATTTCGCTCTTATTGCCGGTGGTAAGTAACAAGGCGCCGTAGGTGTTGGAGTATTCCATCAGGATAGTGCCGCGTATCCGCGCTTGCAGATTTTCTAATGGCAAACCCGTTAGCGGTGCGGCAAATGCGGCGCTAAATCCCTGGCTATATTGTTTGACCAAATCTAAAACCGGATGCGTGAATAATGTGACGTTTAAGTTGTTGCATAACTTGACTGAATCAGCGATCGAACCATCGCTGGAATATGCCGATGGCATCGTGATCGCGATCACATTCTGAGCACCTAAGGCTTCTGCGGCGAGTGCTAACGTCAATGCAGAATCGATACCGCCTGAAGAGCCGACTACGACTTGAGTAAAGCCGCAGCGACGGGCGTAATCTTGCAGACCGAGCACAATTTGCCTTCTGGTAAATTCGGTGACGGACAATCCCTCGCTATCAGGCTTTGGCAATGCGCTGCCATCGACGGATAAAAACTGTCCTGCGTTAAATCCTATGAGATTGAAGTCTTCTTCAAAACGGGCTGCCTCATACGCAATACCCTGCGCAGGCGAGACCGCGAACGAGGCACCGTCGAACACCAATTGGTCTTGTCCGCCAATCTGGTTGACATATAACAGCGGCAATTGGTGATGGTTGGATGCCTTACTAAACATGGCATGACGTTGCCGCCGCTTGCCTATGTCGGATGGGCTGGCGTTGATGCTGATAATCAAATCGGGCTGGGCTGCACTCAATGCGGTGAATGGGTTGATCTGGTAATCGCGGCCTTCATCATTCCAACCGTCTTCACACACCATGAAGCCAATTTTTTGACCTGCCACTTTTAGCGAGCAAGCGCCTTCAGAGCCTGGCTCAAAGTGACGACGCTCGTCAAAAATACCGTAAGTAGGTAACAGCTGTTTGTAATACTCAGCAACGATGACACCATCTTTGATCGCGAGTAAGGCGTTATGTAATGGCTTGCCTATGCCTGCATTACGCCTAGCCGTCCCGATCACAGTGACCATAGATGGTGATTGTTTTGAGGCAGCAAGAATGCTCGACAAAGCGACATCCAATTGCGATAAAAACTGGCTGTCTTCCAGCAAATCGCCGGGATAATAGCCGCAGATACATAACTCAGAAAATACCGCAATGTCTGCTTTAAGCACGTTAGCTTTGTTCATCGATTGGATGATCGCGGCAGTGTTGCCAGCGAAGTCACCCACGGTGTAATTCAATTGTGCAATGGCGATAGATAACATGATTTTATGTCCGCTATATCAAATGACGGGATGATTAAATACCTGACGCAAATAGGCCAAAAAGGTCTCGTCGGTACAGAGGGTTTTTCCGGC
>JANXTO010000158.1 GCA_025352365.1 Undibacterium sp. | reverse complement strand
CCGATAAAGACGCCAGCACTGCCAAGCTCATGAAGCGATTGCTGGACGATCGCAATATTGGCATGAGCGACAAAGTGATTAAGCTTATCAACGGCAATAAGCCGGTACTGATCGTCGTCGGCGCGGGGCATATGGTGGGCAGGAACAGCATTTTGGATTTATTGCAACAACGGGGTTTGCAAATTCGTCGCGTGCAATAGTTGAGTAGGTTAAAAGCGAGATGTTAAGCGCTGATTTTACGTACCAATAAATATACTCCCCATTTATTTTTAAAAATATACCTTATTGTCCAATGATTATAAGGATAATTAAAATATACATATGGGGAGTATATTTTTAATGTTATGGCATAAATTCAAGATTAATGACTGATATCTGAATTATTCATTATGGATTGCGTATGACGTTTGTCATTACCGAGATTTATTTTTCTGTATTTAAACTCAACCCTGACTGTAATCTCCTATACCAAACGACTAAATCACGGTAAGCCGCTGCTCCAATGCTAGAATGTGGCGCTTTGTGATTGATGACTAGCGCTTTAGGTGTGCTCTTTTATTTGGTGGTTTTGTCACCATTTAAGACGCTTGTGCCGATTCATTTCCAATTTTGTTATCTTGCAGATAATTATTAAAATCTTACTGGAGTCTTAACGTGTTTATTTCCAATGCTTATGCGCAATCGTCCATTTTTAGTGGTGGCGGTGATTTGATGAGTTTCCTGCCCATCATTTTGATGTTTGTCGTACTGTATTTTTTGATGATACGTCCTCAGATGAAGCGTCAAAAAGAACAAAAATCGATGATGGATGCGTTGGCAAAAAATGATGAAGTGGTGACCGCGGGTGGGGTATTGGGCAAAGTCGTTAAGGTCACTGAGGCTTACGTTACGATAGAAATTTCTAACGGAACCGAGGTCGTCGTACAAAAAGTTGCTGTGACAATGTTGCTGCCTAAGGGCACGATCAAAGCGATCTGATTTCGTGATTCAGCGCAGCCTTGTTGGGCTGCGTTGCACATTCAGCCTGGCATTTAATTTATTCTGAACCGATATGAATCGCTATCCTCTCTGGAAATATCTTCTGATCATCGTCGCGCTGGTGTTTGGCGCGTTGTACACAGTCCCCAATTTTTTTGGCAAATCGCCTGCTATCCAAATCAACAGTGCCCGCGCAACCATCAAAGTGGAGAGCGATATGTTGGGTCGCGTTGAGCAAGCGCTGAAGGAGCAAGGCTTAACCGCAACTAATTTGTCTTACGAAAATAATGGTACTCAAGGTTCTGTGCGTGCTCGTTTTAAGGATGCTGATATCCAGTTTAAAGCGAAGGCCGCATTAGAAAAAGCCCTGAATGCCGATCCTGCCGACCCTCTGTATAGCATCAGCTTTAATTTGCTCAATGACACGCCAAAATGGCTGCAAAGTTTGCATGCGTTGCCGATGTCGTTGGGGCTGGATTTGCAAGGCGGCGTCCATTTCTTGATGCAAGTCGATACCAAAGCATTATTGAATACTCGCCTGCAGGGTCTGCAATCCACGGTGCGTAGCGTATTGCGCGATAAAGAAGTCCGCCACTCGGGGATTTCTCGTGATGGTCAGCAGATTACTGTGAAGTTCCGTGATGCAGACACCTTAGGCGCGGCTAAAAATGTGTTGTCTAGTCAGATCAATGATGTCCAAATGACAGATGTTAAAAACGCAGATAACACTGAGTTGAGTTTGCAAATCACATTGAAGCCAGAGGCCTTGAAGGCAGCAGTGACAGAGGGCGTTAAGCAAAATATTATTGCCTTGTCTAAACGGGTAAATGAACTTGGCGTTGCGGAGCCAATTATTCAGCAGCAAGGCGCTGATCGCATCGTGGTGGAATTACCGGGCGTGCAGGATGTTAACCGGGCGAAAGATATTATTGGACGCCAAGCTACATTAGAAGTGCGTCTGGTGGATGAAAGTGTCATTGGTTTGGTGGATGAAAATACAGCAGTGCCGTTCGGTTCCGAATTGTTTAAAGTCGGTCGCGGTGCACCTGCCATTTTGTACAAAGACCCTGTCATCACGGGTGATTATATTTCTGGCGCTTCTGCCAGTTTCGACCAGCATCAACAACCGTCCGTCAGTATCGATTTGAATGGTGATGGCGGCCGCAAAATGCGTGAAGGTACGCGCGGCAAGATCGGCAAAAAAATGGCGATCGTGTTATTTGAAAAAGGTAAGGGCGAGTTGCTGACCGTGGCCACTATTCAGGATGAGTTGGGCTCTCGTTTTAATATCACTGGCATGGGTTCGACTGCCGCTTCAAGTGACTTGGCATTGCTGTTGCGTGCCGGTTCTCTGGCTGCGCCAATGGACTTTATTGAGGAAAGCACGATCGGTCCTCAGTTAGGCGCAGATAATATTCAGAAGGGCTTTAACTCCACGCTGTATGGCTTTATCGCGATTGCCGTTTTCATGATCGCTTACTACATGCTGTTTGGTGTGTTCAGTGTAATGGCACTGTCCGTCAATTTGTTGTTATTGGTGGCGATTCTCTCCTTATTACAAGCCACATTAACGTTGCCTGGTATGGCGGCGATTGCGCTGGCACTGGGTATGGCGATTGATGCCAACGTCTTGATTAACGAGCGTATCCGTGAAGAGCTGCGGGCTGGTAATACACCTCAAGCTGCGATTTCA
>JANXTO010000151.1 GCA_025352365.1 Undibacterium sp. | reverse complement strand
CTATTCCGTTCCGTATTAACCGCTGCGGCGATGGCACGTGATCCTGCTAACCGCGCGCTGGTCGCCAAAATCATTTCACCAGCAGCATACTTAAACCAGCCTGAGACGGTAGTACAACAAGTCTTGAGCGGTAAATTTGCCGATGGTCTTGGCAACGTCCGTAATGTAACTACACGTGCCGATTTTGATCCCGTTCCTTGGGATTCGATGGGCGTCTGGATTTTAAGTCAGATGAAGCGTTGGGGCTATATCAAAGGGGATGTTGACTACAAAGCCATCACTGAAAAAGTATTTTTGCTCACCGACGCTAAAAAATACATGGCGGAACTAGGACAAACTGTACCTGCTGGTGCATACAAAAAATACAAAATCATGGGCAAAGAATTTGATCCTGCTGCGCCAGACGCCTATATCAACAGCTTTGCTATCAAGCGATAACAATCATGAATAATTCTCTATCTGGGAAAAAGCTCAATATGCGTGCGGCAGCAGTGTCGTTATTAATACTAGTAGTGTTTTTGTTGAGTTGGCACTTAGCAACCGCACCGGCAAGCCGGACCGCACCAGCGACTACGATGACAGCTGAGCAAGAGGAATATGCCAAATTGATGGGCGGTGCTGGAACAAGTGCAGCTACAGATTCAGGTCCGGCGAAGACTACCGGCTTCCCTACGCCCGCACAAATGGGACAGACTATCGTCACGCAATTGTCGCATCCGTTCTATGACAACGGTCCGAATGATAAAGGTATTGGCATTCAACTCGGCCATTCCTTAGGTCGGGTTGCCTTAGGATTTATCATCGCGGCGGCAGTGGCTATACCTGTGGGTTTTATGTTGGGTATGTCGCCGCTCATGCAAACAGCCTTGAATCCTTTTATTCAGATTCTTAAGCCCATCTCACCACTAGCCTGGATGCCGCTAGCCTTGTACACGATTAAAGATTCCTCAGTCTCTGGCATCTTTGTGATTTTTATCTGTTCGGTCTGGCCCATGCTGATGAACACGGCATTTGGCGTGGCATCTGTGAGGCGCGATTGGCTTAACGTGGCCAGAACCTTAGAAGTGACACCTCTGCGCAAAGCGTTTCTGGTCATCTTGCCCGCTGCTGCACCGACGATCTTGACAGGCATGCGAATCTCCATGGGGATTGCGTGGCTGGTTATCGTCGCAGCAGAAATGTTGGTGGGTGGCACGGGTATCGGCTACTTCGTCTGGAACGAGTGGAACAATTTATCGCTCACCAGCGTGATGTTTGCCATCTTGATCATCGGCGTGACCGGCATGCTGCTCGACTTGCTGTTTGCACGCTTACAAAAATATGTCACTTACGTGGAATAATCATGATAGCCAATTCTGTAACTAATGTACTAGCTGATCGTGTCGAGGACAGCAAGCCTTTTCTTAGCGTAAAGGATCTGAGCAAGTCTTATAACGTAAACAGCGCACCCGTATTTGATGAGGTATCGTTTGACATTGCCCGTGGAGAATTTGTCTGCATCATCGGTCATTCCGGCTGTGGAAAAACTACGATTCTGAACGTGTTGGCAGGTTTAGAAACAGCGACTTCTGGCCTAGTGCTAATGGATAACCGGGAGGTCAGCGGTCCCAGCCTCGATCGCGGTGTTGTATTCCAAAGTCATGCGCTAATGCCATGGTTCTCTATCTTGGCGAATGTGACATTTGCGGTGCAATCGCGTCACCCCGATTGGTCACGCGCTCAGGCCGAGCAGCATGCTGGTAAGTTTATTGACATGGTGGGATTAAAGGGTTCAGAACACAAAAAGCCATCCGAACTATCCGGTGGAATGAAACAACGAGTAGGTATCGCCAGAGCGTTCTCTATCGAGCCCAAAATATTATTACTCGATGAGCCATTTGGTGCTTTAGACGCTTTAACAAGAGGAGTGGTGCAGGACGAGCTACTCAAGATTTGTGCAGCTACCAATCAAACCGTTTTTATGATTACGCATGACGTCGACGAGGCAATTTTGTTGTCCGACAAAA
>JANXTO010000138.1 GCA_025352365.1 Undibacterium sp. | reverse complement strand
CCCAGCGTTGTTTTGACAAAATTTCTACGATTGAATGTCATGTAAATCGTCCTCAAAATTCAATGCAAAATTAATTAGTGCCCAGCGTCACAAAGTACTGATGTGGTGCAATCGGGAAGGTATTGTAAGTACCCGATGCAGCACCGACCACCACCACAGACGCACCCGTTTGTTGGTTGAGATTAGTAATGTTAAACCTGACTTTGGTATTTTTTAGAAATGCATTATCAAGCATCGGTAGTTTGGCACTTAAGGCTAAGCTAGCGATGAAGTAGCCAGGCACCGACAAATCGTTGGTATAAGTGGCATAACGTTTGCCTATGTATTCACCGATTAACTGCGCTTCATAATCACCCTCGGTTAGAGTCGCGACAAATTTGTTCATCCAGTCAGGGCTACCCGGTACTTTTTTACCGGACGTCGCTACTGTCGCGGCACCGTTATTGTAGTTATCCGAATAGACAGAGCGGTTGTAGGACAAAGCATTATAAAAGGAAACATTTCGACCAAAATGCAAAGTCCCGGCGATATCAATACCCGTCGTTTGTACGCTACCAACGTTAGCCAAAATTGGATTACCACCGATAATAGATGAGATCACTGGCGTCGGGCTAATTTGCAATAAGCGGTTACTAAAATCAACATAATACAAATTGACCTGACCATCGATTTTATTCAACGCACCCAAATTCAGATCGCGGCTGCTGCGCATACCGACCTCATATGTGACTGAAGTTTCTGGCTTTGCAGTACTCTTAAAAAGATCAAATCCTGATTGACTAGCTAGACTCCAAGGTGATGCGCCACCGCCACCATAAGTCACAAACTGTCTTAAATTTTGCTGGATATTAGCGAATAACTGATCACGTGTGGATAAATCCCAGCGCACACCAATTTGCGGCAAAAACCATTTACGGGTAATGATCTCACCTTCTGGCAATGCCTTGGAGCCGCCTGAAATTGCACCAATTGCTGGTTGTACCGGGAACGTACCTTTTGCAAATTGCAGGCTCGATTTAAACCCTGCCTGCACCGTCAAATCTGGCCGCACACTCCACTCATCTTGCAAATGTAGCTGTACAACATTGTTGTCGATCTCACTACCGTATTGTGTAATCAGAGGATTGCTTGGTCTATCGTAAGGCGAACTTGGATTGTTTACATCCAAGGCGTACCAACGACGGAATGCTGACGATTTATTATGTTCCCACCAGCCACCTACTTCGATCTGATGATCACCCCACTCTTTACGCAAATTAGATATCAGGCCGCCGCGATCAATTTTGTATTCAGTAGTACGGGTTGCATAGCCAGAATTGCCAAAAATTTGCTTCAGATTTTGATTCGGGAAATACACACTAAATAGCGCTGGCAAACCGGCTGCGCCTATCGGACCTGCGACGACACCGGCACCATCGTCCTTATGAAAATAAACCTGATTTGACCACTTGGTAGTCTCATTTAAATTGGCCTCGTATTTTGCGTAGGCTAAATAATCAGTCCGTTGTGCATCGCTGTAGTAGTTACGATAATTAGACCCGTCTGCCGCCGGTGTGGCACCGGTAGGCGATAAGTATTTGAGTGCTGTTGCAAAGTCAGGATATAAGAAAGGACGGGTGTAAGGTGCGCTGGTTTCGCCAGCGACATGCACTGTACTATCTTCGTTTGGTTCGGTCTTATCGTTGTAATTAAAATAGAGCGTTAGCTTGCCGGGTGCAGTGTCATGAACGAATTTTGCGTTCAACTGATTACCGCCCTGCTTGCCGTTGAAATCCCATGCCTTTGCATCCTGACGCATCAAAGCGATATATGCAGAATTGCCATTACCAAACAAGCCTGTATCAAAACGGGCAAAGGTACGGGATGTGCTGTAGCTGCCAAAAGTTTGTTCTAAGCTGGTACGACGCTGTGCCAATGGATCGCTAGAAAACGTCTCTATCGTACCACCTAAGTTACTGGTTGATGCAGTGGCGAGATCACCCGCGCCGGAAGATAAAATAACATTACGGACGTTCTCGCTAATTACTGCACGCTGTGGCGAAAGACCATTGTAGTTACCATATTGCTGATCGCCTAAAGGTACGCCATCCATGGTGTAACCAAGCTGCTGGCCACTAAAGCCGTGGATAAACAGCGTTAAATTTTGTTCGTTATTGCCCCAAGGATCGGCAGTTTGAAAATTTACCCCTGGTAGCGTTTGCAATGCTTTTACAGGATTAGTACCTGCCAATATTTTTTGAATTTCCAAGCCTCGTACCGATACCGAAGAACGAGTCGTCTGAGATGAAATCACCACAGTCTGCGCACCGGTGGTCGCGGAATCTGCTACGAAACTTGCGCTATCAGAGGCATTAGCTGAATCGATTACTATATTTTTTTGTGCTTCGTCCGTCGCTACCGCTTTGCTTTGCGCCATTGCTGACTGAGTAAATGTTAAAGCGAAAAATGCAGAGCTAAAGGAAGCCGCGAGTATCTTGCGTGAGCCTAAATGATTTGATCTGAAGCTTTTCTTGCGCGCTATTTTCGTAGAATTAATTTTCATATCAAAGCCCATGGTGACAATATGATGCCGACCATAATCGGACGCCACACTGCGATCGTTGAAAAAGAAATAAATAAAGCAATCGCGGTGCAGATTACGTTTTGTTTATTACGACTTGATGAATTAGGAGTTAGACTTTATCGACGTGCCATGTAAAGTCAGGGTGTGTTGTATTTTTCTACTGCGCTATCCGTTTTTTACGAATTATTTTTTTACACGAATTACTTTTTTGTTCAAATAAAATTTATGTTAATGCCTCTCAATATTTTCTGGATTCGTCATGTCTCTCTCATCTGCCGTAGTAAGTAATATAGCCACAGAGCTGATTTTGCAAGCAGCGACGATCTTGGTAACACGCCGTCAGTCAGGCGTACAAGGTGAACGCTTGCCACCTAGTTTTCACCAGATGAACAGTGCAGCAGGATTGGCAATTCAGGCTGCGGTGTCGGCTCAAATGGGTGACCATACCGGCGCTTGGAAATGTGGAATAGCTGCTGATGTTCGCGTGGATCGCGTGATATTAGCGCCGATTTATAGCAAAACTATTTTTAGCGATCCTATCGCTGCATGCCCGGTCTGGTCACGTGCTGGGCATGTAAAAATTGAGCCCGAACTTGCTTTTATTCTCGGTTGTGATTTGCCTGCGCGCGATACACCTTATGAAGCAGCAGAGGTCGATGCGGCGATCATTCGTACCCACATTGCCTTAGAGTTGATTGATAGTCGTTATACCAATCCTGATGAAGTCAGTTTTGTAGAAAATCTGGCGGATGGTTTGCTGAATCAAGGTTTATTCCTTGGCCCTGAAGTCGATAGTACCAAAGCAAAAATCACTACGGATATGGCGATTAAAGTCAGTAGCAGGTTGCAGCAAGACAAAATTTTGATGCCACTAATACAGTTTGAAGGACGCCACCCAAATACCCATCCGCGCGCGCCCTTGTACTGGCTGGCAGAATATTTACGCAGTCAGGGGCAAGGTCTGCAAGCAGGCCAGGCAATTATCACAGGATCTTACGCAGGGAGTTTTGAGGTGGCACTGGATCAGAATATCTGTATTCAGTTTGGCGATCTGGGCGAGCTCAACGTTAACTTTAGTCGCCGTAAAATTTTATAGGCGTTTGTCTGAATTAGCTTTAGTAAGAGCTTACTTAATTAAGCTTCTCACATTCCGTGACCGCTAGCTATAACGGAAACCGGATCGTAAAACAAGTACCACTCTCAGCCGAGCTATCGACATCAATTTTTCCGTTCAATAAGGAGGTGACGATGTTGTGGGTGATATGCAAACCGAGGCCGGAGCTGCCCTCACCTAGTTTAGTAGTAAAAAATGGATCATAAATGTGCGGCAGGTTAGCTGGACTAATGCCGATACCATTATCTTTTATACTTAAGTTGAGCCAGCCAGCGTCGTCCAGGCTGGCGTGAATCTGAATATGATTGTGCTGTTTGTTCAGCAATTTCTGCTGGTCTTGCTCGGTATCGACAAAAGCGTGCACCAGAGAATTATTCAAAATATTGACGATAACCTGACTCAATAGTCCGGGATAAGTATTGATTTCCAAGCCACGCGGAATCTGTACTTTTAAATCGACCTGATGTTTTTTAAATGCCGCTGATAAAGGATAGATTGTCTCAGCAACAAACGGTGCCAGCGCAAACTGGCTGCGTTGATAATCAGCGCCATCAACTGCGATCTGTTTAAAACTCACCACCAAATCAGCTGCACGTTGCAAGTTACGTTGCAGGATTTCGCTCGCGCGCGCGGCCTCTGCCATATAGGTTTCTAGCGAAGAACGTTTCAAGCCATCGTTATAGGATTGTTTAAATTCTCTGGTGAGGTCGGCCAAAGTGCTCGCAACCATTAAGCCATTGCCAATCGGCGTATTCAGCTCATGCGCAACGCCCGCCACCAGTGCGCCAAGTGCGGCCAACTTGTCACGCCGGACTAGCTCTTCGTGGGTCACGTTCAGATGATGTAAAGCGCTGGCAAGCTCTAGATTGACTACGCTTAAGGCCAGATTACTCGCTTCGGCTTTTTCTTTGGCTGCGGATAACTCGGTGGTGCGTTGATTGACCAGCTCGGTTAAATGATGGCGGTGGATTTCTAGCTCTTCTTCACGGCGGGTGCGTTCGATGGCGATTACCGCCAGGTGCGCAGCGACGCCAATTGATTTAATGTCTTCTGCATCTGGCGTACGGACTTCGCGGTAGTACATGGCGAAGGTGCCTAAGATCTTATTTTTGTTTAAGTAAATAGGGCTAGACCAGCAGGCACGCAAACCATGCGGCGCGGCGAATTGACGGTAAGGTTCCCTAAAGGATCGATCAAAATATCGCTGACGATGACGGTCTCTTTGAGGTACATCGCGGTGCCACAAGAACCAACAGCGGGGCCAATTTCTTGTCCGTCTAAAGCCTTCATATACTCTGGCGGCAAATTCGGTCCCGCGCCCAACCGGATATGCACACCGTCATCATCCAGCAACAAGACTGAGCACAACACGCCGTCGGATTGTCCTTCGATCAGATACATCAATTTGGTCAAAGTATCTTTTAAGGGCGCACCCTGAGCGATCATTTCTAATAGCTCGTTTTGCCCGTGGCGCAAGCTTTCAGCTAAGCGGGCAGCCTGTCTTGTAGCGATATCCATCGTGATGACCTATCTAAACTTGCGTTGGTTTAGTGTAGGTGAATCTTATCGCTTTGTACATGATAGCGGTGCAAGCATGGTGATTATTTGCAGGACAGACACAACACTTGGGACTTACGCAAAATCGTCTTCGCTAAGTTGCGGCTTGTAACGGCACTAAACAGCGCAAGCGTGATGCCTGCGACGATATTTTAGGTAAATGAATCGCCAGACAGTTCTCCCTGCAAGCAATCAGAATACAGGCAACTTAAATATACTGGATATTAGTATATTTAAGTTGTCCATATAATTACTGGACGATAGAGCAATTTGAGGAAAAATAAAGGGGAGTATATTAAGTTAGCTTGATTTAACCGGGTTCATGCGACATCGCTACGGCGCATTCCGCCAAGCATGCTGCTGCGCTGCCCGTTCTGCCGCTGCATCCAAGGCTTGATCTGCGATGCGTTGATCAATCGCTTGCAAAACCGCGGCGGGCATCTCTGCGGCGGCTTGACGATATTGTCCGGTTTGTCCGGTTTGTCCATCGCTAGCGGCTGGCTTATCGGTTTGTGCCAACACCGCAATTTGCCAGTCGTTGCCGGTCTTTTGTTTGCAGGCGAGGCCAGAGAAACCCGGATTCTGCGTACCATCTTCCGCTAAAAAGCTGCGGCAAAATTGTCCTTCTTTAGATAAAAAACTGACCCAGATTTTGACCGTACTGTCTGCCGCCGGTGCACTGGCAAGCTGCTGCGTCAACGCTTGCGCCAACTTGCCTTGCGCTGTGACCTGACCATTGACTGACGCCAGCATGCCGCCGTTCGGCGACAAGTTAGCCGATAAGCTGGTGCCGTCCTGCAATCCAAATTTACCCACCACCACACCGACGATGAGCATCGCCGCCAATCCACCCAACTGCTGCCAGGACCAGCCAGAGGTCGGCTTTTTAAGTGCGTCTTTGTTTTTTGCGGCATTGAACTGAAGCACGTTATTGCTCGTCTTTATAGCTGCGCTTGCAGACGTGCTTGTGGTCTGTGCCGCAGCCAGCTTTAGCCGGGCAGGAACTGGCTCATCCACGATAGGTGCAAAGGCAGCAAACACATCATTACGTATAGCCTGATGGTGTCCAACACGCTGCGCCACATCGGCATCTTGCAATATTGCTGCTTGAATTGTCGCCCGCGTTTCGGCATCCAATTCGCCATCGGCAAAGGCCATTAAGGTTTCATCTGAAAAGCGCATCACTATTCCTTTATCAACTAACTGAGCCGGCTGGTTTTGACGACCCGGAAGGATCGGACAGCAAGCCTTGCAAAGTCTCCCGCGCACGTACCAGACGGCTAGTCAGAGTGCCGATGGGGATCTCCAACACCTCCGCCGCCTCTTTGTATGGTAAGCCCTCGATCAATACCAAACTGACCACCATACGTTGATCTTCATTCAGCATGGACACCGCTTTTTGCACGGCCAGCTGGTGTACATAACCATCACTGGGGTCTGAGCCAATATGCTCGCCAGCTTCCTCCGGTGCCAGCACATCGCTACGTCTGATGCGCCCCCTAACTTCATCAATCCAGGCGTTTTTCATAATCCTGAATAGCCAGCTATCGAGCCGCGTACCCGCCTCCCATTGCTCAGCGCGGCTGAGTGCACGTTCGACCGCAATTTGCACCAGATCATCCGCATCTTCCCGATGACGCGTGACAGCACGGCCAAAGCGGCGCAGACGCGGCAATAAGGCGGCAATGTCATTTTGAATATTGATTGCTGTTTGATCCATAGATACCAAGTAAACGTTACGGCGAGGGATTTTAATCCCTGTCTCATTCGTTTTATTTTAAAGCTACAATCAAAAGTGAACTGATGTGGCTAATTACGTCACTATTGTAATTGATGCGTAGCTCACCTTTTTATGTCAGCCCAATAATGCCTATGTCACCTAAATTACTCAATATTTGCCGGCTGTTGCTAGTTGCATTCTGTTGCAACGCCGATCCAGTCTGGGCGCAGCTTCGCTTGCCGTCGATTAATTTACCGGTACAACAATTAGGTAACTTAAATTCTCAAAACTTGCTGAACCGGATTGACCGGCTTGACCAACTCGTACGCACTGATGTGCTAAACGGCACACTCCCGCTGCAAGACTTACGCCTGACGACGATCACGCGATTACTTAAAGAACATCCCCTGCAACTGGAGAACAACCCCAAAGGCGAGCTGATTGTACGTAAGCAAATCACCGCATGGTCACCCTCCGTCACGGCGTTAAAGGCAGTCCGTGCAGCAGGTTTTATTGTGATCAGCGAACATCGTTTAGACGCGCTGGAAGAAACATTAGTCGTGCTACAAGCGCCACCTGATATGAGTACCGCCGATGCACTGGACTTGTTACATCAGCTGGATCAAGACGGCACCTACGATTACAACCATATTTATTTAGAAAGTGGTAGTGCTATCGGGAGTTCGTTCTTAGTTCCATCCCATTCTAACTTTGCCGTACCGTTTGATAGCAGCAACAGCCTTGCCTCGCCGACACAATCTGAAACAGCAAAAACCAAAGTACGCATAGGCTTGGTAGATTCAGGCATCGATACCGAACATATCGTATTTAAAGATGCTCAAATCAAACGTCATGACTGTACAGATAAAAATATTCCTACCGCCCACGGCACTGCGGTTGCGTCACTCATGGTCGGCAAATCAACGCCATTTAGCGGTGTGTTGCCTGATGCTGTTTTATATGCAGCCGACATCTATTGCGGTACCGACGCCGGAGGCGCTTTAGATAAACTGATTGACGCCTTGGGATGGCTAGCGCAAGAAAAAGTCGCAGTGATTAATCTGAGTCTGGTTGGGCCGCCAAATCAAACCTTAGAACACATCGTCAAATCCATGCTCAGCAAAGGCTATCTGTTAGTCGCAGCAGTCGGCAATGACGGACCCGCAGCACCACCGCTCTATCCCGCCAGTTACCCCGGTGTGATTGGTGTCACCGCAGTCGATGCAAAAATGCGTGTACTACCAGAAGCTGCTCGCGGCGCACAAGTCATGATCGCGGCACCCGGGAGCAATATGGTAGCCGCAACGATAGGCAAGACACCTTTCCAAGCAGTGCGGGGCACCTCTTTTGCGTCACCCATTGTGGCTGCACTATTGGCAAAAAAAGTCTTTATGCCGAATGTGAAAGACGCCAAAAAAGCACTGGAAGATTTGATCAGACAAGCAAAGACAGACAACCCTGACAAGGTCACGCAAGAGCTAGGTCATGGGATAGTCGGCACATCATTTAGAACCGGGCCCGAGCAATTTCGTTAATCTAGCGAAGGCTAAACTTATTATAAATACCGTACAAAAATCTCATGCGAGTGCGTCATTCCTGCACGCTTTTAGCAGGAATCCAGTGACGTTATTGCATAAGGAACGGACGTTAAACTGAATTTGCAGGACTGATTAAAACCCGCTAGCAACGATGACTTAAAGATTTTTTTAAAAATATTTTTACTTTGATGGATTAAATCGATCATCCCCAGCGTTCTCCTTTTACTACTACGGATTGTCCGTAGTGACTTTCAGGAGAATCATCATGACAACAGTTAAATTCATTCGTTACGCAACGATACTCAGTGGTTTAGTGATAGTCACATCCGCTCAAGCTGGCTTACTAGGTGGTGGCGGTGCAATCGGTGGCGGTGGTGGCGCAGTTGGCGGTTCACTCAGAGGCATGTCGTCATTCCCTACCTCTACTATCAGCCATACTAGCCAAGACAATATGACAGGCAATGTCAGCAATATTGGTAATGCACGCAATATCAGCGGCGACGCTGCAGGCAACCTCACTGGTAATGCAGCTGGCAACCTGACCGGCAATGCCACCAATACACGGGCGATCAATGGCGACGCAACAGGTAATTTAGTCGGCAACGGTAATACCATCATCAATAAAAGTGGAAATACGGCATCTACACAAGCTAGCGGCAGTGGCTCAGGTAGCAGCTCAGGCAGCGGCTCAACTAATCTGATATCAGGCGCTGTACCTGAAAAAATGAACACACCAACGACCTACTCAGGAAGTCTCATTGGCGGCGCTAACGGCAGTGGCAGTGCAAATGCAAACGGCAGCGCAAACGGAAATGCATCAGGTAGTATGACTCTGGGCACAGCAGGCCAAGCGCAAAATACCGTATCGGATGTAAGAAACTCCGCGTCAGATATCAGCAAACCGGCCATCAGCAACACAAAAACGCAAGTGGACAACACGCGCAGCTATGCAAGCACCAGCGTAGCGAATGCACGTGACACCACCAGCGGTACAGCAGGCGCGGCAAAACGTAACGCGAAAGAAACCATCAACAACACGCAGTTACCATCGGCCTCTGCATCAGGTAATGCCAACACCTCTGGTGAGGTCAAGGGGGGGAAATAACTAAGGCTGAATTGAGGCAAGTCAAAATAAAATTCCTCCACTTGAACACGTGGGGGAATTTAGCTTGATCACAGTTTTATTTTGTCGATACAGATCATTTCTCGTAAATTTATACATGAGAGAGGATCTGTATGTCCTTTTCCATTTTTAATACTAAGGCACGCGACAACTGGCAGCTGTCATATTTTTTGATTCAGGCAAATCAAATATCGCCAGTGCGCCACAACGTGATCCCAGCATCTTTGATTGATTATGTCCAACACCGACAACTTCAAAATACTGATGCTGAATGACTTGCTGGGGTGTTGCCAACAATCGCTCATAGCGCCAATAAGCACGTGCCCGCTGCAAACGCGTTGAACCTTCGGCCTCTGCGCCGCAGGTTTTATCCAATACCGAGTGATTAGGATCGTTATCATCAGATCCGACTAAATATGTCATTTGACGCTGAGTGTATCTACGATATAAAGTCAAGCCATCAGCACCTTGCGCATACGGCACCATGTCACGCATCCCGTAACGATACTTATCGTAGTCGGCACATACTGCGATATCGTAAGGAGCAAAGCCGGAGGCGGCAGAATTGCTTGGCCGATCGGACGTGAAGTACAGATAAGAAGAGGGATTCGCAATGACATAAGTCAAGGCAACACCACGTGCGCGCAAACCCTCGTCCACATTGTTTAACACCGCATACCGATGTACCAATTGCGCGCCACCAGAATGCCCTGCTAACGTTATACGCTTCAACGAGGGTAAGCGATTTTTATCGGCAACGAAGGCGAGTAAATCATCCAGTACTTGCAAAGAGCTAACAGAAAAAGACGCATTCACCGCGTTCTCGCCACTCATCCAGCCCTGTCCATGCCACATTGGCATATTCACAAAGTCCTTTTTGGTGTCAGCAGTACCAGGAAAATTAGGCGCAATCAGTAATATATCGGCGGGGTCGCGCCCAGTCGCCTTGAGCAACTCCGATGCTGCTGCATAATAATCGTTACCATTCCGCTGCAATCCATGCTGCACAAAAATGACTTCACGAATCGTATGTAAGTCACCATCTAAAGCATGGTTTGCATACACAGGGAAATCATACTGCTGACCACCGCTACCTAAATGAACTCGCTGCCACCCATCCGACGTTAAGCTTGATGGCGCGGCAACGCCCTCATCTGTCGGCGCAATTGTTTTGGCTATTTTGGCAATGGGATTTTCACTCGGATGTGTAAAACCGGGTTGAGCAATCATCGTAACGATTGCACTCATAAGGATAGAAAAAATCAGTTTCATACATCACCTTTTTTGAGTGAGTCTACGGTGTGTTGACCTAGATTGATCAACTCAAAAAACTATTTGGTTTGAGGCTCTGGTGTAGCCGCCCACCAAATCGTCACCAATAACAAAGCCTGCAATATCAACCTGAAGCCTAATAACAACTCTGGAATGTTCGGGAATAGATGAGGATGAAGCCACATATACACGTTTGCAGGTGTAACAGTAATTGTCAGCAAAAATAAACCAATTCCTGCCCATTGACGATATTGGGTATGTAGCAAACCTAACGCACCAAGTACTTCGAAAAAGCCACTGATATACACTGCTTGAATACGCAGCGGCAAAGATGGTGGCACAATTTTCAGGAAAAAATCCGGGGCAATAAAATGTCCAATGCCACCGATAAAAAACCAGGCGAACACAAGCAATAAGGCAAAATATTTCGAGGGTTTTAAAGCGATATCCATGAATCACATCATCGAAAAACTATGCCAATAAAAGTGAGTTTTCTTCAGCAATGTTGCATTACAAAGGCTGACATAAGATAAATTTACTTACAGAAAACAATAAATGAAGAATATCCCAAAAAAAGCTTATACGCTGCCCGAAATGCGCCTAGTGCCCGCGAGCCATTTCATACCAGCAGCACCTCTCATCAGATCTCAAAGTCAGTCATTATGGACTTCCCCTAATTCAGTAGACATTTAATACGGAGGGCGGGAGGCACCAGTGACATCGAAGCGCGCAAACATAGCTTGGTAGACGTGGGGGACATTATGTGAACATCGCGTAGCGATTTTCCACTGTAACGGCTGTACTTTTGACTTTGTCCTTGCATGGCACTTTGCTGATTCACATCGCAAGCGCGTTGGTGAACGACACAGGAGTGAATTTTGTTATCACTGATCAGGTTCTTTGTGCATCGAAGCCGCGAACTTTACACACGTTTAGCGCTAGCTTGGCGCACGCCTTGCTCCGTGCGTCTGATCAATCATTCTGCACGGACCGCAAGGCGTGTGACAAGCGGTTTGATACGCTTAGCTTCTCCTTTATCTGCCAACTAACTCAACGACTGGAATGGTGCAATAGATGAAGCCCATTGCACCCTACCAATTCCTTACGACTTACGGTCTTTACAAATCCTTACG
>JANXTO010000113.1 GCA_025352365.1 Undibacterium sp. | reverse complement strand
CCGATACAAAGTGAGCGCATGTATCAGGCATTGCAAGGTCTGGGCGCAGTGACTAAATTGGTGACGCTGCCAAACGAGAGCCACGCTTATCGTGCCCGCGAATCGATTTTGCACATGTTGTACGAGCAGGATCAATGGCTGGACAAGCATGTGAAGAATGCCGAGCCGAATTAAAACATGACTGGCAACTTTTAAAAACTCGTTATCGAGATACAGTGCCAAGCATCAATATAGCAATATAAGGGGAGTATTTATAGTTTATCGTTAATCGTCCATATAAAGTCTGGACGATATGGCTTTATATTATGGTACTCCCATCTAGTATATGACCCTAATATGTAGAAGCAACACCTAGCATCTGCATTCTATTGGCACAAAGCCGAGGTTTTCATTTATGCTACTTCTACTCCCTCATCTAAGCTAAAACTCTTTATGCTAAAAGCCGTCATCCTCGATAATCAGGCCGTTGCGCGTAACTTGCTCAGTTCCGTATTGACCACTGGCGGTCACGAGATCGTGGGGGATGGCAATACCAGCCCAGCGGTATTAGCGCGGATAGTCAAACTCAAACCGCAAATCGTCTGCGTTGATATTGGCGAAACCAATCAAGAAGGCTTAACTCTGCTCGACACCTTGCGCTCAGAATTACCAAAAGCCTTAATTTTTCTGGTATCGGCAAAAATTGATGCGCCGACTTTGCAAGCGGCGCAAGAACGCGGCGTGCAAGGCTTTATTGTGAAGCCATTTAACTCAGTCGCCGTGCTGGCGTCGATCCGCAATACGATTATCCGGATTGCCAAGCAACAGGCTAGTAAGCCAACGGAAGTTGCTCCCGACACTGCGTCCAACGCTGCTACAGATGCTGCTTCCGGTTCTGAGGCCAATGTGGTTGCTCATACCGACCATCAAGATCACGCGGGAAAAGAATAGCGCCGTTCGCGTTCGTCACCGCCCAGTACCAACTCATCCGGCTCAAGACCGTTTTGTCGCATTCTTCCTAACGATGCTGAGTTAGCCTTACAGTGCAGACACTATAGGTAAGGATCTGCTATGACATCCACTCCATCCACTTTACATCAACGACCAGTAGACCAGCCGTTGCCGTCAGAAGTCTCGCTGCAAAGTGATACCTGGTTGACCCGTGCGCGTAACTATCCGGTGTTTTCTCGTACCTGGTATCGCTACCGCATGCAAGCTTGCTTCGGGGTTCTGATTCCTGTCCTGCTGGTTTCGGTTTTAATCGGCTTTCTGATGAACGCCAATATGCGTAAATTTTTTACGGCGGCCATACCATTTTCGATCATTTTTGTGAGTTTGCACCTGATCGGTACTCTGGGCGCTGTCTGGGTCAGACAACGCCATTATCATGAGACCAAAGAAGCGATTCTGTTAGCGCTGGCGTTGCTTGTGGGGGCAGCGCTAAGTTACGGCATATTTGATGGCACACGCTTTGCAACAAAATATGTTCTGTATGGCGACGGCAATATCATCATGTTTGTCGAAGCCAGTGCCAAGATGGACGCCTCCAGAGCGTATGCAGAGGCCCACGCCAAACAGCTTGCCGCTACAGCAACCGGAGACAAACTCAATTCCAACACAAGCAGCGCCGGCGTCCTCAAAGAGCATCGTGATCCGACCATCAGTGCGTCTAGTACCATGGTGGGCGATGCGATGGGATCTTTAATTTCTGGCGGTATGTTGATTTATATCGGCGGCGGAATTGATCTGTGGCTATTCTTCCGGCAGCGTAAACGTCTGGTGGCAGCATTGCACCAGCAAGAACTGCGACGCGAGCAAGAAGCACGTCGCGAGGCTGAATTACGCTTATCGGTTTTGGTCGCCCAAGTCGAGCCACACTTTTTGTTTAACACACTGGCCGGTGTACGTTCAGCGATTCTGACAGAACCCGGCAGGGCGACTGCAATCGTCGATCATCTGGTCGATTATTTACGAGCGACTATCCCCCAGATGCGCAACGACGGCCGTACTGAGCAGTCGCGTTTGTCCAAACAACTAGAAGCCGTGCGGGCCTATCTGTCCTTGATGCAAGCGCGAATCCCACGACTTAGCTTTACGGTGACGTCAGACGTTGACGATGCCGCATTACCACCGTTGATGCTGATCTCGCTAGTAGAAAACGCGATCAAACATGGTATCGAACCCAAAATCGGCCCCGCACAAATCACGGTTACAGCCAAAGTCATCGAACACGAAAACGAGGAGGGGTATTTAGAATTATCTGTCGCCGATAACGGCGTCGGTTTTGGCGGCACCACATCGGGCAGCGGCATTGGTCTGGCCAATATTCAGCAGCGTTTGCAATCGATGTATGGCAAGCATGCCAGTCTGACACTCAAAGCCCGTCCCGAGGGTGGCGTGATCGCCAGTATTGTTTTACCTTTGTCTGCATAAGTTCTGAATATTCACTGCGCTCAACGCTCACCATCCCTGTATAAACGACTACGATCATGACCACCGCCATCATTGCCGACGACGAAGATTTACCCCGCAAAGAGTTGCGCCGCATGCTGGCCGACCATTGGCCGGAGCTGCGTATTCTCGCCGAGTGCGAGCATGGTGCCGATGCGCTGGAGGCGATACAAGGACATGCGCCCGATATCGCTTTCTTAGATATCCGTATGCCGGGCTTGAGTGGCCTTGACGTAGCTAATGCAGTCAAAGGGCGCTGCCGTGCGGTGTTCACTACCGCATACGATAACCATGCCTTAGAGGCGTTCTCCGCAGGTGCCATTGATTATTTGCTCAAACCGATTTCGCCATTGCGCTTGCAAGAAGCGATCGAGCGTTTAAAGCAGCGCTTTGCCAGCCAACAAAACGCACCCGATATCAGCCAGCTAATGCTAGAGCTGGACAAGCGCTTGCGTACTCCCGCCGCAGAACGGATACGCTGGATCAGCGCCAGCGTGGGCGATACGATCAAGATGTTCCCGATTGAAAAAATCCTGTTTTTTAGTTCAGATGAAAAATACACCCGCGTCGTCAGCAGCGAGGACGAGGCACATGTCCGTAAATCTCTTAAAGAAATTATTGATGGCTTAGACCCAGAATTATTCTGGCAAATCCATCGCAGTATCGTCATCCGCGCCGACGCTATCACCCGCGCGCACCGCGATGAATTGGGCAAATTTACTGTGGAATTACGCGGCTCCAAAGAGAAGCTCAAGGTCAGCCAAGCCTATGCCTGGCGATTTAAAGCGATGTGATTTTTTATCTAGCTTTGCGAAATATCGCTTAATTTTTTCTGAATGCGACTAAAACTATAGGATTGTTTGGCGTATTTGATATACAACGTAATATTAATACTCCTAATGAGTATTAATTAATTGTCCATATAAAGTCTGGACAATACGGCATATTTTATAAAAAATAAGGGGAGTATATTGATTGGTACGGTACGCCATGCGCGCCGTTTCTGTCTTGGCAGCACACTTGGCACCGTCGCGGTGCAGATGACATACCACTACCAGTTATACATCGCCAAGCTCAATCCCGCAAATACTTGCCCTCAAAATCATGTGAGGATAAGGCTGGCGAATATAGATAGCCTTGTAGTTCATCACAGTTCAGAGTTTGTAAGAAATCACGCTGATCTTCGGTTTCTACGCCTTCTGCGATCACTTTCAGTTTAAGCGCATGGGCGAGACTAATAATGGCGGTGACGATCGCGACATCGCTTTCGTCGTCCGGTAAATGCATGACAAATGAGCGATCGATTTTGAGTTTGTTGATCGGAAAACGCTTCAGATAGCTGAGACTGGAGTAGCCCGTACCAAAATCATCAATCGCCATCTTCACACCCAAATCAGCCAAAGACTGGAGTTTGACCAAGGCTTCTTCTGCATCGCGGATTAAGATCGATTCGGTCAATTCCAGTTCTATCCGGTCCGGTGGCAAACCGGCTTCGTCTAGGATTCTTGCGACGTTTTCTACAAAATCGCTTTGCTGGAATTGTAGCGCTGAGACATTGACAGAAATCCGAATCCGCTGGTCGCCCAAGTTCCACAAGGCAGCTTGTTTTACCGCAGTGGTCATCACCCAATTACCGATGGCGACGATGGCGCCGGTCTCTTCGGCAATGGGAATAAACTGCACCGGGCTGACTTCTCCCAAGTCTTTATCATGCCAACGGATGAGCGCTTCTGCACCAAAGATTTTGCCACTGTCCAGATCAACCAGGGGCTGGTAATACAGGCGGAACGTCTGATGCTCCAGCGCCTGACGCATGGCATGGTCGATCTTCATACGGGACAGCAAACCGATGTTCATTTGCCGTTGATAAAAACGAAAATCCGAGCGCCCTCTTTCCTTCACGTGGTACATGGCGCTATCGGCATTTTTGATCAGATCATCCATATTCGTGCCGTCATCGGGATATAGCGCGATACCGATGCTGCAAGTGACGGAAAAATTCATCCCATCCAATGTGAAGGGTGCGCTTAACTCTTCCAACACGCGTCTGGCACAAATTTCTGCACCATTCGCGTCTGCCTGATGCAGCAATAGTACAAACTCATCCCCACCAAGCCGCGATGCAGTGTCTACTTGGCGTATACATTTTTTCAGTCGCTCTGTCACTTCGATCAAGACCCGGTCACCAAATGGATGCCCGAGCGAATCATTGATTTGTTTGAAGTGATCCAGGTCCAAAAACAGCAGCGCAAATGTATCGTTATTGCGACTAGCCAATATGATCGATTGTTTGATGCGCTCTGCCAATAACAAACGATTGGGCAAACCCGTTAAGACATCCGAAAACGCTAATTCTTCTATACGCTGTTTGGCAGCATAAGTCTCGGTTCTGTCTTTGAAGAAGCCAATGTAATGCATGGTCACGCCGCTCTCGTCTTGTACTCTGACTAACGAGATCATGCATAAATAGGCATGACCATTTTTACGGCGATTCCACAATTCACCTTCCCAAAACCCTTTGGTTTCCAGATGTTCTAATAATTGTTCAACTAAAACGGTATTGGTCTCTTCAGCAAAAAAATCACTCGGCGTTTTGCCTATCATCTCTTGCTCTGAGTAGCTGGTAAGCTGCTCAAAACTTGGGTTGGTCGTGATAATTTTTTGGTCGCTGTCAGTGATAAAAATCGCGTCAGTACTTGAGTCAAACACTTTAGCCGCAAGTTGCAAGCGTGCCTCGTCTGCCAGTCTTTGGGTAATGTCGCGGTAGGAATACACTCGGCCAATTGCGCGACCACGCGCATATTGTGGCAGAGTCACGCGCTCTAATATTTTGCCAGAACGCAATACCAGCACGTCGGTCGCTTCCATCAACGGCGAGCGGTTGATAGCACCCAGTCGTTCGCCATAATGACTGGCATCAACCATGCATTTATCCAGCCAGGCATAAATTGCGTTGTCATCGCGATGAATCAATAGTTCTTCCGGCAGACTCCAAAGCTTGGCAAATAAATGATTGTAGCTGCGGATGCCACCATCAAGATCTGTTACCAGAATACCGTCGGCGGTAGATTCTAATGTGGCACGCAATTCAGCGATGAGTTTTTCTAACTCGTTTTCTACCTGACGCTGATTGGTATGGTCACGGATTGCGACTACATAGATCGTTATATCCAGGCCGATATGTACTAAACTCACCCGACGCTCAACTTGTACTGTACTGCCGTCAGGGCGCTGCAATAAGGTTTCAGAAAATATATTGTCTGACAAGCCTGCCGCGGCGTCTTCCCAAAAGAATAAA
>JANXTO010000099.1 GCA_025352365.1 Undibacterium sp. | reverse complement strand
CGGCACGCACGTGTCACGGACTGGCGATATTGGTCTGTTTAAAATCGTGTCAGAAGGTGGTGTTGCCGCAGGAATCCGCCGTGTTGAGGCAGTAACTGGTGAGGTCGCACTTGAATTGGTACAAACCTTGAATCAGCGTGTGAATGAGATCGCAGCCGCTCTAAAAACTCAGCCAGAAAAATTAACCCAGCGCATAGCGCAATGGCAAGATCAGGTAAAGTCTTTAGAAAAAGAACTGGCAACTCTGAAGTCTAAAGTAGCGGCAAATCAAGGTGAGGCCTTAGCGGATCAGGCGGTAGATATCAACGGTGTCAAAGTATTGGCAGCAATGATGGAAGGCGCAGACGCAACCGCATTGCGCGAAACTATGATTAAGCTTAAAGATAAATTGAAAACAGCCGCCATCGTATTGGCCGCAGTCAATGACGGTAAAGTCAGTTTGGTCGCAGGTGTGACTGACGATGCAACTTCAAAAATAAAGGCTGGCGATCTGGTGAACTTTGTAGCTCAGCAGGTTGGTGGCAAAGGTGGCGGCCGTCCTGATATTGCCCAGGCGGGTGGTACGGATCCATCTGGTTTGCCTAAAGCCCTGGCAGATGTACCTAACTGGATTAAAGAGCGCCTATGATATTTATTCGCCGTGCTGAATTCACTGATGCCGCTCAGATACAGCGGGTATATGCGAGTACCAATGCGTACTCTAATACCTTGCAATTGCCACACCCTACTGTTGAGATGTGGCAAGAGCGGTTAAAGCAAGTTAATCAGAATGACACTTTGCTTATTGCAATGTATGACGGTGTGATCGTTGGTACGGCGGGTTTGCATGTAGAGAATGCGGTCAGGCGACGCCATGTAGCCTCTTTGGGAATGGGCGTGGCGGACTCTTTTAGCGGCCGCGGCGTTGGTACGGCATTAATGGTGGAGTTGATGAATCTGGCCGATAACTGGCTTAATTTGTTGCGTCTTGAGCTGTTTGTCTACGCCGATAATGCCGCGGCAATTCACTTGTATAACAAATTTGGTTTTGAGATTGAGGGAACCCATCGCGCGCATTCTTTACGCAATGGTGTTTTCATCGATACTTATTCTATGGCGCGTTTTCATCCTAAACAGCCACAAGTTCCACTAATGTCACGTTAGGTTTCTGATGGAAATTAAATTCTGTCCGATGTGTGCCCAATCGCTTGAGCATCGTGCCGATGAGCACGAAGCAGGCAAAGTTCGTCTGGCTTGCCCTGAAGGACATTGGACGCATTGGGATAATCCTCTGCCGGTACTAGCCGCTTTAGTTGAGGTTGAAGGACACATTTTATTGGCACGCAACGCGGCATGGCCTGAAAAAACCTTTGCCCTAATCACGGGTTTTATGGAGCGCGGCGAAACCCCAGAGCAGGGCATCGCCAGAGAGCTGAAAGAGGAAACTAATCTTGATGCCGATCAGATCCATTTGATTGGCGTATATGAATTCATCCGAAAAAACGAAGTGATCATTGCTTATCACGTCAAAGCATCTGGCGAGATTCGTTTATCTCCAGAACTACTGGAATATCGCCTAGTGCCGCCCGAGAAATTACGTCCCTGGCATGCTGGCACTGGTTACGCGATGGCTGATTGGATGCGATCTAAAGGACTAGAACCTGTTTTTGCCGATTGGGGCAGTGCTTGAGTGATCAATCCGCAACACATATTCACTAAAATTGTGCAAACGATTGTCAAAGTATGTGGAATATCGGGTTCCGTTGCTGCGTTGCACCATCTTGATTAATTTTCCGGTAGAATTGATGCAAAGTTATAGACTTCAGATGTTGTTCAAATTTGTTTATTCCCGCTACTGGAAAAATCATGCAATTTAATAAAGAACTGGACGCGCGTGGGCTGAATTGTCCGCTTCCAATTTTAAAAACTAAAAAAGCCTTGGCCGATATGATCACTGGCGAGGTTCTTCATGTACTAGCAACAGATCCTGGCTCTGTACGTGATTTCAAAGCTTTTTCCAAGCAAACTGGCAACGAGCTGTTATCGCACCTAGAAGGTGGTGTGGAATATGAATATTTTATTAAACGCAAATAATTGTAAATAAAGTAATATTTCTGTATTAATATTCAGAAAAAGAATTCATTTTTAAAAGCCTGCACTCTGGTGCGGGCTTTTTTATTTTGTCTGACCCGTTGTTCTATCCTGAATCTATTTTAGATATGTCGCTCTACTGCTAAAGTAGTTTGAAAAGAACGATCGTGCTAAATTAAGCGCTCTCTGAGTATTTGGTCTTATAATTGATGGCTTTAATTAACAGCAATAACCGAGACGTAATAGCGACGTCAACGCTGACGTCAAATTCACTTCAATTTGTAAGACTTGCTGCAGCAAATGTACACAATACAGATCAACAACATTATTGTTAGCACGTATCATCATCTATCGTTCAAAAATTAGCTTAATCTCAACAAAGGCAGAACTATGAAAGTCCTGGTACCAGTCAAGCGTGTCGTCGACTACAACGTCAAAGTACGCGTCAAATCCGATGGCAGCGGCGTGGATATCGCCAATGTCAAAATGTCGATGAATCCTTTCGATGAAATCGCGGTAGAAGAAGCCATGCGTTTGAAAGAAGCTGGTGTCGTTACCGAAGTGATCGCGGTATCTTGCGGCGTAGCGCAATGCCAGGAAACATTGCGTACAGCAATGGCAATCGGTGCTGATCGCGGTATTTTAGTTGAAAGTGACGCAGAGTTGCAGCCTTTGGCCGTAGCTAAACTGCTCAAAGCTTTGGCTGACAAAGAACAACCGCAATTGATCATTCTCGGCAAGCAAGCGATTGACGATGATTGCAATCAAACCGGTCAAATGTTGGCGGCTTTGCTGGGCTGGCCACAAGCAACGTTTGCCTCCAAAGTTACTATTGCAGATGGTAAAGCAACTGTCACGCGTGAAGTTGACGGCGGTCTGGAAACTTTGTCTCTGACTTTGCCAGCGGTCATCACTACTGACTTGCGGCTCAATGAGCCACGTTATGTGACTTTGCCCAATATTATGAAGGCGAAGAAAAAACAACTGGATAATGTGAAGCCTGCTGATTTAGGCGTGGACGTTGCCTCGCGCGTTAAAACACTCAAAGTCGTTGAGCCAGCTAAACGCTCTGCCGGCATCAAGGTACCTGACGTCGCAACACTGGTCGCCAAGCTGAAGAACGAAGCCAAGGTACTGGGCTAATTCGGTGTCAAGCAAGGTTAAGCTGGAGTTAAGCTCGACTCAAGCTTTTTATCTTTAAGAATAATCTTTGGGGTAGACGAATATGTCGCCTCAATCAATGTGGAAAACATCATGACTACACTCGTCATCGCTGAACACGACAACGCTAGCCTCAAAGGCAGCACTTTAAATACGATTACTGCTGCGATTCAATGCGGTGGTGAAGTTCATGTACTCGTTGCTGGCTTCAACGCTACGGCAGCCGCACAAGGCGCAGCACAAATTGCTGGCGTGAGTAAAGTATTGCATGCAGATGCATCGCATTTTGCCGATGGTTTGGCTGAGAATGTTGCAGAGCAAGCGCTGGCAATTGCCTCCGCTTACAGTCATATCCTGGCGCCAGCGACTGCTTACGGTAAAAATATCTTGCCACGTGTCGCAGCTAAGTTGGACGTGTCGCAAATCTCTGAAATTACTAAAGTCGATTCTCCTGATACTTTTGAGCGTCCAATCTACGCTGGTAACGCGATAGCTACAGTGCAATCGACCGACGCGATTAAAGTGATCACTGTGCGCAGTACCGGTTTTGATGCTGCCGCTACTGGTGGTTCTGCGGCGGTAGAAACGATTGCGGCGGTGGCCGATTCTGGTAAGTCGGCTTTCGTGGCACGTGAACTGGCAAAGTCAGATCGCCCTGAATTAACCGCCGCTAAAATCATCGTATCCGGTGGTCGTGGTATGGGTTCTGCTGATGCATTTAAGGTGCTTGAGCCGTTGGCAGACAAGCTTGGCGCAGCAATGGGTGCGTCCCGTGCGGCAGTTGATGCTGGTTACGTGCCAAATGATTGGCAAGTTGGTCAGACTGGAAAAATTGTAGCGCCACAGCTGTACATCGCGGTTGGTATTTCTGGCGCGATTCAACATTTGGCTGGTATGAAAGATTCAAAAGTCATCGTTGCCATTAACAAAGATCCAGAAGCACCGATTTTTTCAGTCGCTGACTATGGCATCGTTGGTGATTTGTTTGACATCGTTCCGCAGTTGGTTGCTGAATTGGGCTAATTGGCAGCGTTAGTTGAGATAGAAGTAAAAGTCAGCAGACCAATTAAATCGATATGAATGTGGCGGGCATAGAGTCGTCACATTCAATCTTTCAATAAAAATAGGGCAGGGTAAGCAGGCTTGTGATCATCCTGACTATTCTGTCCTTTTTTTAACTGAATTTTGAGTAAATTTGGAGTGAATATGAGCTACGTTGCGCCCCTGAAAGATATGCTGTTTGTGATGAACGAATTGGCCGGTTTAGCTGAAGTCAATGCTTTGCCAGGTTGTGAAGATGCGACGCCAGAAACGGTAGAGGCTGTGCTGGAAGAGAACGCCAAGTTTACCGGTGAAGTGGTCGCACCATTAAACTGGGCAGGTGATCAAGCGCCAAGTTATTGGAAAGAAGGTCAGGTCTTTACGACCAAAGGCTTTAAAGAAGCTTTTAAAATATTTGGTGAGGCGGGTTGGCAAGGCGTGCAGCATCCAACAGAATTTGGCGGTCAAGGATTACCTAAGTTGGTCGCTACACCATGTATCGAAATGCTCAATTCCGCCAGCATCTCATTCGCACTGTGCCCGCTACTGACCGATGGCGCGATTGAAGCCTTGTTGACTGCGGGTAGCGATACCCAAAAAGCCTTGTATTTAGAGAATCTGATCGCTGGCAAATGGACAGGCACGATGAACTTGACCGAGCCGCAAGCCGGATCGGACTTAGCGATGGTTCGTACCAAAGCGGTTCCGCAAGGCGACGGTACGTTCAAGATTTTTGGTACCAAGATTTATATCACTTATGGTGAACACGATATGGCAGAAAATATCGTCCATCTGGTACTGGCGCGCACACCGGATGCACCAGAAGGTGTTAAAGGAATTTCTCTTTTCCTTGTGCCTAAATTTATGGTCAACGCTGATGGTACTTTGGGCGCACGTAATGACGCGCACTGTGTCTCCATAGAGCATAAACTGGGGATCAAAGCCAGCCCGACTGCGGTGTTGCAATTTGGCGATAACGGCGGCGCCATCGGTACTCTGGTTGGTGAAGAAAACCGTGGCTTGGAATACATGTTCATCATGATGAATGCCGCACGTTTCGGCGTTGGCATGCAAGGTATTGCGATTGCTGAGCGCGCTTATCAAAAAGCCGTTGGCTACGCCAAAGAACGTGTGCAGTCGCGCGATCTGGCAGGCTCTGCCGCACCTGTCACGATTATTCACCATCCTGATGTGCGTCGCATGTTGATGTCGATGCGCGCGCAAACGGAAGGCGCTCGTGCTTTGGCTTATGTGGCGGCTGCCGCAAGTGACGCGGCACATCATCACACCGATGAGGTAGTGCGGAAGACGAATCTCGCTTTCTACGAATACCTGGTGCCGATTGTCAAGGGCTGGTCTACCGAGATGTCCTTGAATGTCACATCAACTGGTGTGCAAGTGCACGGCGGTATGGGCTTTATTGAAGAAACGGGTGCCGCACAACATTATCGTGATGCACAGATTTTGACGATTTATGAAGGCACTACCGCAATTCAGGCAAATGATTTGGTTGGCCGTAAAACTGCCCGTGATGGCGGTGCAACAGCAAAAGGGATCATCGTGCAAGTGCGTAAAACCGCGGCAGAATTGGCGCTAGCGCAGTCGGATGATCTGGTCGCTATTCAGCGTCAATTGCTGGCAGGCGCTGATGCAATGGAAGAGGTTGTTAACTATGTTGCAGCCAACTTTAAGTCAGATATTAAAGCTGTATTTGCAGGTAGCGTTCCTTACCTCAAATTGGCAGGTATTGTATTGGGTGGATGGCAAATGGCGCGCGCCGCTTTGATTGCTCAGCAAAAATTGCAAGCTGGTGACGGCGATGCCAGTTTTTATAAAGCTAAAGTAGCCACTGCTCGTTTTTTTGCAGATCATATTTTGTCTGCGGCACAAGGTTTGCGGAGTTCAATTGTTGATGGTAGTGCTGGTGTATTAGCGATGTCGGAAGACCAGTTTTAATACTGACGAGAATTAATTGCAGTAAGAAGTATAAAAGCGGCCTAGGCCGCTTTTTATTTGTATTTTCTGATGATGTTGAAGGGATGAATTTAATATACTCCCAATTATTTATTTAAAATATACCCAATTGTCCAATAAATATCTGGACGATCTAAATATACAAGGCAGGAGTATATATTTTCGCCGATGATTTCATGCCGTGCTCAGCCGAATGATCCGCCTGTATACAGAAGATCAAAGGCACGTGCAATCGTTGCGATCAAGGCAAAAGCCCCAACGCCCAGTGTGAGCACCAAGATCAATGCGATTGGCCAGTTAGAGTCACTGACTTGACCCGAATGGGTATTGTGTTTTGCATCCCATTTTTCATCTGGCATTAAGCCGATCACCAAGGCCTCTAGTATCGCAATCAGAAATGAAAGAACGATAGGCGCAGCAGTAACTAACAGTGGTGACCCGAAGTAGAAGTGGCCTAATAACCACGACAAAGGCAAAGTGATGAAATGTAGCCATCCCCAAAGATCTTTTTTGCCATAAACGTAAAAGCGATGCGCACCGATACTGCCCAGGGTTGCCGCCAGCAAAGTGCTCAGAGTTTTGTTTTTGTGTGGTGTTTTCATTGAGTGGATGCGCTCCTGCAAAGTAATGCGTGATTCTAGAGCAAGAGCGTGCTGTTCGCTTTGATATTACTGCTACAGGATGCTTTGTAATTTTGCTATATTCAGTGAATATGTTACCTGGCTGCGACTGAGAGTGGGATAGTGCTTGCTGTTTCTTGGCTGTTCACGCTATAATTTGCGGCTTTTTCCGCGTTTAGACATTTTTTGGAAATATTATGGTCGTTATTCGTTTAGCTCGTGGTGGCGCAAAAAAGCGCCCTTTTTACAATATCGTTGCAACAGATTCACGCAATCGTCGTGATGGCCGTTTCATCGAACGTATCGGTTTTTACAATCCGGTAGCAACTGGCAATGCTGAGACAGTTCGTGTTGCAGCAGATCGCTTGGCTTACTGGCAAGGCGTTGGTGCACAATTGTCACCAGCAGTCGCTCGTCTGGTAGCTCAGTCTGGCAAGGCAGCAGCTTAATCGCTGTTGTTCTGTCTATGACGTCAGTTGGAGTACGTGCTCCTGATGATTTAGTCTTAGTTGGCTACATCTCGGGAGCATATGGCATTCACGGATGGGTAAGGATACGTCCTTATTCTTCTGATGCAGATGCATTAATGACTGCCAAAACCTGGTGGTTAGAGAATTCCCCGCTACACCCAGAATTGCATAATGTTGATCGCCTGGAAGTTAAAATTCATGGTGAAGATGTTGTGGCAAAATTAGTCGGTGTGGTGGATAGAAATACGGCGGAGGGGCTGAAAGGTTCCGCAGTCAAAATTCCTCGTAGTCATTTTCCCGCTTTATCTGAGGGAGAATTCTATTGGTTGGATTTGATTGGTTTGTCGGTACACAATCTGCAGGGCGAACATCTGGGTCAAGTCAGAGATTTGATGGATAACGGAGCTCACCCTATTTTGCGTGTGGCTGCTGCGGACATTCCAGAGATTGATTTGCCTAAACATGAACGCCTGATTCCTTTTGTTGAGAACTTTGTTAAAAAAGTGGATCAAAAGGCTGGCAAAATTACGGTTGACTGGGGTACAGATTATTAGTGAGCATGGGAGTCGCTTAATGGAATCGAAAGGTATTTTAGATGCAATTTGATGTCATTACACTTTTCCCTGAAATGTTCACTGCGCTCACGCAGTCTGGTGTTACCCGGCGGGCATTTGAGCAAGGTCGATGTGCTTTGTCTTTGTGGAATCCACGTGATTTTACGACTGACAAACATCGTACTGTGGACGACAGGCCATATGGCGGTGGTCCCGGCATGGTGATGTTGGCTAAGCCGTTGCAAGCAGCTATTGAAGCTGCTAAAGCAAGGCAGATCAATTTGACAAATGTGGATGCGATTGCTCCCAAAGTGATTTATTTGTCACCACAGGGACATCCGCTAACCCACCAGCGAGCGATGGATTTGTCGCAATTGTCTGGCGTTGTATTGCTATGTGGTCGCTATGAGGCAGTTGATCAACGTTTGTTGGATAGCTATGTGGATGAAGAAATTAGCCTTGGCAATTTTGTTCTATCCGGTGGTGAAATTCCAGCTATGGCGTTGATGGATTCTGTTATCAGGCAATTGCCAGGTGTTTTGCATGATGATGCCTCAGCGATGCAAGATAGTTTTGTTAATGGTTTGCTCGATTGTCCGCATTACACTAGGCCAGAAATCTTCGAAAATGCGGTTGTGCCGGCTGTTTTGATGGGGGGGAATCACGCTGAAATTGAAAAATGGCGACGTGAAAGATCTCTTGAAGCTAGCCAGCTTAAGCGACCAGATTTGATAGTGCAAGCACGCGAAGCAGGTTTGCTCAGTCGTGCTGATGAAAAATTTTTAAGTAATTTGTTGTAAAGCCGAATCGTAAGATTTGGTACTAAGCGTGAGGCTAGATAATTTTTAGTCTTGCATGTTAAACCCCATCCTCTACTGAGCATTGTTGTATTTAGCGTCAGCAAGATGGTATCCGGAGTAAAAAAATGGATCTGATCCAAAAATTAGAGGCAGAAGAAATTGCGCGCCTCGGCAAAAGTATTCCAGACTTCGCACCTGGTGACACAGTCGTTGTCAGCGTTAACGTAGTTGAAGGCACACGCAAGCGTGCTCAGGCTTACGAAGGCGTTGTTATTTCTCGTCGTAACCGTGGTTTGAATTCTAACTTCATCGTTCGTAAGATTTCATCCGGTGAAGGCGTTGAGCGTACATTCCAATTGTATTCTCCGCTGATCGCTTCGATCGAAGTTAAACGTCGTGGTGACGTACGCCGCGCTAAGTTGTACTACTTGCGTGAACGTTCAGGTAAATCTGCTCGTATTAAAGAGAAATTGCCTGCTCGCAAGGTCGTCGCTGCTAAAGCATAGTAATATTTGCTTTGATGCGTTGAAAGAAAGGGATGCCTTCGGCGTCCCTTTTTTGTTTTATAGAGATGAAAGACATGCAGCAAAGCTTGTGATTTGTTGGTTTTTCATGCCATCAGAGGATATTTGTGTGAAGCTTAAGTTTAATCCAGAGGATTTACCCGTCCAATCGCTAGCGACGGAGGCGGCGGTTCCTGCATCCCGCTTATCTGCAGACTGGCTGCGTCAACATTTTTTGCAACCTCCAACTTGGACTCCAGAGTTGGCTGATGAGCATTTACTTTCTACGATCACCTCTTTTAAACCCGCATCAGTATTGATCCCCTTAGTCATGCGAGATCAAGGTTTGACATTGCTGCTGACGCATCGGGCTGCTCATTTAAATGATCATGCCGGGCAAATCAGTTTTCCTGGCGGACGATGTGAGGATAGTGATGACTCCGTCGTAGAAACTGCCCTGCGCGAAGCTGAGGAAGAGGTTGGCTTGCACCGCAAGCACGTTGATGTGATCGGTATTTTGCCTGAATATCTTACCGGAACTGGTTATAAGGTAACGCCTGTAGTGGCACTAATACAGCCACCGTTTGAATTGAAAATTGATTCATCTGAGGTTGCTTCTTTATTTGAAGTGCCATTATCATTTTTAATGGATGGTCAAAATTATCAGCGTCGTGCGTTTGATTTGCCAAATGGGCAGGGGCAACGCGTTTTTTATGCGATACCATACCAACAGCATTTTATCTGGGGTGCAACTGCCGGTATGTTGCGCAACTTGTTTCATCTGCTGCGCGCTTGATTTTGTTTTTCAATAAGTTTCTCAATGAAACTGAATATGGCAAGGCATGAATAACAGTCGGCTTATTAGAAAAATAATCAGGAACTTCATAATCTGAGTAAATCAGTTTACACTTGTTGCATTTGCAAATCCGTTTCTAGCTGGAAACGCTATAAACTTACCCAACCATGACATTCATTTCCATACTTTGTGCCTTACTGATCGAGCAATTGAAACCTCTGCGGGTGGATAATCCGATTTATTTACAAGTACAAAATTTAGCAGTAAAGATAGAAGCTTGGTGTAATGCTGGTAAAGCTAAGCACGGTCGTTTGGGTTGGTGGATTTTAGTCGTTGCGCTTACGCTGCCGACGGCTTTGATCTATTGGCTGTGCTTGCGTCTCAGCCCTTTTGCTGCGCTGGCATGGAATATTGTTATTGTCTATTTGACGCTTGGCTTTCGTCGCTATAGCCACTACTTCACTTCTATTCAGCTCGCGTTAAGCTCGGGCGATGAAGCTGCTGCGCGCGCCTACCTCGCTGAGTGGACGCACTTAGATACCTCCGATATGGGCATCTCCGAAATCTCCAGACTCGCTGTAGAGCGCTCATTAATCGCTACTCATCGCAATGTTTTTGGCGTGTTCTTTTGGTTTTTAATGCCAGTTGGCCCTGCCTGTGCAGTCATGTATCGGGTTGCTGAATATCTGGCTCGTGCCTGGAACGAGCCAGAACACATGCGTAACGAGGAGTTTGGTCGATACGCGACTAAAATTTTTTATTGGATTGATTGGGTACCAGCTCATTTGACCGCAGTTGCTTTTGCAGTCGTCGGTAATTTTGAGGACGCTGTGTATTCTTGGCGCAATTATGCTGATCGTTGGTCAGATGAGTTGGTCGGCATCATTTTATCTGCCGGCGGTGGCGCATTAGGTGTTCGATTAGGGGATCCGGAAGCAAAAGCGATGGTATTGAGCGCAGACGCTAGTGCGGTCGATATTGATAGCCTGGATATTGAAAGTCAGCCCGGTGCAGAGGCATCGCCAAGATCGCTACAAAGCGCTGTTGGCCTGGTTTGGCGCGCTTTATTATTATGGATGCTGCTCTTGCTGCTGTTATCGTTTGCAGTTTGGTTGTGATCTGGATATTTAAATCAGGTTAAATTGAAAATTAAAAAACCCACATGATGTTGATGTGGGTTTTTTACTCTTTACTCGCGATAAAAATGCACTATAGTAAGGAGAATAATTTGGGTTTAACAGATGTCCCGATTTTTATCTTTAGGCGGTTTTTAAATCAAGTCTTCTATAAGATATAATATTTATGTATTTAAAAAGCTAGGCACATCAAAAGCGTGCCCAAGTTAACCCTATAGCAACGAGCCGCCCACATGGCCGATTCCGACAAAAACAATTCAACTCCGGTACGCGAGTTTTTTATCCAGGGTCTTACCAGCGACGGCAAGCAGTTTCGGCCAAGCGACTGGGCAGAACGCCTGTGCGGTGCCATGTCCTGTTTTCGTCCAGACGCTGGCAGAAACGCACATTTGCAATACTCACCTTATGTTCGCCCGATTTTATTAAATGGTGTGCGCTCTGTTGTCGTGAATGAAGCAATTCGTGAGATAGAGCCGCTGGCATATCATTTTGTGGTGAGCTTTGCCAAAGACAATGACTTGCAAATCATTGATGCTTGTTTGTTGCCTGACCCTGTCAAATAATCCCCGATTTTTAAAAATCTCACGCCATCATCGACGCTTGAAAAGCTAAGGTGATCTGTTCCCGTAACCAGCGATTTGCAGCATCATTTTCTACATTCTGATGCCAGTATAAATACACGTCCCAAGATGGCATCGGCAGCGGTAACGGAAAAATCTGATTTCCAAACTGTTTGTTCGCAATCCGGGCATAAGCCTCTGGCATTGTCAGCAATAAATCGGTCTGACTGGTGACCCTGCATGCAGCGAAATAATGCTGGCAGCGCAAGCGAATACGCCGTTGTAAGCCAAGCCGGCTTAATTCAAAATCCTCCAGCCCAGGCCCTTTGCGGCGCGAACTTGCCAGAATATGTTCTGCTTGCAAATAGGTCTCTAAATCGAGTTTGCCTTGTACTAGCGGGTGATCTTTACGCGCCATCACCACTGTCGTGTCTTGCGATATTTTTTGACGACGAATCTCGTTTGGCAGCGGTAATAACACATCAATAGCAGCATCTACTGTGCCTGCCGCTAACTCGCTGACCAGTTCCCTGCGTTCAACTTGTATTGCCGCCAGATCAATCGTTGGTGCTTGCTGGGTGATGCTGGTGAGTAGTGGTGGTAGCACGGTCGATTCCAGCACATCGCGTAATGCCAACGTAAATTGTTTGCTCGCAATAGCGGGATCAAATCGACCAGCGTCAGACAAAGTGACTTCCAGTCCGCGCAGAGCCAATCGCACTGGTTCTATGATGCTACGCGCCAATGGCGTAGAAACCATGGCATGTCCTTGCCTTACAAATAGCGGATCATCGAACAGGTTGCGCAAGCGATTCAGCGCATGACTAATCGCTGGCTGTGTCAGATACAGTTTTTGACTAGCGCGCGTTACGCTGCCTTCTGTGTAAATCGCTTCAAACACAGAAAACAAATTCAAATCAACTTTAGATATATGCATAAAATTAATGTAATGTAATTACAACTATTCATTTGATAGATTGTAGCGCAAGCTTTACCATGATTCACAAAGTTAATTCGGCAAGTTAAAACCAAGTCAGACAATTCAACGGGACAAGCAATGGGACAGATTTATCTGGTACGTCATGGACAAGCTTCTTTCGGTAGTCAAAATTACGATCAATTATCCGAGCTAGGTGTAGCGCAAGCCATCCAGCTTGGTCAGTGGTGGAGTGCTCGCAATCTGGAGGTATCACGCGTCGTCACTGGCAAGCTGCTACGTCATCAACAGACTGCCAACGCCTGCATAGCTGCCATGCAGAACGTGGCCGCTGATGCACTCAATACAGATGCCTGGCAAGAGGATGCTGGCTTTAATGAATACAACCATCACGAGGTGTTGGCACGGCATGTTCCCGCGTTTGATGACCCTTCAGAGGTCAAGCGTTTTTTGATGACGCCCAACGCGAAACAAGCATTTCAAACTATTTTTCACGAAGCGATTGCGCGTTGGATGACGGGTTCACATGACGCTGAATACACCGAATCATGGGCAGAGTTTCGTCAACGCTGTATCGCAGCGCTGGAGCGTCAATTAACGCAGCCTGATCCCGCAAAGAATATGGTGATCTTTACCTCCGGTGGCACTATTTCCGCTTTGTGCCAGCACGTGCTGGGTTTCCCCGATCCGCGTTTTGCCGAATTGAACTGGTCGCTGGTTAACAGCGGCGTGACACGTTTTCATGTCCAGCCGGGCTTAGTGCAAGGTCAGTCGCCACGTTTGGCATTGGCCTATTTAAATAATTTTTCTCACCTGGAGTTATCTAATAATCCTGGTTATATCACTTACGTTTAGGAGTTGGAGATGGCAGATCTGTTTGATTTAACTGGCAAGGTCGCACTGGTCACAGGTGCCAGCCGTGGCATTGGCGAAGAAGTCGCCAAAATGTTGGCCTCACATGGCGCAACGGTGATCGTCTCTAGCCGAAAAGCAGAGGCTTGCGAAGCGGTGGTTGCTGCGATCCAGACTGCAGGTGGCAAAGCTGAGGCACGCGCCTGCCACATTGGTGAAATGGCGCAGATTGATGCGCTATTTGCGGATATTGCGGCCGCACACGGCAGACTCGATATTCTGGTGAATAACGCTGCGACCAATCCACATTTTGGTCATATTACGGAGACCGATCTGGGTGCTTTTCAAAAGACCGTTGATGTCAATATTCGCGGCTACTTTTTCATGTCTTCTGCCGGTGTCAAATTGATGGCAAAAAATGGTGGTGGCAGCATCATCAACGTCGCCTCGGTTAATGGTGTTGTCCCCGGCGGCATGCAAGGTATCTATTCGATCACCAAGGCGGCAGTGATTGCGATGACGAAATCCTTCGCGCTGGAGTGCGCCGCAATGGGTGTGCGCGTGAACGCATTACTGCCAGGTGCCACAGATACCAAGTTTGCCTCTGCCTTATTCCATAACCCCGTCATTTTAGAAAAAGCACTGAACCGCATTCCCATGAAAAGGATTGCAGAGCCAAGTGAAATGGCAGGTACCGTTTTATATCTCGCCTCGGCCGCATCTAGCTATACAACGGGCGCTTGCATCAATGTCGATGGCGGTTATTTAGTCAATTAATAGCGATATAAAACTCATCAGATTGAATCGAAAAGTCAATCAAATCGGGTCGATCAAATTTTTCCTTAAAGGTAGAACATGGATTTTCAATACAGCCCTAAAGTTAAAGCATTACAAGCGCGTTTAATCGCGTTTATGGATGCTCATATTTATCCCAACGAAGCTAATTTCTATGGCGAGATTGCGGCCAACCGCAAGGCCGGTGATCCGTGGATTCCGACCAAGATTGTAGAAGAATTAAAAGTCAAAGCACGCGCAGCCGATTTGTGGAATTTGTTCTTGCCCGAATCCAGCCATGGCGCAGGCTTGACCAACTTGGAATACGCGCCGCTGTGCGAAATTATGGGGCGTTCTTTATGGTCAGCAGAAGTGTTTAATTGCGCCGCACCGGACACCGGCAATATGGAAGTATTTGCCCGCTACGGCACGCCAGAGCACCAAGAAAAATGGCTGAAGCCTTTGTTAAATGGCGAGATTCGTTCTTGCTTTGCGATGACAGAACCAGCTGTTGCCTCATCGGATGCGACTAACATTGAAGCGTCGATCGTGCGGGATGGTGATGAGTACGTGATTAATGGTCGCAAATGGTGGTCATCTGGTGCCAACGATCCGCGCTGCAAAGTATTCATTTTTATGGGTAAGAGCGACCCTGATAATGCGGACCGGCATAAGCAGCAATCCATGATCATTGTGCCGCGTGACACCAAAGGTGTAACGATCCTGCGTGCCTTGCCCGTATTTGGTTATGACGATGCGCCGCATGGTCATGGCGAAGTGTTATTTGAGAATGTTCGTGTGCCAGTATCAAATATCTTGTTAGGCGAAGGTCGTGGTTTTGAAATCGCCCAAGGTCGTCTTGGCCCTGGCCGTATCCATCACTGTATGCGCCTGATTGGCCTGGCAGAACGTGCACTGGAAGATATGTGCAAACGCTCGTTAACACGGGTTGCTTTTGGCAAGCCAGTGGCAGAGCAGGGTGTGACATTAGAGCGCATCGCCAATAGCCGTATCCTGATTGATCAAGCTCGTCTGCTGGTATTAAACGCCGCGCAAATGATGGATACCGTCGGCAATAAAGCCGCAGCGAAAGAGATTGCCATGATCAAAGTCGCAGCGCCTAATATGGCTTGCACCGTGATTGACTGGGCAATACAAGCACATGGCGGTGGCGGTGTGTCGAATGATTTTGGCCTAGCGTATTCTTATGCACAAGCGCGTACTTTACGTTTGGCCGATGGTCCTGATGAAGTACATCGGAACCAGATTGGTAAGATGGAATTGAAAAAATATAAGACCAATACGCACTAATATGCACTAATAAGCACTAAATCACATTAAATTGAATCGTAGAATTGAATCTTAGTTTCGGTTTCTAAAATCAACCCTGAAGTCTCTCAAATTTTTGTTGAGGCTATCAGGGATTTTTGCATCATAGAACGTGTTATTTATCTCAATCAAGACTTACGCAAAAATGTCCCGACTGGGTGTAGCGACGACAACAGTATTTCGAAGCGGCTAGGCGCTGCAATGCTTTGAGGCGTTTTGCGTAAGTCCATCAAAAAAATTAATGAATGGAGACAATATGCCCGAGATCACATTTAAAGATAAATCCGTACTGGTCACAGGTGCCGCCAGCGGCATAGGACGAGCTGCAGCCTTAGCGTTTGCTAAGGCTGGTGCCAAATTAACGATTGCCGATATTGATGTGGTCGGCGCGGAGGAGACGCAGGCCATGATCTCGTTTGCTGGAGGTACAGTGCGATTTGTAAAAACCGATATTTCTAAAGCGGCCGAAGTGGAGTCGTTGATCGCCGGGATTGTTGGTGCCTATGGCCGCCTGGACTGCGCTTTTAATAATGCAGGTATAGAGATTGAACATCACGCATTGGCTGACTCCGACGAGGCCAGTTTTGACAAGATCATGAACGTCAATGTGAAAGGCGTCTGGCTTTGTATGAAGTATGAAATCAAACAGATGCTGCAACAAGGCGGTGGCACTATCGTCAACACCGCCTCGGTCGCCGGTTTGGTCGGTGCGCCTATGCAGCCGATTTATGCCGCCAGCAAACATGCTGTAGTTGGATTGACCAAAACCGCCGCTGCCGAATATGGCCGCGCAGGCATCCGTGTCAATGCAGTGTGCCCGGGTGTGATCCGTACACCGATGATGGATAACGCGATCGCCCGCGAACCAAGACGCGAAAAAATGATCCAAAAATTGCACCCGATCGGCAGGATTGGCGAGGCATCAGAAATCGCTAATGCGGCGCTGTGGTTATGTTCAGATTTGTCTTCGTTTGTAACAGGACATCAACTAGCAGTTGACGGCGGACTGACGGCGATCTAAGTTATAGCTGCATAGCATGGATTTAAAATGAGTTTGACTTCAATCTTTTTTTACATCAGTTATTCAATAAAATAGGGGAGTATGCCTATATATTGGCTTAATGACTATATTCTATATGGACAATAAAAAATACAGGTAGTGAGTATATTTTATTTAAACTCCTGCTGCGCGCGTAAATATCGATAGTTGTATCGTCTAAGCAAGTGACTAAATAATTGAAACGGTGGTAGAAAAACAGTAGGAAAGCAGCAAAAAAATAGTAGAGCGAGTGACAGCGCAATAAGCCGTAATGAGCAGTAACGAGGCGCAATGAGCTGCAATGAACTAAGTTGCAAGCAAAAAATAAGTACAAATAATTATAAATAAACAGATTTCATTTCCAACAAAGTGAGAGAGACAATGACAGATTTTCCTTGGATCGCATCCTACCCAGCCGGTGTCCGCTGGGACGCAGAGTTACCGGTTATGCCAGTGCCACAATTGCTTGATCATGCCTTGGAAAAATGGCCTGATCACCCGGCTCTCGACTTCATGGGTAAAAAGACCAGCTACCGTGAGTTGCATGCCTTAGTCGAACAAGCCGCCGCAGGATTTCAGCAATTGGGTGTCAAGCCTGGTGTGCATGTTGGTTTGTTTTTGCCGAATACGCCGCACTACGTGATCAGTTTTTTTGCCGTATTAAAAGCGGGCGGTACGGTTGTCAATTACTCACCGCTGGATGCGGAAAAAGTTCTGGAGCATAAAATCGCCGACAGTGAGACTGACTTGCTGGTCACGCTCGATATGATCATGCTATATCCGCAGATGGCAAAAATGCTCGGTCATACGCGCCTGAAAAAACTGATTATCGGCAACATCGCCGAGATGTCGCCTTACCCCGACGCCGTACATGCCAATCTGGAGAAAACGCAACAACTGTGCGCAATTCCTGATGATGCGCAGCATGTGCAATTTGCCCAATTGTTAGCAGGCGAAGCAAAGTTCAAGGCGATTGTAGCGACCGATCCCAAAGATACGATCGCCGTTTTACAGTACACCGGCGGCACGACAGGTTTGCCTAAAGGTGCCATGCTGACGCATGCAAACTTAACGACAGCATGCAGCCAGATCAAAGAAACGCTGAATGTCAGTCCGCCGATTCTGACCGAAGGTGCAGAGCGGGTTCTGGCGGTGCTGCCGCTGTTCCATATTTATGCTTTAACAGTCGATATGTTGTTTGGCGTCTCTATGGGCGCAGAGATATTTTTGCATACCCGATTTGATGTGGAAGCCGTAGTGAAAGATCTGGCCGGTAAAAAAATCACCATCTTCCCAGGTGTGCCGACAATGTATACCGCCATCATCAATTATCCCGATATCAAACAATACGATCTGAGTTCGTTGAAGTTTTGCAACTCCGGCGGCGCACCTTTGCCAGCGGAAGTATTGCAGCAATTTCAAAGCATTACCGGTTGCAGTTTGCTTGAAGGCTGGGGTATGACAGAGACCTCACCAACAGGCACGTTTACTTCGCTATTTAGTAAGCGCAAAGCAGGGTCTTGCGGCTTGCCAGCACCGGGGATTAATTTTAAATTTGCCAGCGTGGATGATGCTCGCAAGTATGTGGGCATAGGCGAGCGCGGCGAGATTTGTGTTGCGGGCGCCAACATCATGAAAGGCTATTGGAAGAAGCCAGAAGCGACCGCAGAGTCCTTTACCTCCGATGGTTTTTTCCGTACGGGTGATGTGGGTTACATGGATGAAGACGGTTTTGTCTACATCGTTGATCGCACTAAAGACATGATCTTATGCGGTGGTTACAACGTCTATCCACGCAATATTGAAGAAGCGATTTATGAGCATCCATCGGTTGCCGAGGTCAGTGTAATCGGCATACCGGACGCCTATCGTGGTCAATCGCCAAAAGCATTTATCAAACTCAAAACCGGTGCTGCCGTATTTACTTTAGACGAGTTGAAACACTTTTTGAAAGACAAACTAGGTAAACACGAGATGCTACAAACCATGGAAATTCGGGCTGACTTGCCGAAGACGCCAGTAGGTAAGTTATCGAAGAAAGAGTTGTACGAAGAAGAGGCGAAAAAGCTGAAGGCTTGAGCTCAGCGTTTGGAATTTTGAGACGCATGCTTTTAAACCGCATTCTAAAACTTAATTTCAACGCTGGATTTAAAAACATTCTGCAAGCTTGATCTGGATATCTATCAAGTAGATTATGGGGAGTATGCGCTAATTTTTATGAGTCGTCCAAATAATCATTGGGCAATACGGCATCTAATTATGATACATCTACCCAGTATATTGTTTTTCTATTTTGAGATATATTGAAATAGCGTAGAACAGTTTAGATAGTTGCAGACAAATAAACCCAGATTTCCATTAGCTCAAATCCCAATGGAAAATCTGGGTTTAGATTTTATACAGACAGCTATTTCAGCCTTAGCTAAAATCCGTCGCATCGACAAACGCCGCAACCATAGCCTCTAATCCTTGCTGATCTTCTGCGCTAAACCGGTTCACGCTTGGGCTGTCGATGTCGAACACGCCAAATAATTCACCATGCTTGATCACGGGAATAACGATCTCCGCATTCGATGCCGAGTCACAGGCGATATGGCCAGGGAATGCATGCACGTCGGGTACCAGTATTGTTTTGCGTTCTGCTGCTGATGTACCGCAAACACCTTTGCCAAATGCGATCCGGGCGCAAGCAACTTTGCCTTGGAAAGGGCCGACCAATAATTCTTGCTTGTTTGTGTTGGCACCAGGCGCCGATGCTTTGGCCGGCTTTACCAGATAAAAACCTGCCCAATTTAAATCAGCGATGGTGTCATAAACCAGTGCGGAAAATTGTGCCGCGTTGGCGGTGAGATCGGTTTCGCCTTCCAAAATGCTGATCACTTGGCGAACAAGTAATTGGTAATCGGGCTTGGTGCTGGCGCTAGGTGGTGTGAACATAGTGTGGATGCTTGAGTAAGAAGACAGGATAAGAAATGAAGTATCTTAGTGAAGACCGTGCATTATCCCAGAATTTCTATCAGAGCCGCCAAACGAAGTTATTCTCACTGCTGATACATATAATTTTGGAAGAAAAAAAGGGTAAGCATCTTATTGCTTACCCTTTTTAGTTTTTACCCTTACTCGTTCTGGCAGAGCTACATCAAATCAAGTCAGACAGAATCAAATCGAGCCAGATCATCGTGCTACATCCGGTTATTAAGGGACGCTGCACAGACAATGTGTCATCGCCGCATAGCCTTTGTTACCTTTATTGATGTCAGATAACCAGCTCAGTTCTTTTGCCATCTGCATGGCGGATTCTGGTGGTAGGCCAGTCGGGACAATCGCCACTTTGAATTGGTCGTTTAATACGGTAGCAAATGCTTTTGCGACGGATGTACCAAACATACTGAAGACGCGATCAAATTTGGATGGCTCGCGCTCAATATACACAGTGCGGTAATCCGCACCGAGTTTAGCGCGCTTGGCTGCCGATGCCAGAGCATCGCCATAGGTGCCAACCGTGTCGACCAAACCGCGATCTTTGGCTTGCTGACCTGTCCAGACACGGCCTTGTGCTACTGCATCAATTTTCTCTGGCGTAGTTTTGCGTGCCTTGGCTGCTTTGGTCGTGAAATCATCATAGATGTGGTTGATGCTGGCTTGTATCACTTCACCAAATTTAGGGTCCAGCGGACGTAGCGGATTGAAGCCGTCCGCCAACCAGGTTGTGGTTGTGCCACCAGTATGTACGCCGATTTTATCTAAGGCTTTGTCAGCAGTTGGCAAGATAGCGAATACACCGATTGATCCAGTGACAGTGGTCGCGTCGGCGATCACTTCGTCAGATGCCATCGATATCCAATAGCCGCCAGATGCTGCCACGTTACCCATAGAGACCACGACCGGTTTGCCTGCACTACGGGTCAACTCCAGTTCGCGACGGATTAGTTCCGAACCAAAGGCGCTGCCGCCAGGGGAATCAACACGCAGAACGATTGCTTTGATCTGGTCATCCTCACGCGCTTTGCGGATCAGGTTGGCAGTAGAGAGGCCGCCAATCGCTCCCGGTGGCGCCATCCCTTCGCTGATCTCGCCAGAAGCGATGACAACACCGATGGCATCGCCCAGAATTTTTGGTCTTAGTGAGGCCAGATAATCGTCAAATGCTACTTGCTTAAAACTCTTGTTCTGATCGTCACGAGCACCTTTGGAAATCATTAATTGGCGAATTTCATCACGGGTTTTCAGACCATCCAACAGCTTGGCATTGACCGCCATTTTTGCTGCGTCACCGTTAGTCGCTTTTAGCAAATCGGGTAATTGGTTGATGCCTTGCATGATGCTACCAGCGGGTAATTTACGGGCTTTTTCTACATCGCCGGTATAACTTGCCCACATCGCGTTATACAAATAACTTTCAGCTTCAGTTGCTGCGGCCGATGGTTCGTTGGCGATATAAGGCTCGGCAAAACTCTTATAAGTACCGACCTTAATCAAGTTGACTGTGATGCCGAGTTTGTCGAGCGCATCGCGGTAGTAATTGCGATAGCGACCAAAACCAGTCAGCATCACATTACCCATTGGATGCATATACACTTCAGTCGCATGCGAGGCTAAAAAATATTGGCGCTGATCAAAACTGGAGCCCCAAGCCACTACGGTTTTGCCGCTAGCTTTAAAGCGATCAATCGCCGCAGCGACTTCGCGCAACATCGGCAAACCTGCGCCTTGCATCTCATCTGTCATGAGGACCAGGCTAGTAATCTTTGGGTCTTTGGATGCGCTGTCCAGCACCGCCAAAATATCGCGTAGCTGCATCGTTTTTTGTGCCGTACCTTGGGCTTCTGCCAGCAAAGTATCGCGTGCGTTACCGGCGTTTTGTTCAACCAGGCTGCCTTTTAATGTCAGCATCAGCGCAGTTTTATCATCCAATTTTTTGCCTGGGCCAGAGAAAATGCCAACGGCAATCACGATAATCAGAGTCAGCAAGATTAAATTAAGAATAAGGCGGCGGCTAAAATCCAGAGCATTCCAGACAAAAACAATGCTGTTTTTTATCCAGCGGATTGGGGTGAAAGACATGCGTGCTCCTGAAAGTAGGAAAGTATCGAAAAAATCAAAGTAAATGCCGGACGAGAACTATTGGGGACTGCAGGTGAATATTGATAATAACTGGCGATAGCTGTTGAAACTAAAGGCGCTGTAGCATAGAGCTAAAAAGCGCCGTATTGTGATTCAGATGAAAATTATTCTGGCCAGATGGCTTGCAATACTTGCGCCAGATGAGCGCCAGCTTTCGTCAACGCATCTTCTTTGACGTTATACATGGTTTTTTCATATGCTAACGGTAAGGCGATAGACCAATTATTTCCTTTGACGTTGGGTGTACGCTGACTAAATTGCGCGCCGCCAAAAACCAGACGGGCGTTGCGGATCGATTCGTCTGCCCACAGCACTGGCCATTCTTGTATTGGCGCTGCATCTACGGCAACAGTTTTCGCTTTTTTCGTCAACGACTCGTTCATCCTGCCGCGCTTAAAATTCAGCGGCACATCGTCCCACAGCGAATGTAAATTACCACAAGGGCAATTTAAGGCATTGCCGCCAATGGTATTAGATGTTTTGTCATATTGCGTGTCGTCGGGATTAATGATTTTACCGTCTGCATCAAGATAAATTGAGCCTACATGCAAAGGCTGGTGGATATCGCCAACATAATGTGTCAGCAACTCCAAGGCTTCGCGCTGATCTTTAATGCTAAATGGCGCTGGTGCCGGTTTGCCGCTCAGCACATCGATACTTGCCTGAATCGCGTGCACTACATCATGATCGCTCGTCCCTGTATAGCCCGTTTTGTAGTGGTCGTGCTGCAAGCTCACATCGGAGTAGTGATATTGTTTGTGACAGCTTTCTTCATCCGTGGCCGGGTTACAGTTGCTTTGATTGCGACGGACAAAATCAGCCAGTGCCTTGATGTCTTCCGGATTTTCAAATGGCTGACATTCTGGATAGCGTCCTGGCACGGTGTAAGCGTAGTCTTTTTCAGGGCTGATACCTTTTGCACAATCAGCCCACACGGATACTAGCTCCAGACTGCGATTGCCCAAAATAGATTTAACTTTTTCACCCGCCTTAGTCCCGACCAGCATCGTATCGGCAATCGCGCCTACTGTTTGGTGCCCGTCAGCGCCCCAGGCAAAAGCCAGTTGAGGTAAATAAACCAGGCTAGCTAGCAGGCCAGCGACTAATTTTTTGTTGATATGTTTATTCATACAATTTCAAAGAGTCCAAGTGATTGGTAATGGCAATATGAGTAAGTTCAATGTCTGGTGCTTCGTAGAATGCTGCGGATGGCCGTTATGTTGGTAGTAGCCGCAATAGCGGTATTTCTGAATTCTTTTCTGCGCGAAAGATTAAACCATTTTTTTGCTAAGGCTGCCATCACCACTTGGTTTTTCAATAGGGCGAAAAATCTTTTGGAGGCCACATAGTCTCCTCAATAAATGTACTACTCGGATCCTTCAGATGTTTTGCGAATTGCAGATAAAAATCCCGATTTTTCTCTGCTACTTGTCGTTCAATTTCTGCAATCGATGCGATACATGGAATGACTTGTCCATAATAATCAGTTGCCGGGCCAATTTGCCGAAAATTAAAATGATAACGTTGTAGCAGCCGCATCAGACTTGGCTCCATTGCAGCCAGCAAATATTTAATGTCACGCTGTTTCGCATAAGAAAACATCACCCGGAACAATTCCATCAATAAGTCAGAAATACCGAAATCAGTGAAGTCATTGCGTTGCTCGCCGATGCCTGTAGGTACGATTAATTTGTCGGGGCGCATGGTAGAGCGTTTTTTTTGCTGATTAAAAGGCGTGAGATTTCCGCAAACTCTAGCGGCGATGCATCTTTTGGCAAATCTTTGACTGCACAATGATCAAAAATAGGGAAATGCATATTCGTCGATCGTACTAAACGCAGGCTGCCAACAATATTTTCGCCGTGTGCAAAGGCGCCCAGATGAATTGCAGAGTCATCATATTCGTCTTGTTCTGTTTCAGAAGGATAATCTTTCGGATCAAGAAACAATTTTTCGATGCAATACACCTGGTAGCGCAAGGCAAATATTTTTTGCAGTTCGTCCCGTTTTTGTACTCGTTTTACATAAAACATCAAAAGCCTTTATCTACTGGTTTATGCGATCGTCTGTATTTAAATATTGTTATGTGGAAAATCGCTTTTTTTAAACGTTTTTTGCACCAAGATATGTGCAAGAAGTTTAACTATCATTGACAGTTTTTTAGAATGAACCAACGTAAGATACACTCTAGATATTAGTAATTATTTGATTATCTGAGTCGATATTATCTTGTACTAGGAATCGCTTCTATTTTTTCGCTGATTCTTTTATTGCATCTCTCACTCTAGCAAGCTTCTTATTTATGTTTGATGCTTGATAGTTATTCCTTATAATTATTGCTTAATAACATCAATAAACCATTAAGCGGATAACGAGCTTCATTTCAGATATGCCTGCCACACGCAATACTACGAATATTAGTACGCATTGCTGAAATTTTATTCTTCTATCCGCAAAAAAAGACTGTATGCGACCACACGGAAGCTTTACCACTTATATTGATGACCAAGTATTGGTGTCAGAGGTGCGTGGCCAATGGAATATTGAATTACTGGACGCTTGGTTTAACGCGATGATGCCCCATATCGAAGAAATTTCTGAAAAAGGACTTTGGGGCACGGTAGGGATTATGCATGATTCTTTGCTGTGTTCTCGCGAAGCCTTAGAAACACTAGCATACAGAGCACAAATTGCAGTAGATAAGCGTCATTTGGTTTGCAGTGCGTTTGTGGCAAAACAAGATGTTGAAGGACGTAACTTTATCGAACCAGTGTATGAAAAATTCTACAAAGGCGTTTGTCCTATTCAATTTTTTGATAATTATGGGGATGCCAAGGCCTGGGTAGTTCAGCAATGTGCGGATGCTGCAAAGAAAGGTTTGCCCCGCTTGAAGATTGATGAAAAGATGTAATTTACTTAAGTAAGTCTATTACGCCGATTTATTGCAAGTTAATAATAAAAACATGATTGATCAGGCACTACCAGTATTCGTTAGCACGCCGGAATAGCTCATTGAAAAATATGTCACCGTGTATTCATAAAATATTAGAATAAAAATATTCTGCAATTTATTCTAACTATCCTCCTTATTCGACACAAACCCTAAACCCCGTTAAACTAGTCAGCTTTTGTTTAATTTGGCCAATACCGTGTCTGACCTCAATTCTCCCGCCGATTCTGAAGCAATTCAGCCCTCTGTCACCGTTTCCAGTGATTTGATTAACCGCGAGGTTGAGCGTCGCCGTACTTTTGGCATTATTTCTCACCCAGACGCGGGTAAAACCACGCTGACCGAAAAACTCTTGATGTTTTCCGGTGCGATTCAGTTAGCGGGCACGGTCAAAGCACGTAAGAGTGGTCGCCATGCCACCTCGGACTGGATGGAGATTGAAAAGCAGCGCGGCATTTCTGTCGCATCCTCCGTGATGCAGTTTGAATATCGTGATCACGTCGTCAATTTGCTAGACACACCAGGCCACCAGGATTTTTCTGAAGATACTTATCGCGTCTTGACGGCGGTTGATTCTGCCTTGATGGTGATTGACGCAGCCAAAGGTGTGGAGGAGCAAACCCTCAAGCTGCTAAATGTATGCCGCATGCGCAATACGCCGATCATCACCTTTGTCAACAAGATGGATCGTGAAACCCGCGATCCTCTGGAATTGCTGGATGAGTTGGAATCGGTATTAAAAATCAAGTGTGCTCCGGTCACATGGCCAATCGGTATGGGTAAAACTTTCCGCGGTGTGTACCATATTTTGCGCGATGAAATTTTGCTCTTCACACCAGGTAGCGAGCGTGCCGATCAAGAATTTGAAGTCGTCAGCGGAATCAATAATCCTCGCCTCGCAGAAATGTTCCCGCTAGAAATTGAACAGTTAAAAATGGAAGTGGAACTGGTGCACGGCGCCTCCCATCCATTTAGTCTGGATGATTTTTTGGCAGGTGTTCAGACGCCGGTCTTCTTCGGTTCTGCAATCAACAACTTTGGCGTGCGCGAAATTCTGAATGCCTTGCTGGATTGGGCGCCGGCACCGCGTGAGCGTGATGCCAGCGTGCGTTCGATAGCACCAAAAGAGGTGCCGTTCACTGGATTTATTTTTAAAATTCAAGCGAATATGGACCCCGCTCACCGTGACCGTATCGCCTTCTTGCGGGTTTGTTCTGGCCGCTTTGAGCGCGGCATGAAACTCAAGCATTTACGCTTGAACCGCGAGATCAAAGTGTCTTCGGTCGTAACCTTTATGGCGTCTTCCCGCGAGCAGGTGGAAGAAGCTTATGCAGGCGATATTATCGGTTTGCCGAATCACGGCAATATGCAAATTGGCGATAGTTTTTCTGAGGGCGAGTTATTGCAGTTCACAGGGATTCCTTACTTCGCACCTGATTTTTTCCGCACAGCACGGATTCTCAATCCGCTCAAAATCAAGCAATTGCAAAAGGGTTTACAGCAGTTGGGTGAAGAGGGCGCGGTACAAGTATTTAAGCCCGTGGTCAGCAGCGATTTGGTATTGGGCGCGGTTGGAGTATTGCAGTTTGAAGTGGTAGCAAGCAGGCTTAAAAATGAATATGGTGTCGATGCTGTGTTTGAAGGCACCAGCATCAGCAGCGCACGTTGGATTACTTGCGACGATAAAAAAATGCTGGCTGATTTTGAACGCTCCAGCGCTGGCGGCAATATTGCTTTTGATGCTGCTGGCAATATGGCTTATCTGGCGACCTCCGGTGTCAATTTAAAGTTGACACAAGAACGTTGGCCTGGTGTGGTGTTCCATGCGACCCGTGAGCATGCCGCTAAGCTGGATTGAAATCTGCGAGCAAACTAAGTAAAACCGCTAGTGAGAAATTACTGGCGGTTTTTTTTATGAGGATTTAAATCGTGGCGCCAAAGATAAAGTCACCAGCGCAATCGCCAGCGGCAAAGTAGAAATAAATCCCAGATATTTGAATCCTGCTGCGCCGACTAAGCCTCCAATAAAAAATGCCGAGATCAGCATTGATTGTATTTTTAATTTAGTGCGATTGGCGACGACTTCCGATTGACTGGGGATGGTTTTGTTACAGTTCCAGTAAACTAATTTACCCAATTCAATCCCTATATCTGTGACTAAACCTGTGACATGCGTGGTACGGATTTCTGCGTTAGAAATTTTAGTAATTAGCGCATTTTGTAATCCCATCACATAGCACAACAATACCGCGGTGAACGATACCGTGATCACTTCATGCTGGCGCAATGTCGTACCGACTAGACCAAATAGTAAAAGCAAACTGGCTTCTAAAAGTAATACCGGTGTGTAGATATAGTCTGGCGTATTGCGCTTGGCATAATTCACGATGATTGCAGTGCTGGCTGATCCTGAGATAAACGCAGCAAGCATCAGCAATGCCGCAAATGCGGGTATCAGCCGGCCTAAAATAATGTCATCTGCGGCTGAGGAGACGATCCCCGTCATGTGCGAGGTATATTGCCCCACCGCTAAAAATCCACCAGCGTTAACCGCGCCAGCATTACAAGCTAAGGCAACACCTAAATGCAAATTGGCTTGCGCCGTGCGTTGGGGTGAGGTCAGTTGAGCGAGATAACTAAGTGGCATAGCGGCAATCGATGCAGATGTGAGCAAGTCCCGGAGATATTTAGGAGGATGATTTAGTGTAGCGGACGAAACGGAATACCAGCAAGCTGATACGCTGATACCGTCGCAAATCAAAATAATTTCAGGACTTATGCAAAACCGCATCCGCTGTGTTGTAGCGCTGATCTGTGCAAGTTGTCACTCGATCTGACAGGATGCATCAGATCGTGAATGTCGCGGTTGTGCCCTTAGGAGCTGGTCAAATGATTTTCTTGAGCGTCTGCATAGGGGCGAACTTTGACACATGATTAGGTCCAGTAGACATAAGCTTCCTCGATGCGTAAGCTATGGGACTTATCACGAATACAGTTTTTAACATAGATAAGCTACTTTGGTTGTTTGGGTCTGAGTTCGTTGCGTTTGAGGTACCCATGAGATTGATTCAAAGTGCTTTATGGTGTGCACTCGCGGTTGATTTCGATAGCATAAGACCTCGACCATTTTGTTCAGTGCACCTAATCAATTTATCTGCGGGTGTAATGTATTTCCATATGATGATCGAGGCATGGATGTTGTGGGGTCTAACCATGAACGTTTGGCTAGTTTGTACAGGAAGCACCACAAATATCTCTTAGATTACGATCTTAAGACAATGGAGGCGACGTTTGAAGTCCTATAACAGGATGGTCGATCGGACTGGCCGCGAGATGCCTCAGTATTTTATTAATTTTTGGACGGATATCCGTTCACCGTTACGTTAGGCACTACATGTCAGAACAACCCCAAAACGAAACTCCATTAAAGCCCAAGGTTTGGTTAGGAATATGTGTTGGCAGTCTTACACAACTGGGGTTAAAGACTTTTCTTCCTATTCTTGTGCTTGTAGCTATACGTATGTGGTCGCTCGAAACGAATGACAAGTCTCTGTGGCTAGAAAACCCAACCGATGCTAGTCATCAAGTTTGGTTCGCGCTTCAAGCATCTGTATTTCTTGGATCAGCCATAGCTGGCTTTCTTGCTGGTATCTTGTCGCCGCGCAGTTCACGTATAGTGCCTGCTGCACTGGTTACATTTAGTCTTCTGACCACTGCTTTTGAGCAGTTTCCGCAACCATCGACGCCTTCCGTTTTTCTGGTATGGGCTTTAGGGTCTTGCATTGGGCTACTCGTCGGATTTTTTTTGGTAGGTCTGTTTAGGAGTCGCAATGCCTAACTCCTCATTCAAGCGTTACGCACTAAAGTGCACTCCATAATTCAAACGCTAGGTGCTTATGAACCATCGAGAACGTGTCGAGCAGTACGAGGAATACATGGTGGCGCAAGGAGTGGCAAGAAACAATGCCGTGCCTAAGCTGTGGCGTTGGATGTGGTCCCTCGGGATTGAGTGTCCGCCACCACCATTTACGAGTTTCATTGTCTTGGGGCTTATCAGCGGCGCATGCCTCGCCATAATCCCGCCGATGTTGTGGCTCTACTCGACACTTAGTCATCCTGCTAGGCATCACTTGTCAGCGGTAGAGGTCTTATGGTTCATGGCAGCTTGCTTTGCGGTCGGCTCATTGGTCGGTCCGTTATACTATCAACACATCGCGCGCAAATATGGTCTCGTTTGCTGGTCAAGCTTTCGCGGCAAGCGTCAAGATTCGTAGGGACGTCCATGAAGCGTGAAGCACTTAACGATTCAATCGAGAGAACAGCACTCTGCAAGCCGCGCGCCACCTCTCATCTCAAACCTTAAAACATCATCGCTAGTGTCACCTCTCAGTCTCAACCAGACGTACGTTTGATGATCGCTACTAACCGCAATTTGCCTATTTCAGACGTTCATTATCTGACACGCTATGTTCGGTCGGATTGCAACTACGACAGCTTATCCGTATAAAGTAATCTCATCGTCACGATGCCTTGCAGAGATAATTTTAATAAATCCTCAATTTAATCGTTTTCAGGAGATTGTTATGACCATTAAATTAATTCGCGGCCAGACCCGCGATATTGGCTTCCCAGTGAAGCGTTTGCTGCCGGATGCAACGATAAGACGCATCGGACCGTTTGTATTTTTTGATCATATGGGTCCGGCGTTCTTCACTCCAGGTGGGCACGCTGGTGACGTCAGACCCCATCCACACATTGGTCTGGCAACGGTGACCTACCTGTTTAGCGGCGCAATGATGCACAGAGATAGTCTGGGTAGTGTGCAGCGGATTGTGCCTGGAGATATTAACTGGATGACTGCGGGACGTGGGATAGTGCATTCAGAACGTATGCCTGAGGATATCCGTGAACAAGGCATCGCAGTGCAGGGTTTGCAGATGTGGGTGGCGTTGCCGGAAAAAGATGAAGAGATTGCGCCAGCCTTCCATCATTATCCGGCGGATGAATTGCCACGGATTGAATGGACTGGCGTGCGGCTGCATGTCTTGGCAGGTCGGGTGTTTGACCAGACTTCGCCAGTGGTTTGTCATAGCCCCACTTTATATGTTGCCGCATGGCTGGATCTGGGCGCTACGCTGGATATTCCGGCGACAGCGGCGGCGTACGCTGAGCGAGGCTTATACGTTATCAGTGGCGGCGTCGTTGTGAATGGGCAGCCTATAGAGGCGGGCACGCTGCTTGTGCTAGAAGCTGGCGAGGATGTTGTGATCAAGGCCGATGCCGATAGTATTTTGATGCTGTTGGGCGGCGACGCCTTGGAGAAAGCGCCTAGCTTGTGGTGGAATTTTGTGTCCACTTCTAAGGAGCGTTTAGAGGCCGCGAAACTAGCATGGGCCAATCAGGACACAAGCCTGTTCCCGCCGGTGCCGGGTGAGTCGGAATGGATACCCTTGCCTGATCACTAGCACTACTAAAGCGTGCCTGACATCGCGATAGTTGCCAGGTGATGGCGATATGAATGTGGACAAAAGGGTAGTCAGGCGATGATTAAACACATCTATTCAGCGTGAGAATAGATCTTTTTATTATGGTCAATTTAATATACTCCCACTAGGTATATATGGAGTGTCCATTTATTAATTGGACAATAAGGCATATTTGGTAAAATAAATGGGGAGTATATTAAATTTGCCAAATTTTTACGTAGATAACTGCTTGTTTATAATCCTTCGCCATGTTGTTTATTCAGGCCGATGATAAAGGGCGCACCGGATCGTTTTTTCAATTATCAGCTAACTGAATCATTCAACAAAGCTCACCGGGACGCATGTCGTTTCTGCGTGCCTTTAGCCGTAATCTTGCTGTTGCTCTAACAACCGCAGCCCTCAGAGCAACAGCTTTAAGAACCATCACTTGCAGGCGAGCGGCCTAAGCTGACGCGGCTCTTTCATGGTTCAATCGTCGCAGCAAACCATTGGTGGTACGTGGCCATCCGATTGGGCCAAACCAAGCGCCGCCAGCAATCGCAGTCGCATTGACTACCCCATAAATCACCAGCGCAACAGCTTGCGCCAAAAATACACCAGCCAAGCCGCCGCTATGATGCATTGCCATCCAGCCACCGATACCAGCAACCGACAGGCGGACAATATTACCTAGCAACGGCCACATCAAACGCCCAGCTCCTTGCGAGCAAAAATACAGCGTCAGACCCAGTCCGAAAAAACCATACATTGGACCCACAATATGCAGATATTGTGAACCCGCTTCCAGCATCGCCGGGTCGCTGTTAAAAATACTCAGCCAGGCGTGCGGGAAGAATGCTGCCCATAAACCAATCAGTTCTGTGGCCAAAAACGCCATGCCAGCGCCAATCCAGCTTGCCCGCAAAGCCCGCTCATGCTGACCTGCGCCTATGCAGGTGCCGACCATGGTGACTAATGGGCCGCCCAAGCCAAATACCAGCGGTACCAGCAAATATTCGAGCCGTGAGGCAGTGCCATAACCGGCAATCGCGGCAGTGCCAAAGCTGCCCACAAATGCCGTCGCAATACCAATGGTGACATTGGTCGCAACCGTAGATACTGCGCCGATCAATCCCACTTTTAAAATGTCGCCAAACAATTTTTTCTGGAATGTGAAGTTGACCAGAGTTGGGCGTAATAAGCTTTTGCTGGATCGCAAGTAAATAAAAAATACGATACAACCGACAAAATAATAGGCCAGCAAGGCCATCGCACCGCCGGCAATACCCATAGGCGGGACAGGTCCCCAGCCAAAGATCAGCAAGGGTGACAAAGGAATCAATACCACCGTTCCCACGCATGTCACCATCGCTGGAAAAGCCATATTGCCGGTGCCTCGGATAATCGCTGCGAAGCAGTTAAATAACCAGATCAGCACCGCACCTGAGAACACCCAGCTGGAATAAGTAAGTGCAGCATCCAGCGAGCCGCCATTGCCGCCCATCTGGCTATACAGCCAATGTCCGCCCGTCAGCACAATCAGCGTAAACGTCAATCCAAATCCAAGCGCAATCAGCATTGCATGCAACACCAAGGCATCAGCGTCAGCCCGTCGCCGGGCACCCAGCGCCCGCGCAATCGCCGATGCAATTCCACCGCCCACTGCGCCGCCCGACATCATTTGCATCAGCATCACAACAGGGAAGGTCAGCGCCATACCTGCCAGCGCATCGGTGCCTAATTTGCCGACGAAATAAGTTTCGATCAAACCCACTGCAGCTTGTGCCGCCATGACTAATACATTTGGTGCGCCTAGCCGCAATAAGGTCGATAAAATCGGTGCTTCCAGCAACAGCTTGGTGCGTGCATCCATTGATGTATCAGGTATGGCGGTTGCCGCTACTAGCTTTATCGTATCTGGAGTAGCGCTCATTTGAGCGCTTATGTTAGTGCTGGGAGCGGTTTGCATACGATCTTTCAATATGGGTTTACAGCATGGTTTTACTAATTAACTCGGATTAACTTCTTGATCAATTCAGTAATCAGTTTCAAGATTATTAATCTGCATTTTGATGTGCAAAAAATCCGCGTACCGCCGCCAGCAATTCATCTGACAAAGGATCGCCCTTGGTCGCTCTTGCCAGCGTCATTGCGCCGACCACGGTTGCCATTGCCACCAGTGCTTGCTCACGCTGAGTTTGCACGCCAGCACCCGCCATAGTTTCAAGCGCTTTTGCCATATTTTTAATGCCACTCAGATAGGCGTCGCGCACTGGTTTACCCGGCGTTTCGCGCATCACATCCGTCGCAAATGCCACTGCCGGGCAACCTTGTCCGGCATTATCTCTATGGCGCGAGGTCAGATAATGGTCGGCATAGTTTTTTAAACTGGCGGCACCGTCCACGCCTGAGCCTGCTTGTTTTGTGCGTTTTTCCCGGCTCTGTGCCGCTTTTGCAAAGGCGTGTTCACAGGCGACAGCGGCGAGTTCGTCCTTTGAGGCGAAGTGGCCATAAAACCCGCCATGCGTCAGCCCAGCTGCCGACATCAAATCCGCCACACTGACGCCAGCGATACCTTGCTCGCGGAATAGCTGAGCCGAAACATCTTCAATCGTCGCACGATTGGATTCCATCTGTTCGCGTGATACCCGTGGCATTACCTACTCCCGATTTGGTCAATAGATGTATCATAGATGATAATCGTCATAAATAAAATAGATTATTAGTATCATCTATAAAAATTTAAAAAACAACTTACTTCTAGGCTTGTTGGACGGTTGGCGGTGTTTATCTAGCTCAGGAACAGTAAGGGTATTTCCATACTGAGAAAGAATTGGGTAGGGTTGTTGCAGGACTGTTTTATTAGCTGTAAATCACTCAATAGTTTTTAATGAGCAAACATGATCGAAACTAGAGTGAATAAATAACTACTAGCAAACGACCTGTATGGATGAGGTTTTCCGGCGTCAGTATTCTCAGCCTATGAATAGCATCACGCTGAGTCCGATCATAGAAATTGCGATCGCCGTATCCAATAAGCGCCATGCGATTGATTTGCTGAATAGCGGCGCTAGTTTGCGTGCACCGAACCCCAGCGCAAAGAACCAGGCGAAACTAGCCATTGAGCCGCCAAGTCCAAAAATCCATCGACCCGTGCCTTGGCGCTGATTGGCTAGCGAGCCCAGAAGGATCACTGTATCCAGATAAACATGTGGATTGAGAAAAGTGAAGCTTAGACAAGTCGCTATGGCGGTGCCCAGGGATGCGCCAATCTCGGTGTTAACTACCAGGCGATTTGACTGGAGTGCTCGCTTTCCCGCAGCGATACCATATGCCGCCAAAAATATCGCTCCGCCATATCGTGCGAAAGTCAGTACAACTGGGTTAGATTGAATCAGTAGTCCCAGACCTGCAACCCCAGCCATGATCAGCAATGCGTCGGCGCAGGAGCACACCAGAACGACCGGAACAATATGCTCATTCCGTATACCTTGTCGTAAGACAAAAGAATTCTGAGCCCCGATGGCGAGGATGAGGGTTGCTCCCGATAGAAATCCAGAGAGAAAATCAGAGATCATATAAACCTAGCACAATCAGTAGAGTAATAAAGGGATAGCGCAGATTATTCAGCTAGAATCATTAAGTAAAGCTAAATATTTTTAATCTACATTAGAAAAAATGAATATCAAAGTCGATAATGCCCAGCTATCCGCATTTGCTGCCGTACTGAATGAGGGAACCTTTGAGCTTGCTGCCCGGAAGTTAAACCTGACACCTTCAGCAATTAGTCAGCGAATCAAGTTGCTTGAGGATCGTTTGGGGCAAATCCTGATCCAACGCACAACACCCTGCCAGCCTACGGCAGCAGGGCGTATATTTCTGCGTTATGCTGAGCAGGTGGCTTTGCTGGAATCAGAAATGTTTTCTGGTTTATCTGTGCAAACAGAAGATGCTTCTGTTGCCGTAAGAATTCCGATTGTCTTGAATGCGGATTCGTTGGATAGCTGGTTTAGCTCAGTATTTCAGGCGGTTGCACTTGATGGTTCGATGATATTGGATGTCAGAACCGAGGACCAGGATTACTCAATGGCGCTATTGCGCGAAGGTAGCGTAATGGCTGGCGTGAGTGCCAGCGCAGATGCAATCCAAGGATGTAAAGTTGAGCCGCTGGGCGTCATGCGTTATCTGGCAGTTGCTAAACCGGAGTTCAAGACACGCTATTTCCCAAAGGGCGTTAATGCAAAAGCACTTGAGCTTGCCCCTATGTTGAAGTTCAATCAAAAGGATGCCTTACAAGACGTTTTTATATCACGGTTCACGACAAATTTAATCCGACCTCGTGTGCACATGATTCCATCTACCCGCTCATTTTTTCGGGCGGCGTGCGCAGGTCTTGGCTGGGGCATGATGCCAGAGCACATTGTTGAGTCAGCTTTGCAGCGAGGGGAACTGATCCATATCGCGAAGAAGTATCCGCTAGATATTTCTTTGTATTGGCATCGCTGGAGAATTAGTTCAACTTATCTGGATCGTATTTCTTCGATGGTTCACGAGGCAGCGCAAAAGACCTTGCGCTAATCATTCAAAAGTAATTTCTTTTTAGTCGCGCGTGAAAAATGCGTGTTCGCCAGCTAAGACAAATCATTCAGTTCTGCCATCCATAACGCCGCGTCTATGTGACGGAATATGCGCTGCAGGATCGTCTTTGGAAAATACATAATGTTGAAACAAGGCACCCCAGGCGGCTCTTTGATCTGGCGGTAGTTGTTTTAAATTTGTCAGGCAATGCACCAGACATTCAAAGGGCGTACTTGGCGTTTGTTCAGTGCGGATCGGGCCGCCCCACCAATAGTTGATCAAGATATTGAACTTGCTCAGCGACTCCACATGATGCCACCACAAAGTTGGGATATAGACTGCATCACCAGGCTCCAGCTCTGCAACGAGAGCATGTTCCAGTGCTTGTTTGAATCGGGGGAATTGCTGAAAATCCGGCTGTTTGAACGACACCAGACTTATCGGTGAGTTGGTTGGTGCAAAGTCTAAAGGGCCAATATACAAGTTGGCTACCTGATCTGGTGGGAAGATCGTAAAACGTCGCTTACCGCTGACAACACAGGCAATATTGTAGGAAGTGTCAATATGAGCAGGTGTCGTCACCTTGTTGCCAAGCCAGATTCGGGGAGCGATTTGCTCACTCATGAATGGCAAAACATTGTCCACCAAAAAGCCGGGAAGACATTCAGCGATCAATGCACTTTGTATCGCTACGGAAGGTGCTTGATCAAACTGACTGTAGCGCATGATTTGATCTAACACTGCCGAGATTGATAATTTATTCCGTAAAAAATTAAAACCATCCAACGTCTCATTATAAAAAATACGGCCGTCCTCTTGGGGCGGTGTCAGTATCGCATCGACGGCAGCACCGTTATCCAGATTTTTTAAATAACGATAAGTAGCCTCTGCCGACGCTTGCTGAGCTGAGGGCCAATGTTTAACAAATCCGCGTAAGACGCAGGGCTGGTGCGCACCAATTACATCGCGCAAAAAAGTTGTTTCATCTAGTTGATCAAATTCTCTCAGTGGCTTCAATTCAAGGTTTGACATGAGTTGTATTCTTTAAAAGTAACGATGTACTTTGATCTGGCTTCTCAAATTCATACTGGCGAAGCGGGTGGTTGTGGTCGGGTTGCTGCCTTGTTTTGATTCAAAAAATCACGAATGACGCTGAGTGTACTTCATCGTTAGATAAGACATTAATACCAATTATATATCCAGTCCTGAATGGTATTTTATGACTCATTCGCTAATTGGATTGCGATGAGTTTGATTTCCTTTGTTTATTTTTCAAAAAAATAGACGGTTTCTGTCTATGACAATGGACAAATTTTGTATCGATTTTTAAGCCTGTTGTTCAAGCGAGAACGTCCAAGAAAAGCTCCCGTCAGAAAAAATTTCTTTGTAATATCGTTTATCTGATAAATGATTAAGCTTATTTGTTTGTTGTAAAAACTAATCAGTCCACTTTTATAAAAAACATATTTGAATTAAATAATTATTCATGTAAATCAATGGCTTGTAATGTTTGTTTAATTCTTCTTATTAGTACCAATATGAGTATCAGTAATACCACGTAGATACCGCTTGACAGCCACTTTTACGCTAACTACAGTGAGCCCACTGCTTCCTATTTCAGGCGAAAATCAAAGTATCAGTCGCCTCAAAGATAAAAAGCATGAGAGTGATCTTGCTAGAGATTTTTTATCTTTCTCAATCAGATTTAGTTTTTATTTAACCATGGTCTGCGCATTTGAAACGCCATGGCCTGATTGAGCAAGTAAAGACCTTGTGTCGTTTTATAGAGTTAGTTTTAAATTGTGGCATTTAAGTGGTTTTGTATGTTTGAATTGGTAAGTTGCAGTATCGCGGGTGGTATCGAAACGCTCTTCTGTATAGAAAAAAATATCTCGCAGCAGGGCATCAAATTGTTTTGATTGATAAATCTTGGGGGAGTAAATGAAAAGTAATCTGACACTTAAGTTAGCACCTAAATCAACGCCTAAACTGACGCCAATCGCGTCCGGTGTTGCAGTGCTAATCATGACAGTCGCAATGTCAGCACAAGCGCAGCAAGCCGATCCGGCAGCACAAGAAGTGGTAGTTACGGGTATTCGCGCTGCTGCACAACAGTCTTTAAATCAAAAACGTAACGCGGATTCACATCTGGATGTAATCACTGCCGAAGATATCGGCAAAATGCCAGATAAAAACGTCGCTGACTCATTGCAGCGTTTGCCTGGTGTTACAACAAGTTCTGCTAGTGGTAACGAAGGTGGCTTTGATGAAAACGATCGCGTCAGTATGCGCGGCACCAACCCAAGTTTGACTCAGACCTTAATCAACGGTCACAACATGGCGGCAGGTGACTGGTTTGTCCTGAACCAAAGTGGTCCTGGTGTCGGACGTAGTGTCAGCTATACCTTGTTGCCGTCTGAGTTGGTTAGCCGTGTTGAAGTCCATAAATCATCTGAGGCCAGTTTAGTTGAGGGCGGTGTTGCTGGCTCCGTCGATATCATTACCCGTAAGCCGCTGGATTTTAAAAAGCAATTTACTGCTGAAGCGACTATCGGTGCGGTGTATGCCGATCTGCCTAAGAAGACCGATCCACAAATCAGCGCGTTGCTGAACTGGAAGAATGATGCCAATACGTTTGGTGTCATGATCCAAGCCTTCTCTGAAAAGCGTAGCCTGCGCCGTGATGGACAAGAGATTTTGGGTTACGAAAAAATTGCACCTAACAGCAAAGTTGCCCTGTCTAATCCTGATTTGGCTGGAGTGTACTACCCAGGATTAATGGGCTCTGCATTATTTGAACAAGTACGTAAGCGTCAGGGTGGTTTGATTGATTTGCAATTCAAACCAAGCAATGATTTTACAATCGATGTTAATGCCTTTAGTTCGACGATGGATGCTGCTAACTATAATCGTAACTATATGATGTGGGGCACCCACTTCATCAATGGCGGTGCAGGACAAGCGCCTGATCCTGGTTATGTTGTGAGCACGACCAACGGCGTAAAAACTCTGACCAATGCTAACTTCACTGGTGTCGCTGGTACGCAATACGGCATCTACGATCAGATTTCCCGTCCTGATGCTGGTTCTGATACTAATTTTGTCAGCGTTGAAGCAAGCTGGCGTGTCAATTCGTCCTTCAAGTTAAATGGTCAGTTGGGAACTTCCAGTGGTACAGGAAAAACCTTGACACAAGACGTGGCTGAATGGGATACAGGCAAAGGTAGTGGTGCTTCCTGGGGCTTGAACGGCATTGGCAGCGCCGCCAACTGGAATCTGGGTACGACTAATAATTCCAGCAATGCCAATACTGGTCTGGATTGGATTTTCGGTGATCAGCAAGTCAGTGTCAAAGATAAAGAGACTTGGGCTAAGTTAGATGGTGAGTATGCGATTAATCAGGGTGTCTTTACCAACCTGAAATTTGGTGTCCGTGCGACCGAGCATAAGCGCAACAATGATTTTGTGAATAATCAACGTCCGGTTTTGGATGGCTCTGCATTCAACAATTTACCTGCTGGCGGAACAGTGTCATACCCAGGTAATTTTGGTAGTGGTCTTGGTGGCAATTTTCCAACCAACGTCTGGTCCTATACCGCTGGTCAGTTAGCGGCTTATGACGCGCAATATGCCTTGCGTCCGACCGATGGCTCTCGTGAAAACTGGGCGTCTGAGTTCGCACTTAAAGAAAACACCAGTGCCGTGTATATCCAAAGCAATCTGGAAGGTCAAGGCTGGAGCGGTAACTTTGGTATCCGTTTTGTACAAACTAAAGAAAGCGTGACCTTACCATTTGCTGCCACCGCTACGACGCCTGGTGCGATCACAACATCCCTGTTTGGTCCATTCATCCGTCAGCAATTCGATAATACCTACAACGATATTTTACCAAGTGGGAATTTACGTCTTGATGTCACCAAAGATCTGGTTGCCCGTTTTGCTGTATCGAAGACGATGACTCGCCCAGACTACGGCGCACTGGCAAGTGCGATCAGCCTGAGTCCGCCAGCAGTTGCCGGTGGTGTAGGTAGCGGTAGTGGCGCTAATCCTGATCTGAAACCGATTCGCTCGAATAACTTTGACGCGTCCTTAGAATGGTATTTTGCACCGCGTTCTTTGTTATCCGCAGGTTTGTTCTATATGGATTTGACTAGCTATGTTGGGATAGGACAAGTCTCTAAGAGCTATATGACCTACAGTGCTCAGACACCACAAGGTGCGATGGTGCCGTATATTTTATCGGTTCCAACCAATACCAGCGCCAAGGTTAAAGGTATCGAGTTAGCGTATGAGCAGCCAGTCGGTAAGAACTTTGGTTTCTCTACTAACTATACTTATGCTGATGCCAAAGATGCTGATTCAAAAGACGTCGTGGGTGCTTCCAAAAATACTTACAATCTGAGTGGTTACTACGAAGATGATAAGTTTAATGCGCGTCTGTCCTATAGTTATCGGTCCAGCTTCTACAGTGGCTTAGATCGTCAGACTGCATTCTCGCAGGCGGCAACCGGAGCAGTGTCAGCTTCTTTTGGTTATAAGATTAATGAGAATTTTGGTATTACTTTAGATGCGCAAAATTTGAATAATCCAACGCTAAAATACTATGCCTTAAATGAAGATCAGCCACGTTCTGTGTACCAAAGTGGTCGTCAGTTCTATCTGACTTTGCACGCAAAAATGTAATATGAGTGACTGAGATGTTTGATATCGATGCCGATGCTAGTGCTGATTTCAAACCCCTCAAATTATCGGTGACGGGGCATATGCTCCGTCACCTTTTTCTTAGTGAAAGTAATCTGGTCTAAGCTGTCATCCGATCTCTTGATTGAGATAGATGTGATTAATATAGGTACAGTTAGCGACCCCCATCGTTCTGCACAATAAAAGAAATAATGATTCGCTAGTACAAAAGATTTTTAAATACCACTTAAATACCTATTGACAACCACTATGTAAAAGCTCTAGGATGTCTTATTGCACTGCAAAATGCAGAATTAACAGTAAGAACTTAGTGAAAACCAATAAAAATTCTATGGGCGAGAAAGTGATTGATCAATACCAATACCTGATAGGCGTCGATGGCGGCGGCACCGGAACCCGAGTGCGTCTGGTGCAGGTTGGCGGTACTGAAGTCGGTCAGGGCAGTGCGGGACCATCTGGTTTGATGCATGGGATTGAGTCAGCCTGGCAATCGATTCTTGCCGCTACCAGAAAAGCGTTTTTTGATGCGGGGTTGGCGATGCCGCCCTTACGAGAAATTGCTGCAGGTTGTGGCTTGGCGGGTATTCATAACAAGCAATGGGCAACAGAATTCTATGTAAAAAATCCAGGCTTTGGTTCCTTGGCGATCGGAACTGATGCCGAGACAACTTTGTTAGGGGCGCATCAAGGCGCGGCTGGTGCGATTATTGCGTTAGGCACAGGCAGTGCAGGCGAGGCGATGTTAGTGGATGGCACCCGTCGTGAGGTCGGTGGCTGGGGTTTTCCATCCAGCGATGAAGCCAGTGGGGCTTGGTTGGGTTTAAGAGCCATCAATCATATTCAGCATGTGCTGGATGGACGCAGTCCAGAGGATGCGTTTTCTGCAGCATTGTTGCAAGTGTGTGCTGGCCCTGATGCTCTTACTGAAGCTGAAGCTGAAAATGAGACTGAACATAAAGCGAACAGAAGCAACACTGAGAGTCGTGATCTCATATTCAACTGGCTAGCCAAGGCAAATCAAACAAACTATGCTCAGCTGGCACCGATCGTGATTGCTCATGCACCCACGACGACCAGTGCTGGTAGCATCATGCTGGCTGCGGGTAGCGAAGTCGCTAAAATGGCGTCCGCATTAGATCCGTCGGAATTGTTGCCGATTGCTTTGTGCGGTGGCTTGGCAGAGCCGATGTTGCCTTACTTGCCTTTAGATTTATTGTCTCGCATCGTAAAGCCAAAATCGGACTCAGCAGCGGGTGCATTGATTTTGATTCAGCGTCAGATAAATGATTAATACAGAACAACACAACAGATACCGTAAAAATTTAATCGCAAATTCATGAGTAATTTGTAAAAACGCTTCACTAGGAAAAAACTATGCAAGCGCAATTAAGTGATTTCAAACCAGATAGCGAAAGCTCTACGCCCTTGTATCTGCAATTGGCGAATAAATTAGCAACAGGCATCCATAGCGGCATCTGGCAGCCAGACGAGGCATTGCCATCAGAGCGTTTATTGTCCGAGGTATTAGAGATTTCTCGCGTCACTGCGCGCAAAGCCATCGATATGTTGTGCGAGCGTGGACTGCTCACCCGCAAGCATGGCTCTGGAACGTACATCACCCCAAAATTAGAGCAACCTTTATCCCGTCTGACTAACTTTAGTGAAGAGCTGCGTCAACGTGGTTTTGCACCGGGTTCGCAATGGATTTCACGCGAAACCGGTATCGCCGCACCGGAAGAGATTTTGTCATTAGGTTTGTCGCCTAACACTGTGGTATCGCGGCTAAAGCGCTTGCGCACTGCTGATAATGTAGTGATGGCGATAGAGAGCACGACCATACCGGCAATCTATTTACCCAATCCTAAATTAGTCACCGACAGTTTGTATGGTTATCTGGAATCGCATAACGTCACGCCGACCCGCGCCTTGCAACACATCCGTGCTGTCAATGCGACGGCCGAGCAAGCCAAGCTGGCAGGCATTAAACAAGGTGCGGCAATGCTCTACATCACCCGCGTTGGTTACTTACCGACCGGTGCTGCGGTAGAACTGACGCACTCGTTTTGTCGCAGCGATTATTATGATTTCGTTGCGGAGCTGTTCAGATGAGTAGAACTTTGCAAGGCAATGTCCTGACTTCTTCCGGTTGGGTTAGCGGCTCTATCGATTTTGCAGAGCGCGTGACGGCAATCCATGGTGCGACAATGGATCCGGCACAAAATCAGCAAGTATATATTTTGCCCGGCTTTGTTGACCTGCATGTGCATGGCGCTGGCGGCAAAGACACGATGGAAGCAGGTGATGCTGCCGAGGTCATTGCACGCATGCACGCACAGCACGGCACGACCAGTTTGCTGGCAACTACCATGACCGCGCCCATGGCCGATCTGGAAGCAGCACTGCACGCTTTAAAGCCAGTATGCGAAACCAGAACCAAAGGCGCAGCGCGGGTACTTGGCGTCCATCTGGAAGGCCCGTATATCAATCCGGGCAAGCTCGGTGCGCAACCCGATTTTGCAAGGATTGCCTCGCTGGAACAGGTCAGGCATTTACACGATATTGCACCGATCAAACTGATCACCGTTGCACCAGAAATGGAAGGGCATTTACAACTGGTGCGTGAGCTGACCGATATGGGTATGGTGGTGCAGCTCGGTCATACACTGGGTACCTATGAAGAGGGTGTCGCTGCTTTAGAAAATGGTGCCAAGGGTTTTACGCATTTATATAACGCCATGTCGCGGCTTGATCATCGCGCGCCTGGCATGGTCGGTGCAGCACTGGCGCATGCACAATTTTCTGAAATTATTCCCGACCTGATGCATGTACATCCCGGTGCGATCAAGGCAGCAATGCGGGCGATTCCGCATCTGTATTGCGTGACGGATTCTACCGCTGCGTCTGGCATGCCAGATGGTCAGTACATGCTCGGCCGTCAGGTAGTACATAAATGTCTGGGCGGCGTGCGGCTAGAAGACGGCACGCTGGCGGGCAGCACCTTGACGATGGATCAAGCCTTACGCAATCTGGTCAGCATCGGTCTCGACATTGAGGATGCGTCTAAGCGTGTTTCCACTTATGCCGCCGATTATCTCGGCTTATCTGATCGTGGTCGTTTGCAAGTGGATAGTTATGCCGACATCGTCGTGCTTGACCGCAAGCTCAACCTGATTGCTGTGTATGTAGAAGGAGAAAAGATTGACCTCGCAAATGCTTAAAGAAGCCTGTTCGTCCGCCGAGTTTGTGGCACATCAACTGACGCAGGACAAAGACCGTTATATCGCTTTGGGAAAGCATCTCAGAGATCATCCGCCCTCAACGGTATTAACGGTGGCACGTGGTAGTTCAGACCATGCCGCCAATTATGCGGCCTACCTGATCATGTCGCGTTTGGGTCGTATCGTTGCCTCTTTGCCGATGTCTTTAGTGACATTGAATAAGTCACCGTTGTATGCCCGCGATGCGCTGGCAATTGCAATCTCGCAGTCGGGACAAAGCCCGGATGTGATTGAGCCGATTCGTTATTTTCGTGAAGGTGGCGCCTCCACCGTCGCATTAGTCAACGATGCGACATCGCCATTAGCACAGAGTGCCGAATGGACTTTGCCTTTGCATGCAGGGCCAGAATTGAGTGTCGCCGCGACCAAGAGTTTTATTACCTCACTGGTTGCCGGTGCGCGTGTTGCAGGCAATTGGCAAAACGACGCAGAATTTTTGAGTGCGATTGAATCATTGCCAGAAGCCTTAGAGGCGGCTACCCGTTGCGACTGGTCTAATGCTTTAGAAGTGCTAACCCCAGCGTCGCGCATCATGACCGTCGGACGCGGTATCAGCTTCCCAGTCGCACTGGAATCAGCGTTGAAATTTAAAGAAACCTCGGTCATACAGGCAGAAGCATTTAGTGGTGCAGAGATCAAACATGGCCCGATGGCCTTGATTGATGATGGCTATCCTCTGCTGATTTTTGCAACGCGTGGTCCTACCCAAGCAGGCTTGATCGCGCTGGCAGAAGAGATGCGTGGCCGTGGCGCCAATGTATTGCTGGCAGCACCCATTGACGTCAAAGAACGTAACCTGACATTGCCAACCGCAGCGACCCCTGACCTTGATCCGATTGTGGCGATTCAGGCGTTTTATGTTATGGCGGCACACTTGTCGATTGCCCGCGGATTAGATCCTGACAAGCCACGGCATTTAAGCAAAGTGACCAAGACGAATTGAAATCGCACGAGGAAAAATACTAGTGCGCATTTGGTAACGAAAGAGCATAAGGCTTTTTTTAAAACTGTTTATAAATATACTCCTAATTAGTATATTTAAATTGTCCATATAAAGTAAGGACAATCAGCGATATTTTACAAAAAAATAGAGGAGTATTCCTTTGTCAGGCAGAATGTGGCGTTCAGTGATGGGGCAGCGAGCTAGCAAAATCCTTGCAAGGCTAGCGGCATTTACATGGTGTGCCAGAGTCGTTTTCTCCCTGACGGTCAGGTTCACTGTGCTTGCAATGCTCAGCATTAGTGTTACTGCCAACGCGACAGAAAAAATCGAATTCTGGACTATGAGCTTAAAGCCGAAGTTCATTCCGTATTTTCAAGCGTTGGTTAAAACTTACGAAGCGCAACACCCCGGTGTTAAAGTCGAGTGGGTTGATTTCCCCTGGGATATTTTGCAACTGAAACTCATCACCTCGATTGCCGCTGGTACACCGCCATCACTGGTCAATCTCAGCGTGCCATGGGCGGAGGAATTTGCGCGTGACGGATTAATCGAACCGGTTGACGGTCTGATCAAAAACAAAGCGCTCTACACCAAAGGCGCGCTTGATGATCTGACCTTTCGCGGCAAGCTCTACGGTTTTCCGCATTACAGCAACGTCAATGTGATTGCCTATAATCGCAAAATTCTCAGCGCCGCCGGGATCACGCAAGCACCGAAAAATATGGACGAGCTGCTAGCCTATGCACGCCAGATTGCAGCCAAAACTGGCAAGGCTGGCTACGCGCCTGCGCTAGGGAAGATCGATGGTTTTTTAATGCAGCAAGGTTTGCCGCTCATCAAAGATGGTAAGGCAGTTTTTAATTCGCCCGCCCATATCATCCTGATCAAAAAGCTCGCTGACACGTATAGGGCGAACGGTTTTTTGAAAGATAAATTATTCGCCGAAGATAATTTCCCCGCTGTGGTAGATGCCTATCTGGGCGGTCGCCTAGGCATGATGGTCAGCGCACCGACTGCCTTAAAACGTATTCAGGCCGACTCCGCCGAAATCTATGCGAATACCGCGATTTTCCCTGCGCCTGTCGGTCCAACCGGTATTGCTGACGGTGGCTGGATGTTCAACTTCGCTGTACCAAAAGGCGTCAATCCCCGATCGCTGCCCGCGATTGCTGAGTTTGCCCAATTTCTGACGAACGACGAGAATCAATTAGCCTTTGCTAAGATTGCCAAAGTCATGCCGACCACGGTCAAGGCACTTGCACATCCTTACTTTGCACAGATACCGGATCATGCGGGCGCAGCAGAAATTGCGCAGACCGTTGCTGCTGGTTCTATGCAGTATTCACGCAGTTTGTATGTGGATGGCATTACTGACTACGATGAGTTGCGGCGGTTTCTGGTGCAGGCAGTAGAGGCGGGAATGACGGGTAAAAAAGATATCAAGCTGGCACTCGATGAGGCAGTGGCGATCTGGAATAAAAAGCTGGCTGCTGATGTTAATGCACAAACCCACGCCAGAACGATGGCGAAGAAGGACAACTGATCATGTCCGCTTTCCGACGACATACTATGTTGGCCTATGTATTCCTTGCACCGGCTTTGTTGTTGCTCGCGTTGTTCTCGTTCTGGCCAGTGTTATATGGCTCCTATCTGAGCTTTACCGATTTTAGTTTAGTCCGCACGACGCATTGGGTTGGTTGGGATAATTATCGCTACATCTTTGGCAATGCAATGTTTGTCAGCGGTCTTAAAAACTCCCTGCTATTTTTATTCATCGTCCCGTTTATCCAGATTGGCGCAATCGTATTGGCAACGCTGGTCAATACCCAATTGCCGGCAATACGCTGGTTCCGTGCCGCATACTATGTTCCGGTAGTGACGACGGTTGCGGTAGTCGGGATTATGTGGGGATTTATGTTTCACGATCAGGGCGCATTGAATTATGTGCTTCTGAAACTTCACGCCATCAATCAACCGCTGGGTTGGTTATCGGATGACAGTCTAGCGATCTTCTCGATTATGTTTGTTTCCCTCTGGCGCGGGCTCGGCTGGTATATGGTGATGTACTTGGCTGCGTTGCAATCCATTCCCGCTGAGATGCAAGAAGCCGCTGTGCTCGATGGAGCAAATCTATGGCAACGGTTTTGGAAGATCACCGTACCTATGCTATTTCCAACCATCATGGTCTGCACCATCATGTCCGTTTTAGCTGCGCTGAAGGCCTATCAGGAGGTCGATGTCCTGACCCAGGGCGGTCCGATGAATTCAACTTTTACCGCGCTCTACTATGCCTACGATCAGGGTTTAAAACATCTGAAATTGCCACGCGGTCTTGCTGCCAGTTTTGTGATGTCATTATCTTGTATTGCCATCGCACTGGCTTGTCTGCGCTATCTGAAGCCGAGGCACCGGTGATGTCCTATTCCGTTGAACGTTTGTTTAAAGTTGTTGTGCAATATACGGTGCTAATCGGATTGGCCGTGCTGTGCGTATTCCCGTTCTGGTGGACGCTGGTAGTGGCGGTATCGACTGAGGGCAATATTTTTGAATTCCCGCCCAGCTTTATGCCACAAGCGGTATCAATGGACAATTTTATTGAAGTATTTCGCGTGATCCCGATGATCGCGTTTTATAAAAATTCTTTGTTGATTACCGTAGCGACTGTGTGTTGGAAATTACTGCTGTGCTCACTGGCTGCTTATCCGCTGTCACGCATGCGTTTTAGCGGTAGTAAGTTAGTTTTTGGGCTGATATTGGCAACCATGATTTTGCCGTCAGAAGTGAATTTTCTAGTCAACTTTATCACCTTAACCAAGATAGGCTTGGTCAATACTTATACCGGTGTGATCTTGCCGAATGTGGTGACCGCGGTATCGATACTGCTGTTGAAACAAGCCTTCGATGAAGTACCACAAGACCTGATTGATGCCGCAAGAGTAGATGGTGCACCGGAGCGGATTATTTTCTGGAAAATCGTGTTGCCATTGATCTCGCCATGGTTAGCAACGGTCGGTATTTTGACTGCGGTGGAAGCCTGGAATGACTATATCTGGCCTTCTATCGTAATTAGCAAGCCCGATGATTTTCCTTTGTCGGCAGGTGTGCTGTATCTGCGTGGTACTTACGGCAGCAGTACACGGGTGATTGCTGCGGGCACTATTTTGACGATCGCGCCGATACTCGTCGCCTTTTTATTTACTCAGCGCTTTTTTATGCGCGGCATGGATGGAGCAGTGAAATGACAAACATAATGACTAACGCAGCGGCAAAAAAAATCGCAGGTCAACTGATCATGATACGCATGCCGGGTACCTCGCTCGATGCAGAGATGGCGCAATTTTTACGTGACAATCATATCCGCGCAGTTTGCCTGTTTCGCCAGAATATGACGGATGCTCAGCAGCTGTCTAAGTTCACGGCGGATTTGCGAGACGTCATGGGGCCGGATGCCTTGATTGGTATTGATCAGGAGGGCGGCGCGGTCGTGCGAGCGACTTGGGTGCCGCAGCCGCCCGCTGCAATGTCATTGGGAGCAAGTGATGATCCTGAGCTATGTCGCGCGGTAGGTGCGGCGGTTGCGCGTGGCGTGAAGTCTCTCGGTTTTAACTGGAATTTCGCTCCGGTGCTCGACCTCAATAATAACGTTGATAATCCCGTCATCTCTGAACGCTCATTTGGCTCTGATCCGCAGAAGGCAAGCCGATTAGCAATAGCGTGGATGGAAGGCAGTTTGTCCGAGGGCGTGGCGTGCTGCGTGAAACATTTCCCTGGGCATGGCGACACCAATGTCGATTCGCACCGTGATTTGCCGACGGTCGATAAGTCTCGTGCAGAACTGGATGCGCTTGAGTTTGCGCCTTTCCGTATTGCTAAAGAGGCGGCACCAGCCATGATGACGGCACACATTGTTTACCCTGCATTAGATGCCGATTATCCCGCCACGATGTCGAAAAAAATCCTGACTGGCATTTTGCGAGATGAATGGAATTATCAGGGTGTCGTTATCACCGATGGCATGGACATGCACGCAATTGCCGGTCGCTATGGCGCAGGCAAAGCCGCCGTGATTGCCTTGGATGCGGGCGCTGATCTGGTGATGGCATTGGGCACCAGAGAAACTCAGATCGAGACACTGGCCGCCTTGACCGACGCCATACAAAGCGAGCAGATCGACGCAGCTGGATTGCAGCAACGTCTGGCTCGCATCACCAAACTGACGCAACAGTATCCATGCCAGCAAACGGGGCATCAAATCGCTTATCAAACCGAAGCACAAGATTTGCAATTAATGGCAGAGGGCTGGAAGCGAGGATTGACGCCTTACCACAACCCTAAAGCCCCTTTATCCGGTAGTAAAGTCCGCTTGGTGATCAGCGCTAATGTGGTCAGTGACGGCGTCTCGGAAGCGGGTATCCGCTCCGAAAAAGTTAGCGCGATGTTGAGTGAAATTTATGATGTTGAAACCGTAGAATTTGATCGGGCGAACGAATTTGACTGGAGCGCATTACCCGATGATGGCCGATTCACGATACTCGCCTCGACAATCCGTTTGCGTTACAGCGATAAAATCCGTCGGGAGTGGAAACCTGATTTGCATCTGGTGTTATGGAACCCGTTTCAGTCGCTGGACATTCAATCGCCTGCATTGATTACCTATGGTTTTGCTACGCCAGCGATTGATGCCGTTGCTGCTTGGTTCCGTGGAGATATTCTTGCTGAAGGTAAATTGCCTGTGGTTGGTTTTGACGTTTGAGAAATTTGATAGCAGGAGTGGTGTGCATGACGCACCCTAATCATTACTTTTACTTGCCCAATAAACATAAGGGGTTGCAAAGGAAATGCTGCCACCAGCCGCATGAATATTGGACATCCGTATTAGGTTTTTGAACTGGCTCTGGATGTTGAATTGCAACTGTTGCAGTCGCCTTTCTTTTGCTTACATTTTCTTGGGTGAAGCAAAGAAAAGTAAGTGGCCGCCGGGTCACTCCCGGCATGTCACTACGAAGTATAAAAATATTAGTTCGAGAGAACACCGGAACAACAATGGCTCAAGTCCAACTACGCAATATCACCAAACACTACAACGACACCAAAGTCATCCAAGGTATTAATCTCGATATCAATGATGGCGAATTCATTGTGTTCGTCGGACCCTCGGGTTGCGGTAAATCGACTTTGCTACGCATGATCGCCGGATTAGAAGACATCACGGATGGCGAGCTATTCATTGATGGGGAACGCGCCAATGATATCCCGCCAGCCAAGCGCGGTCTGGCGATGGTGTTCCAGTCCTATGCTTTGTATCCGCATATGACTGTGTATGAAAATATGGCGTTCAGCTTGAAAATGGCAGGGCAAAAAAAGCAGCAAGTTGACGATGCCGTGCAGCAGGCCGCTCGGATATTGCAAATCATGCATCTGCTGCAACGTAAGCCAAAAGATCTGTCTGGCGGTCAGCGTCAGCGTGTCGCGATTGGTCGCGCGATTGTGCGTCAGCCCAAGCTATTTTTATTTGATGAACCACTCTCTAATCTCGATGCCAGTCTGCGTGTGCAGATGCGGATTGAGTTGAGTCGGCTGCATCAGGATTTAAAAACGACAATGATTTATGTGACCCATGATCAGGTGGAGGCGATGACCTTGGGTCAACGTATTGTTGTATTCAATGCCGGAAAAATTGAGCAGGTCGGCACGCCACTAGAGTTGTACGAACGCCCCGCCAATCTGTTTGTTGCAGGATTTTTAGGCGCGCCGAAAATGAATTTTCTGAGTGCGGAAGTGACCGCGCTCAATGGCAAGGATGCGCAGCTTAGGTTAAAAGATGGAACTAGCTTGACCTTGCCTGTGATTGCATCACAAGTCGCTATCGGTGATGTTGTTACGTTGGGCGTGCGTGCAGAGCAACTAGCTTTACCGCATACAATAAGTGGATCACCGGAAGCGCCTATATTACAGATTTCCATCGATTTTGTTGAACATCTAGGTGATGCCTCAGTGATTTACGGACACCTCACCAATGCTAAGAACGATCAGCAAAGCCTTTCCATTAAATTGAATGCCGATCTGTGCGCGACCTTGCCCGTGTTAAAGGCAGGTAGCCAGATCGATGTGGTGATGCCTTTATCGCGTTGCCATTTGTTTGATGCATCAGGTCAGGCTTGCCGCGCCTAGATGTTTTGTTCCCTAGGTATGAGAGAAAAAAAAGCGCACTCTGTTTCTTTGAATGCGCTCTAGCGCAATTGATGCTTGCTAGTTTTTAGACCCACTCTGCGATAGCATAATCAGACTATTACAGGTACTTTCTGCTCTGCCTCGAATTTTAAAAATCGAGATAAGATCAAGACCGGCACGGCAGAAATCAGCGCCCAGACAAAGAAATTTTTATATCCTAAGGCGATCTGAATATCGCCACTGATCATTTTAAAAATAATGAAACCCAACTGCATGACGCCTGATCCCAATGCGTAATGCGCAGTCTGGTATTTGCCCACCGCTACCACCTGCATGATGAATAAAATAATGCCGACAAAGCCAAAGCCATAACCAAACATTTCTATACACAATGCGGCAGTGATGATGCCTAGGTTGCCAGGTAGAGTGCTGCTCAGGAAAACAAAGGCCAAAATAGGCAGGTTCATTGCAATAATCAGATAAGGCAGTGCGCGCTTTAATCCCAGCCATGAGGTGAAATAACCACCGAGTACACTACCTGTTAAAAATGCGATGGTGCCCGCAGTTCCATAGACAATGCCAACTTCATCGGTGGTCAAGCCCAAACCACCAAGCTCTTTGGCCTCCCGCAAAAATAGTGGCCCTATGGTCTGTACTTGGCCTTCTCCGGCACGGAACAAGATGATGAAAATGATGGCGATCCAGATACCTGGTTTTTGAAAAAAATCAATGATCACATCTTTTAGAATCCAGAATGCACCTTTGAGTGAGGTTTTCATCGGCGCGTTTTTGGTTCCTGGTAGTGCCCACAAATTGTAGAGCGCAAGCACGATCAGCATCACGCTCAGAATCCCAAAGATGATCATCCATGCATGGGCTGGGTCCATATGTTTTTCGAGGTAGCCGGCCAAATAAACTAAGCCGCCTAACGAAAAAAATCGGGCGGCGTTAAAAAATGCACCTTGCCATCCTGCATAGGCGGCCTGCTGTTTGTTGCTCAGACTTGCCATATACAAACCGTCGCAGGCAATATCATGAGTTGCAGAGGCAAATGCCACCACCGCGAGCAAGGCAATACTGATTGCGAAATACATGGGAAGTTGCAGTGAAAGTGCAACCAGACCTAAGCTCGCGCCACCGATGAGCTGAAAAATAACCACGACGGATTTTTTGCTACTGGCCAATTCCAGAAATGGACTCCATAAGGATTTGAAGACCCAGGCAGCGCCGATCAGTCCGGTCCATCGTGCGATCTGATCGTTGGGCATCCCCATACTTTTATACATCAGGCCCGCGACCAATGCGACGGCATAAAATGGCAAGCCTTGCGCAAAATACAGCGTAGGAATCCAGCGCATAGGATGACGGTGAGTGGTCTGTTCAGTGCTCATCTTGATGATCTCTCAGGGTTTTCGGCTAGATTATTGTTTTGCCCGCTGCGGCTTGTAGGCAGTGGAAGAATGCTATCCATTTGTCTCAGCGGACAACATACAAGGCGAGAAATCTCAGGTCAACTGGTTTTGTTTAAATAATGCCACTTTAATTCCACTGAGGTGCTTGATTTAAAAAAATCAGATAAATTCTTTTAATCAATCATAAAAAGTTCTCAATGACGATTAACTCCCCATTTTCGAGCCACGTAATTTGTGGTGTTAATGACGCAGAAACGCCAGATTGGCGAACTGGTATGGTGGTCATCTGATGGGTGCGCTTGATCTGGCTTAATCTGAATTTGATGCTAAAGTTGCTTGCGCAGAGTTTTGTTCTGTTATCTTTGTAATTTCTTAAGTTGAATATACTCCCCATTTTTTATTTTAAAAATGGCGTATTGTCCATTATTCTTCTGGGTACTTAAAATATACGTAGTGGGAGTATATTAATACTATGTGTCTTATGTGGTGTTCTTTGTCTTTAGTCAACGCCCGGGTTTAACCACCAAAGCCACGCCCAGCAACGCGATTGCCATGCCCACAGCGGCGGTGACGGTAAAGCGCTCGCCAAACATCAGCCACGCCATGACCGCAGTGACTGCAGGAACCAGATACATATAACTGGTGACTTTGGTCGCCTCTCCGTTGCGTATCAGGATAAACAGTACCGAGATACCGACGCCAGATAAGACAAAGATAGACCATGCCATTGCGCCGAAAAATTCTGGTGTCCAGAGTATGGTTTGGGTTTCCAACATGAGTGCAAACGGCAGCGTTAAGATCAGCGATGCCAAAAACTGGATTACCTGGCCTGTGCGTACATCAAAGGAGGGGCAGGTTTTCTTTTGATACAAAGTGCCGATGGTCATCGATAACAGTGCCATGACTGCCAGCGCGATACTGGCTGCCGATAAATGTACGACAGAGATTTTGTTGGCCACCACCAGACCGACACCGATGATCCCGAAGCCTAGACCGATCCATTGTCTGCCTTGCGTTTTTTCTCCAATTGCTGACCCCAATACGGCGGTCAATATGGGCTGAGTGTTAACGATCAAGGCTGCCAGCCCGGCTGGCATGCCAAGCTTGACTGCGCACCAGACGCCACCCAGATACCCAGCTTGCATCAGCACACCTGCCACCGCTATATGTGGCCAGGCGGATCGTGCAGGCCAAGGCGCCCGCATGGTCACTGCCAGTACCCCCATAAACAGGATGACACCCAAGTACCGCAAGCATAAGAAAGTTAGCGGCTCGGCATAAGGCAGGCCGTATTTAGCAACGACGTAGCCAGAGGCCCAGATAAAAATAAAGATGGCGGGGAGGAAGCGGAGTCGTGAAGATGAATTGATCATACGAAGAGTGGGCTAACAACGCGCTCTGCAGCGAGTTGCCTTAAATAAAGTAACCACCATAATCTCATAGGAGTGTGCTAATTTTATTTTTTCTATGGATGAAATGAATAGGTTTAATTCTGCACTACACGATGTTTAGACGAAATTATTTCATCGCATTTGATGTAACGCGGCTAAGGCAAAAACGGGCTTAACATTTATTTGCATTATTGTCTTGCCTATTTAACCAAAGTGGAGGAGACGGCGTACAACAATTACAACAATTACATCAATTTTTCTGCATGCCGTGATTTTCATCAGGCTTGATTCTATGTCTCGCACCTGTATTTGCACCTGCATTCAAGCTTATATCAGCACTGATTTTTTGCAGTGTCGACAGCGGTGCTTTGGTCTGACTGATGATGCATATGCAACTCTTGAAAAACTTGATGGCAGCTCTCATGAATCTCTTACCCAATAGTTTTAAAAGTCGCCTGGTCGGTTTATTTGGTGGACTAGCGTTGCTGATCGGCGTCCCTGTTTATTACCATGTGAATCACGTGTTTTCTGAGCGTTTGATTATCGAACGTGGGAATGCAGTCAGGGATCTGGCAGTTGCCGTATCCGCAGTGCTGACTGCCAATCTGCAAGAGCGGCAAAGAGAGATTGAGTTAATGGCAGGCAGTCCCGTCTTCCGTCGATTGCCATTGTCTAGCAGCGATACAAAAGATGCCGTCAATCGCTTGCGGCGTTCTTATCCTTACTACAGCTGGCTTGGTGTCGCAGACACTGTTGGCATAGTCCAATCTGCCGCTGCCGGTTTGCTAGAAGGTAACAGCGTCGCAGAACGCCCTTGGTTTAAGCGTGGCAAAGAAGGGGCTTATGTCGGCGATCTGCATGAGGCAAAATTATTGGCCAAGCTTTTACCGCAGAGCGAGGGTCAAGGGCCAGTGCGGTTTATCGATTTTGCAGCGCCCGTATTCGATGATAACGGTGTACTGCGTGGGGTACTAGCTGCGCATGCCCATTGGCGTTGGGCGGGTGATGTAATTCGTGTCTTGGAGCCGAAAAATGCCCGCATGAATAAACAGGAAATTTTTATCGTGAACGCAGATCATGAAATCATTTATCCAGACCTACCGGAATTGCATGCGCAAAAAATCCCACCACTGGTGTTATCTGAAAAAGGTTTTGTGCTGGATAACTGGGGTGGTAACACAGCGTATCTGAGTAGCTCCATCCTCGTCACAGAGGTGATTGCGACACGTCCGCTCAACTGGCGCATTGTAGTCAGGCAACCGGCAGAGATAGCGCTAGCGCCAGTGACTGAATTACGACGTACTTTATTATTATTTGGGATCGTCGCAGCGATTCTTTTTATCAGTAGTATTTATTGGGTCGCTTCCAAAGTCAGCAGTCCGTTGGAGCGGCTGGCAAGCACTGCCAGACAAATCGAGCGCGGTGATGAAAACGCCGTATTAGAATCGAATGCGGGTTCCAACGAACTCCGTGCGCTAGTCGATGCATTAAGCGGCATGACGGATCAACTTTTACATCGTAAGAGAGCCCTGCTAGAAGCGAATTTATCGCTTGAGCGCAAAGTCACCGAGCGCACAGCCGAGCTGGCTGCCGCCAATCAGGCTTTACATCATATGGCACGGCGTGATTTGTTGACAGGGCTGGCGAATCGCTTGTCGATCAATGAAACTTTATATGCAGAATTTGCTCGTATGCAGCGAACGCATACACAATATGCCGTGCTGATGATGGATATTGATCACTTCAAAAAAATCAATGATACCTACGGACACGAAGCATGCGACAAAGTATTGATGTCTGTAGCATCGATGATAAAAGACGCAGTACGTTCCAGCGATTTTGTCGGACGTTTTGGCGGAGGAGAATTTTTCGCGTTGTTACCTGCAATACAGTTAGAGGGTGCTGTGGGAATTGCGGAAAAAATTGTTCATATTGTTAATCAAGCCGTGTCACCCGATGTAGGGCAAGTAACGATCAGCATTGGTGTCGCAATGGCGTTGATGACGCATGATAATGACAATACCGCTCTGACAGAGGCCGATCAACATTTGTATGCAGCAAAACGACGAGGGTACAATCAAGTGGCGTTTGAATTAAGTTGAATAAGTTCAGTCGAACTCACTACGTTGACTATATATTCAATGAATAAATTGAATGAGTTGGCAAGAAAAGTTTTATAGCTAAACCAAGATCGTTTGTGTTCGGCCAAAAAAATGCCTGCATAGCAGACATTTTTTTATTACGGTCGGAGACGTTAATTTTTATAGCGGCTTTTTGTAGCGGCTTATGAAGCCAGATTAGCAGCTGCAAAATCCCAGTTCACCAAAGCCCAGAATGCTTCCAGATATTTTGGACGTGCATTGCGGTAGTCGATGTAATAAGCGTGTTCCCACAAATCGCAAGTGACCAGTGGTTTGTCTGTTGTAGTCAATGGCGTAGCCGCGTTAGATGTGTTGACGATATCTAATGTGCCATCAGCTTTTTTGACCAGCCAAGTCCAGCTAGAGCCAAAATTACCGATACAGGATTTGGTGAAGGCTTCTTTGAATGCATCAAAAGAGCCCCATTTTGCATTGATTGCATCAGCTAAGGCACCAGTTGGAGCACCGCCGCCGTTTGGCTTCAGGCCGTTCCAGTAAAACGTGTGGTTCCAGATTTGAGCGGAATTATTGAAAATACCGGCGGAAGATTTTTTGACGATGTCTTCCAGGCTAGCATTTTCAAATTCAGTACCTTTGATCAAATTATTTAAATTCGTAACATACGTCTGATGATGCTTACCGTAGTGGTATTCCAGAGTCTCTTGAGAGATATGCGGTGCGAGTGCGTCCAGTGCATAGGGCAGTGCCGGTAGGGTATGTTCCATTTTGCATCCTTTGTTGTTCGTGGTTCAGGGGAAAACCCCCATTGTAATAGCTTCGCGTCAAGCTTGCATATTCCTATTTTATTGTTAACAAATCAGATAGTGAGAGGGAAAACTGTTCCCAATATGGTGTTCAATAAGGTAGCCAATAGTGCATCAAAGAATGCGCGTAAAAAATTGCCAAGGAGAACATTAAAACTTGATTTGTAAGTATATGTAAAGAATTTGTAAGAATTTGAAACCGACTGGTATCTGGCTGCGTATCTTTATGTGACTGCCAAAATCACGAGCAGATCAACAGAAAACGTATCCTTATTTACTATCTTGCATACAAACCATTAGGAAAATGTTATGAAAACTTCTTTACGCTTATTATCCGGCGCGGCACTCATCTCCTCTTTGGCCGCTTGCAGTTCTATGAGCTCTATGATGAAAGCACCAGATGCGCCAGCCGCAGTTGCTGTACCTGCAGGCAATAAACTGGTCATGATGGCGGTTGGTGCTGGCGACCTGGTATACGAATGCCGCGTAAAAGCAGCGATGCCAGGTGCTTATGAGTGGGTGTTTGCTGGACCGACTGCCGTGTTGTCAGATCAAAGCGGTAAAGCGGTAGGCAAATATTATGCTGGCCCGACTTGGGAAGCCAATGACGGTAGCAAAGTCACTGGTAAGCAATTGGCGGTGACTCCTGGCGCAGCCAATGCGATTCCTTTGCAATTGGTTAAAGCCAATCCATCTATGGGTAATGGCGCGATGACTGATATCAGCTATATCCAACGTCTAAATACGATGGGTGGCATTGCGCCATCAGATAGCTGTGCTGCTGCCAATGTTGGCGCTAAAAAGTTGGTCAAGTATCAAGCAGATTATTACTTTTACAAAGCGATGTAATCGAGAGATAGTGCGACCAATCATGGTCGCAATATAAAGTGCGCTTTGACGATCATGTAGTGGCGGCATTTGAAAAATCCATTTGCCGCTGTACTTTGGGGATGCCGCTGGCATCCCTTTTTTTGTCGATATGGTTTGCTGGGGATGTATAAATAAATCAGCTCAATTAAAAATTAATCCAGACTTGGTTGCACGCCATTCACGCTGATCTCAGTCGTCCCGTCAGCCAATCGCACTGCAATCTGGCTATTCGGATGCAAGTCCTTACCAGAGCGTATTAGTTTGCCTTTACGGTCACTCAAAATAGCGTAGCCGCGCTCCAGTGTTCTTTGTGGATTGAGCATTTCTAGCTGCGCTTTTAAGCCCGCCAGCGCTACTCTTTGAGTATCCGTCTGATGTTTAAAAGTGGTGCTCAACCTGCGTTGTGATTCTTGCAAATTGGCCCGATATGCCTGCATATCTGGCCGATTGCCTTGAAGCCGGGTTCGTAATTGATGCAAGTTGGCATGCGCCTGTTGGCGTGGGATTGCGCTGGCAAATTTGAGGCGTTGCACAGCACTTTCGAGAGCTAATTTTTTCGCTTTGATGGCGTTGATCGGACTCACTAAACGCCGTGTCAGCCAATCGACATTCTGGTGTTGATTCGCCAGTTGTCTTTGCATTCCTCTTTGCATATGATTGCGATATTGCAGCAACGTTTCTAGCCAGTCTTCACGCGGTGCTGCCGCTAATTCAGCCGCTGCCGTTGGCGTAGCTGCACGTACATCGGCGGCAAAATCGGCAATGGTGAAGTCAGTTTCATGGCCCACGCCGCTGATTACAGGCATCGCGCAATGGCTGATTGTTCGCGCCACGATTTCTTCATTAAATGCCCATAAGTCCTCAATACTTCCGCCGCCGCGACAGACCAGCAGCACATCACATTCTTCACGCGCCGAGGCGGTAGCAATTGCTTGTGCAATTTTATTTGCCGCACCTTCGCCTTGCACTGGTGTAGGGTAAAGGATGATGTTGACATGCGGCGCGCGTCGTTGCAGCGTGGTCAACACATCGCGCAATGCCGCCGCTTGCGGACTACTGACAATCCCTATCGTTTTAACAAAATGCGGAATAGGGCGCTTATGCTCTGGATCAAACAGACCTTCTTTTGCCAGTTGTGCTCTTAACTGCAAAAAAGCTTCGTACAAATTACCCACGCCGGCGCGACGGATTGCTTCTACATTTATTTGATAATCGCCGCGCGGGGCATACAAACCGACCAATGCGCGGACTTCAACTTTATCGCCCTCGCGCGGCATAAAGTCTGCGTATTGCGAGCGGCCACGGAACATGACTGCCCGCACTTGTGCCTGCGCGTCTTTTAGCGTGAAGTACCAATGTCCAGAGGTGGCGCGGGTAAAATTAGATATTTCGCCGGAAACCCACGTCAGTGGGATGTTTCGTTCTAATAATTGCGCAACTGCTTGGTTTAGCGCAGATACTGTGATTACAGATGGCGTCAATATTGGAGTTTCAGTACGGGATTCTGGATTCATAAAGCTGAGCAAGTCAAAAGCTGTCCACAGAGGGAAGGGTTGGTCATCAGAATGTCATTAAGTGTTAATGATGTCAAAAATATTTCCCGAGTCTTTCTTAAGTCATTGATTTTAAAAAGAATATTATTCTTGGTAAATTGCAGCGAAAAAAAGAAAATCCTTATAAATCAAGGACTTTAGCGAAGCTTCTTGATCTTGTTCACAAACTTATCCACAGTATCAGCGGGCACTTATATCTTGTTATACAAAAACAGTATGGCGATTTGATTGGTCATCAATTAGCTTGATCTGCTGCCTATTTTATTTGCAGTAAGCTAATATTTAATGAAAACAATGACTTAGCGACAATCACCGGGTTTGTGCACAATCTTATCCACAAAATGTGTGCAGAAATAGTCGCTACCTGTGAATAAGTAGATGTCGAAATCCAGTTACGCTTAAAATTTAAGCAAAAAGGGTCTTATTATCCTGTTTGCTCAATTTAAAGGCATGTTCTAAATCGCTATAAAAATCATGGACTTGGCATTATTCACAAAGCTTCTTCACAGTCTTATCCACAAAATATGTGCAGAACCTGGGTGCGATCTGTGATTTTGCGGCTTACGAACGATAACCGGGCATAAGTAAGTGGTTTACCCACAAAAATATCAATTTGCCCGTTAATTAAGCAGCAAGTTAATTAGCTTATAAATCAGCCACTTAGGGTTATCTGCCTGCCTTGTTCACAATGTTATCCACATTAACTGTGCAGAACTTATCTCGTTTTGAGATTGCTTACTCCATCAAAATTGCGGATAAGCCGCTGCTTAATTCTGTAGCAGCAAGATAAAACTGATTAAAATCAGAAGCTTAACAAGCTACCCCAGAGTTATCCACAATCTTGCACACAGAATTTGTGCAAAACTATCTTAACTTCACGATCGGACTACATTATCGGATTGTCTAAAAGATAATTTAAGATTTTCGCCGACGATACTTGCTCGCAAGCAGACAACGCGCTACATTGCTGGGTTAGATGCTTTCCCTCCACACATTACAAATCCAGGACTAAGGAGTCACTTTTGTTTGCCATTATTCAAGCGGCTGGCTGGCCTATTTACCTTTTGTTAGTCGCATCGATTATCGCGCTGGCATTAATTATCGAACGTACTTTGTCCCTGCGCCGTCAGCGTATTTTGCCGCGCACCTTGCTGGATGAAGTGATCCGCGTGTATCACGCTGGCAAAATCAAGCAGGAGGTGATTGATCAATTGTCCAATAACTCTCCATTGGGAAAAGTGCTGGCTGCTGGTTTGCGTAATGTCAACGCGCCCCGTGAAGTCATGAAAGAGTCCATTGAAGAAGCTGGTCGTGGCGCAGCGCATGAATTAGAACGCTTTTTGACGACGCTGGGCACCATTGCATCGCTGGCGCCGTTGATGGGCTTGTTCGGCACGGTGGTCGGTATGATCGAGATTTTTGGCTCGCAAAATGCCTCCGGCGCCAATCCAGCGCAATTAGCGCATGGTATTTCTGTGGCTTTGTACAACACCGGTTTTGGCCTGATGATTGCGATGCCGGCCTTGATTTTTTATCGTCATTTCCGCGCACTGGTCGATAGCTTGGTGGTCGATATGGAGCAGCAGGCGGTGAAATTTGTTGATACCGTACACAGCGCGAGAAAATAATGAATTTCCGCAAAGGTCAGGGGCGAGAAGACCCCGAAATCAATTTGATCCCTTTCATCGACGTGTTGCTGGTGATTTTGATTTTTTTGATGGTCACGACGACATATAGCCGTTTTACAGAATTGCAAATCACCTTGCCGACGGCAGATGCAGAAAAAGCGCAAGACAAGCCGAATCAGATCGATATCGGGATTGATGCCCAAGGTCGCTACAAAATCAATAATCAGCCAGTGTCGTTTTTGGATACGGCGACATTGGCAGAAGATTTAAAACAAGTAGTCACGGCGATGGATGCAGGTAAAACGGGTACCAAAGTTGATCCAGTAATCATCATCAATGCTGACCGGGCTACTACCCATCAGTCAGTGGTGGACGTATTAGAGGCCGCGAGGATCGCTGGTTTGGCGAAAGTGACCTTTGCCGCACAGGCGTCTGCTAAGTCCAAATAATCACGAAGTAGTCAATCAGCGTCATTAAGCTCAATATATTATTGCTAGCTGTGTATTGATATGAGAAATGGGGGAGTATCTTAGTTAGATGCTCATTTGTCCAAACAATACTTGGACGATCCCCTTCGTGATGCTGGTACTGGTATGGAGTATGTTTCTATATATTCTTGCTTTAACCTGATTACTTATTTCTCTGGAGTACTTTCCTTGCGTTCAATGCTCGAAGCCGTTTTGATGCGCGCCTGGCAGCGGCGTGGTTTACTCGCCTGTTTGCTATGGCCGATGGCTAAATTGTTCCAGATGCTGGTGAGTTTTCGTTTTGGTCTGATCATGATGGGCTACAAACCGCAAACACGTCTGGCAGTGCCGGTCGTCGTGGTTGGTAATATTTTTGTCGGTGGTACCGGTAAAACGCCACTGGTAATTTTTTTAGTGCAACAATTAAAAGCGGCTGGTTGGACGCCGGGCGTGATTTCCAGAGGTTATGGCGCACAAGCGGACAGCATTACCGAGGTGAAGGCAGATTCCTTAGCGCACATTGTCGGTGATGAGCCTTTGCTGATCCACCTGCGTACGCAATCCCCAGTGGTAGTCGGACGGCAGCGTGTGTTGGCTGCGCAGACGCTGCTGGCATTGCATCCGGCAACGAATGTAATCATTTCTGACGATGGCTTACAGCATTACGCCCTTGCCAGAGATGTTGAAATTATGTTGTTTGATCAACGTGGTGCTGGTAATGGCTGGATGTTGCCTGCTGGACCTCTGCGAGAGCCGGTGCAAAGACGTCGTGATGTGACGGTGTTAAATGCACCGCCAGAATTCACACCGTCCGGCATCGGCCAATCCTTTGTCCGCATGCGCTTAGTGCCAGAACAAATTTATCAGCTTGGAAACATCGAGCACCAACAAAGCTTGCTTGCCCTCAGCGCCGGCAAGCTGAAAATCACCGCTGCTGCAGGTATTGGCAATCCACAGCGTTTTTTTAGCATGCTGCAAATCGCTGGCGTGAAATGCACGACGCTGGCTTTGCCAGATCACCATTTGTTCACTGCGACAAGTTTTGCGAAGATAGATGCTGACATCATCCTGATGACAGAAAAGGATGCAGTAAAATGTCGGCAAATCTCTGCATTGCAACAAGATGCTCGACTCTGGGTAGTGCCAATCGATGCGCAACTCGATGCTGCTTTTGTGGCAAATATAATTCAACTGATTTCGGAGAAACAACATGGACGCACGCTTGCTTGATGTCTTGGTCTGCCCTTTGTGCAAAGGCCCGCTGGTGTACGACAAGCCAGCAAAAGAATTGATTTGCAATGCAGACAAACTGGCTTTCCTTATTCGTGACGATATTCCCATCATGTGGGTAGATCAGGCGCGTCAGTTGCCTGCTTTTCCACCTGTCTGAACGGGCTTGTAAGATGAGTTTTAGTGTCATTATTCCAGCGCGTTTAGCGTCCAGCCGCTTACCTAATAAACCTCTGGCAGATCTGGGCGGCAAGCCGATGGTGGTACGTACCGCTGAGCGTGCCATGCTGTCCGGCGCGTCGCAAATTATCGTAGCGACCGATCATGCTGACATTCTGGCGGCTTGCCGTGAGCATGGCATACCAGCCTGTATGACCCGCAGCGATCATCCCTCCGGCACTGACAGAATCGCTGAAGTATCAGCATTGTTGGGTTTGGCGGCGGACGCAGTGGTAGTCAACGTGCAAGGCGATGAACCTTTGATTGATCCGGCCTTGATTGCGGCGACTGCCGCGCTTGTTACTACGCAAGTACCCATGGCAACCGCCGCGCATCCTTTGCATGACGTGGAGGATGTGTTTAATCCCAATGTCGTGAAAGTTGTGCTGGATAAGTTTGGTCGAGCGCTGATGTTTTCGCGTGCAACGATCCCTTGGCATCGTGATGCTTTTGCTTTGAATAGAGATGTGTTGCCGACCGGTTACGCGCCTTTGCGACACATTGGCTTGTATGCATACCGCAATGATTTTCTATTGGCTTATCCCAATCTGGAAGTTTCTCCGCTTGAACAAATTGAGGCCTTAGAACAACTGCGGGTCTTATGGAACGGTCATGCGATTGCGGTGCATGTCACAGACACCAGTCCTGCTCCCGGTGTGGACACGCCAGAGGATTTGATTCGGGCAAGACAATTCTATTGAGATGCCGAGAAATCGATCTGTTGCGCGTTCAATAACAGAATTGATCTGTGTTTTCAGAATCGATAGAATTGGCCAGCGAAATGTGCGAATTGCATGAAAATACTTTGCTGCGCAGCTGATTTCATGGCAAAGCATCAATAATATAAAAAATTGTGGTAAGTTTCGTGAAAAGATACTGTGATATTAGTAGTGCTGCATTTGAATAAAATAGGATTGAATCAAAACCGATTCAGCAACATTGCTGCAAGGGATTTGGTTCAGTCTTAAAAAATAACAGGCACGGCAAATATCTCTTCAGTACAAAAAAATACGGCATCACGACCTCGGGTTGGGATGTAACAGGATACAAAAAATTCAAACTCGTCTTTAGGAAATAACATGCGTCTTATTTTGTTAGGAGCGCCTGGTGCCGGTAAAGGTACGCAGGCCAATTACATCAAGGAAAAATTCAATATTCCCCAAATTTCGACCGGCGATATGCTACGTGCTGCGGTCAAGGCTGGCACACCTTTGGGCTTGGCTGCCAAAGCGGTGATGGATGCGGGTGGCTTGGTATCGGACGACATCATCATCGGTCTGGTAAAAGATCGCCTGAAAGAATCTGATTGCGCTAATGGCTATTTATTTGATGGCTTCCCACGCACCACGCCGCAAGCGGATGCAATGAAAGACGCTGGCGTTATCATTGATTACGTTTTAGAGATCGCAGTACCGGACGATGCCATTATTGATCGTATGAGCGGTCGCCGCGTGCACCCGGATTCTGGCCGTGTTTACCATGTCAAATATAATGCGCCAAAAGTAGAAGGTCGTGACGATGTCACTGGTGAAGAACTGATCCAGCGTGATGACGACAAAGAAGAAACCGTTAAAAAGCGCTTGAGTGTGTATCATGAACAAACGGAAGTGCTTGTCAGCTACTATGGCGACTGGGCAAAATCCGGTCAGCCAGGTGCGCCAAAGTATCGCAAAATAGTTGGTATTGGACCAGTAGAAACCATCAGAGACAGTGCCTTTGCCGCACTCTCAGAATAAATAAAAGCGGACAAGATTGTCCGCTTTTTTCTTGTCAACTGCCCCCAGACAAATCTTCCTCTAAAAACGGGCCACGGATAAGTTGTAACGACTAAGTTGTATGGATTCAGTTCTAAGGATTCAGCTCTAAAGGTTCAGCTCTAATGATTGAGTTTTGCAGCACCTTGTAGCCATCACTTTGTGATGCCGACACCGATCACATTACGCAGCATCACGCGCCACGTATGACGTATCAAGCATCATCAAGAAGTGAGATTTGTCGTTGTTTTACTTTTTCACCGTTTTATCCGAGAGTTTTCATCAGGATTTGAGATGATGACGGATGCACTTTTCGAGGCAGTTTTGGCGTGAATGAGACGCTCATGGCGAGCCCATGAGCAACGAAGAACGTCAAAAATGACCGGAAATGCGCCGTCAGCACTCAAATAGCACCTCTGGTGCGCCTGATGAAAAATCTCGGTTTATCTCATCACGATTTTTTGTGATCTGTTTTGCTCCATGTTTTTGCTCTGTCTTAGTTTCAGTTCTATTCTCTATTTTTGATACTTACCGAACTTACGATAATTACATAGGGCAATTTTGCACTTGGTAGTTGACGCTGCCCATGCAAAAGAAGCCCATAACAATTGGAGGAGTCAATATGTCTACAAACTTATGGTACGTCATTGCATGCGGTATCGTCGCCGTGGCCTATGGTCTGGTCTCGCGTAGCTGGATTTTGAAACAAGATGCGGGCAACCCTCGCATGCAAGAAATTGCTGCTGCAATACAGCAAGGTGCAGCAGCATATCTGGCCAGACAATACAGAACCATCGCAATGGTTGGTGCTGTATTATTTATTGCCATTGCGGTGGCGCCCGGCTTGGGTCTGATGACCGCATCAGGGTTTTTAGTGGGGGCTGTGTTATCTGGTGCATGTGGTTTTATCGGGATGAATGTCTCGGTACGTGCCAATGTCCGCACGGCGCAAGCAGCAACGAAAGGCATTAACGAGGCTTTGGATGTCGCGTTCAGAGGCGGCGCAATTACCGGCATGCTGGTGGTCGGTCTGGGCTTGCTGGGCGTCACTTTGTTTTACTGGTGGCTGGTGGTTTCCGCCGCAGGTCACCCTGAGCTTGTGTTGTCTCAGCATGATGTACTTAAACCGCTCATCGGTTTAGCGTTTGGCGCTTCGCTGATCTCTATTTTTGCCCGTCTTGGCGGCGGCATTTTTACCAAAGGTGCCGACGTCGGTGCTGATCTGGTTGGAAAGGTGGAGGCGGGTATCCCAGAGGACGATCCGCGTAATCCCGCCGTGATTGCCGACAACGTGGGTGACAACGTGGGCGACTGCGCAGGCATGGCAGCCGATTTGTTTGAAACCTATGTCGTGACCTTAATCGCCACCATGTTATTGGGTGCCTTGATTGTTCCCAATGCGACAAGTGAGGCCATTGTTTATCCGCTGATGTTGGGTGCCGTCTCAATTCTGGCGTCGATCGTTGGCTGCTCTATGGTAAAAGCCAAGCCCGGCAAAAAAATCATGTCCGCTTTATACACAGGCTTGTGGTGGGCGGCGGGTTTATCACTGATCGGGTTTGCTCTTGTAACGTGGCAGATCATGCCTGCAGATATGCGTGTGCCGATGATGGGCTCTACCGTGATCGGGATTGTGCTGACTGGTTTAATGGTCTACATCACCGAGTATTACACCGGTACTGATTTTGCCCCGGTCAAACATATCGCCCAGGCATCGACCACCGGGCATGGTACCAATATCATCGCTGGTCTTGGCGTCTCAATGAAATCCACTGCCTACCCAGTGCTGGCAGTCTGCGCCGCGATTTTGGCCTCCTATTGGCTGGCGGGCTTGTATGGGATTGCGATTGCCGCAACGTCGATGCTGTCGATGGCAGGCATTATCGTGGCGCTGGATGCTTATGGCCCAATCACCGATAACGCAGGCGGCATTGCCGAAATGTCAGAGATGCCAGCATCAGTGCGGGCAATTACCGATCCATTAGATGCAGTCGGCAATACCACTAAGGCAGTCACCAAAGGCTATGCAATCGGTTCTGCTGGTCTGGCAGCGCTGGTCTTGTTTGCTGATTACACGCATGCGTTGGATTCGGTCGGTAAAAGTACCTCGTTTGATTTATCGAACCCACAAGTGATCGTCGGCCTGTTTATCGGTGGCCTGATCCCTTACTTGTTTGGTGCCATGGCGATGGAGGCGGTAGGGCGTGCAGCGGGTGCTGTGGTGGTAGAGGTGCGCCGCCAGTTTAAAGAGATCAAAGGCATCATGGATGGTACCGGCAAGCCAGAATATGACAAGGCTGTGGATATGCTGACGACCTCCGCCATCAAAGAGATGATCGTGCCGTCGCTGTTGCCAGTTATCGTCCCCGTGCTGGTGGGCTTGCTACTCGGGCCAGCGGCCTTGGGTGGTTTGCTGATGGGTACGATCGTGACAGGACTGTTTGTCGCGATCTCGATGACTACCGGTGGCGGCGCCTGGGACAACGCTAAAAAATATATTGAAGACGGACATCATGGCGGCAAAGGTTCGGAGGCGCATAAAGCAGCGGTCACGGGCGATACGGTCGGTGATCCTTACAAAGATACAGCGGGTCCCGCGATCAATCCTCTGATCAAAATTATTAATATTGTGGCGCTGCTGTTAGTACCTTTGTTGCCAAGTTCGGCACCTTTTGTACCGCATGCTGCTGGTACGCAAAATGCCTCTCACGCAGCAAATGTAGCTGTCAGCCAGTCTGTGGTGATGCCAGCCAAGATAGCGACTAAGCTCGTCGCAGCAGACGTCAGCCCTAAAAGCAAACTCTAAAAGCTAATGAGGCGCAGATAAATTCGATATACATTGATCGCAATGATCACTTTATCTGCGTTTTATTTTGACGATCTTATTAAGTCGCAATAAATATACTCATGGTAAGTATGTTTATATGTCCATATATTCATTGGTCTGTAAGGCAATTTTCGTTAAAAAGTGGGGAGTATATTGAATCCCTTTATTTTTAACTTATTGTTAAATGGTGGATTTCTGGCTACCGGCCTGTATTTTAATCAGACTTTTGTCTAAGCTAGCTCTGTTTTGCTGGAATAAAATTGAGTACAATGTTGCCATAATGACGTTTACGTAAACGTCAATGTACTCGTCAATTTACGCGTTAATGTAAGCGTCAATCTGAGCCTAAATTCCAACCTCAATCAACGTCAGTAAAACGACCCACATCAAAAAAGAGAGACAACAAATGCAAATCCAAAATAGCGTATTCATCATCACCGGCGGTGCTTCAGGTCTGGGCGCAGCGACTGCCCGCATGATTGTTGCCAATGGCGGCAAAGTGGTGCTGGCCGATGTGCAGGTTGAGGCGGGCGAAAAACTAGCCGCCGAATTACAAGGTCAGTTCATTAAATGCGACGTCACGTCCGAAGCCGATGGCCTGGCAGTCGTTGCCGCCGCAACCGCGATGGGTACTTTGCGCGGGCTGGTCAACTGTGCAGGTGTAGCGCCCGCGATCAAAACGGTCGGCAAAGATGGCCCGCATCCGCTGGACGTTTTTCAGCGCGTCGTTAACATCAATCTGATCGGTACCTTCAACATGTGCCGTCTGGCCGCCGATGCCATGGGCAAGACAGACGCAGCAGAGCACGGTGAGCGCGGTGTGATCATTAACACAGCATCGGTTGCCGCGTACGACGGGCAAATCGGTCAGGCTGCTTATGCCTCTTCCAAAGCGGCTGTGGTCGGTCTGACTTTGCCAATGGCGCGTGACTTGTCCCGCAGCGGCATCCGCGTGATGACGATAGCCCCAGGTATTTTTGAAACACCGATGTTATTAGGCATGCCGCAAGAAGTGCAAGACGCTTTGGGGAAAATGGTACCGTTCCCACCACGCCTCGGTAAGCCTGACGAATATGCGCATCTGGCAAAAACCATCATTGAAAACGTCATGATGAATGGTGAAACCATACGTTTAGACGGTGCGATCCGCATGCAACCGAAGTAATCCGTTGTAAATTGCAGAATAAATGTTGACCCGCCGTCGCAAATATCGTCCTGCAGCATGACATTTTGAGACGCCGCTAATACACTAGGGCAAGCTTTTTAGCTTGCCCTTTTTATTTAGGCGTGATGTTGACGTACGCCGTCAATTTTCTCTGCAAGGCTCACTCGCGCATCCCATGCAAATAGCACGAGGAGAACGATGCCGAAACAGTTTTCGTCACACCTATTACTTTAGAAATGCCTATGAATAGCAATGCGACTACAGGTTTGATTTTGACTGGCGGCGGCGCGCGGGCTGCGTATCAAGTAGGTGTGCTGAAGGCCATTGCCGATATTTTGCTGGAAGATGGCTGGGCGCCAGAGCGCAATCCTTTTGGCATCATTTGCGGTACTTCTGCGGGTGCCATTAATGCCACGGCGCTGGCTTGCCGGTCGGACGATTTCAACCATTCTGTCGCCAGTATCGTGCACGTCTGGGAGAACTTCGAGGCGGCGCAAGTGTATCGCGCTGATTCTTTGGGAGTAATACGCTCCGGCGCACGCTGGTTGTCGTTAATGTCCTTTGGCTGGCTGCTCAATAAATGGCGTAAATCGCCGCCCAACTCGCTGCTGGATAATTCCCCGCTGGCGGATTTATTAAACCGCATGCTGGATTTGCCGCGGCTAGATCAGGCGCTAGCCAGCGGTGCGCTACATGCACTGGCGGTGACGGCATCCTCCTATACCGCAGGTCAGCATCTGACGTTTTATCAGACTCTGGCAGAGATCGAGCCATGGGTCAGAAGCCAGCGTCTGGCGCAAAGAGATTTCATCGGCGTGCCCCATTTATTGGCGTCCTCTGCGATTCCCTTCATGTTTCCCGCGGTGGCGCTGAACTGGGGCGGCTCTCTGGAGTTTTGCGGTGATGGTTCTATGCGCCAATTGGCACCAATTTCTCCTGCCATCCATCTGGGCGCACAAAAAGTGTTGATCGTCGGTGCTGGCAGATTGTCTGAGCCAAGAAGAGAGAACACCGAGATTGCCCGTTACCCTAGTCTGGCGCAAATTGCCGGTCATGCCATGTCCAGCATATTTTTGGACAGCCTGGCAGTGGATATCGAACGCTTAATGCGTATTAATAAAACCCTGTCCATGTTGCCACCCGAGGTATTAAAAAACACGCCGCTAAAACCGATTGATCTGTTAGTCATTGCACCGTCGCAACGGCTGGACGACATCGCTAGCCGCCATATCGGTAGCTTGCCACTGCCCGTCAGAACCATGTTGGGCGGCATCGGTGCAACCGAGGTACGCGGCTCGGCGCTGGCGTCTTACCTCTTGTTTGAATCCAGCTACACCAGAGAATTAATTGAGTTGGGCAAGCAAGATACCTGGGCGCGACGCGCTGATGTGTCTCAATTCTTTGCCGAGTAAAGGCTAGAACTAGATCTTAGGTGCGAGACGCATATCTGCGTGCCATAATTTACTTTCTTGATTAAAAGAGAAGTGAATTTTGATGGATGTTTAATATACTCCCCTTTAATTTAATAAAATATGCCTTATTGTCCAAACTTTATATGGACAAATAATATATACCCATGGGGAGTAATTTTTATGTTGAGAATGACCAACTAGTAAAAAAGCGCTGCACGTTATCGCCGGGTTGCTTGTTTTAGCGATCTTTAATACGGCTCTGCAAATGTTCTTAACACAATCGCGGCTGTCGCAAAATCGAGACCAATTTCATTGTCTTTAGTTTATTAAAGGTTGATTCACCCGACACAAAACGTTAATCTATGTCACTTAATTAAATCTGTTGCCGCATAAAATGATGAACAATTTCAAAGCAACATTCTTAAAAAAGTGGTTTGCTCTGCTCACAATCGTGATGCTGGCATCGGCCTCTTTTGCTTTCTCTGGTGCTTCCATGTTACACGCCAAAGAAACCCATGCCGCAAACGCCAGTATGCAGACTATTGCGCTGGCAGAACTACCGAAAGAAGCACAGGCGACTTTACTCTCGATCAAGCAAGGCGGTCCATTTGCGTATGATAAAGATGGCGTGGTATTTGGCAATTATGAGTCCAGGCTGCCTAAGCAAAAACGCGGTTATTACCATGAATACACAGTAAAAACACCCAGAGCCCGAAACCGTGGCGTGCGCCGTGTTATCGCCGGTGGAGAGCCAGCGACATCAGGTGAGTACTACTACACCGATGACCATTACGAAAGTTTTAAGCAAATCAAAGAGTAGCCTCAGATTTAAAAGCAGTGCCAGACAAACGGCAGCCGAAAAAAGCAGTACCAAGTCAACATTCAATTCACCACAAAGCAAGCCACACCAATATGACAATAATCTCACCACCAGAGGGAGAAATGAGTTTGCTAACAAGCGTAACGCCGAATGTCGTGCAATCGATTCGCGCTTTTCGTGTGCCTGATTTACAGGCAGAAGCAGCTCAACTCGGGCAGCATTTTTTGTATGCCTATTGTTTAGAAGCGACGACCAAACAACAAGTGTTGGGCAAAATCGCAGCCTCGTTCGGCTTCCCAAAACATGTGGGGAAAAATTTTGATGCCTTATCCGATTGTCTGACGGACTTAATTTATAAATCGGGTCCACAACCGGGCTTTGTTGTCGTACTAGAGCAGTTACCGAATACACCTAAGTTTGATAAAGAAGCGCGGGAAATTTTGCTCGATGTATTCCGTGATGCGGCCGATTTTTGGTCTGACAGAAAAGTTGCTTTCAGAGTGTTTTACTCCTTCGAATAAGACTCCCGGCAGTGCAAAAAAGCGCCAATCCAGACACGATGCCGACTTTTAAAGTCGGCATTATTATTTGAGGCGGATTTACCAAGTAGTCTCTGGTATTTCCTTATATTCTCCGCTTTTTTATAGATTTTTCCCTTGACCTTTTGTCGTTAATGAGACCTAGCCCCTCCAGCACTGTACAATGCCGCCATGAAAAAGATTGTTATCCTCATTTCTGGACAAGGTAGCAATATGCAAGCCATTGTCCAGGCAGCCAAAGTAGAGCAATGGCAAGCCGAGATTGTTGCTGTCATCAGTAATCGTCCAGATGCACCCGGATTGGACTACGCAGCCCAGATGGACATACCCACAGTGGTAGTTGAGAGTAAAAGCTTTACCTCCCGCGAAGCTTTCGATGCAGTATTGCAGCAGCAGATTGACCAGTTTGCCCCGGATTTAGTCGTGCTGGCTGGTTTTATGCGTATCCTGACCAGCGCTTTTGTACAACACTATGCAGAACGCATGATCAATGTGCATCCGTCGCTGCTACCTAGTTTTGTCGGTTTGGCGACGCACCAGCAGGCATTGAACGCAGGCGTTAAATTGCATGGCATTACTGTGCATTTTGTGACGCCGGAGCTTGATCATGGACCCATCATCGCCCAGGCGGCGGTTCCGGTATTGAATGACGACACGGTCGATAGTCTTTCTAAGCGTGTTTTGGAACAAGAACACGTCATTTACCCAAGAGCGGTGCGATGGTTTATCGAGGGTAAGCTAAAAATGATTGAAAATCGGGTTCATGTCATTGGCGAGTAAGTGACAAATAAGTGACAAATACGCAGCGAATAGTTTGTTTGCCGCATGATCTTTAACACGGTTCAATCTTTAACGACATCACCGCAAATTGAAATTCATTAAGAAATAAAGAAGGAAACACCATGAGATTACCTCCCGCCCTAGTCGGCCATACCGAAGAAGTGTTACGTGAAATTTTGCGTTTTACCGGACCTGCAGACATGGTCTTATCACGCTACTTCCGTGACCATCAACGTTTGGGCTCTCGTGAGCGCGGCGTCATCGCAGAAAGTATCTACGGCTTGTTAAGAAATAAAAGCGTTTTTACCAGTTTTTCAGAGTCTGGTAGCGGTGCTTCTATGCGCCGCCTTGCATTACTGGGCTTGGCTGATGCTGCAGGGATTGATTCTTTAGGTGGTTTGACTGAGGAAGAAACGGGCTGGTTGCAACGTGTAATGGAAATCGACCGTGCTCATTTGCCAGTCTCATTACAATCAAATTTGCCCACCTGGCTATGGGAAAAGTTTGTTGAAAAAATGGGCGAGACTGAGGCCTTGGTCTTGGCTCAGGCATTAAACGCTCCGGCACCGTTGGATTTGCGGGTCAATTCCATTAAAGGGTCTAGCCGTGAAGAAGTGATCGCCAGTCTGGCATTGGCACCGATTGTGGCAGAACCAACGCCTTATTCGGCGCTTGGTCTGCGTGTCAAGAAAAAGCCGTCGATTCAGAATTTACCTTTATTCCAAGATGGCACGATCGAGGTGCAGGATGAGGGTAGTCAGCTTTTAGCCCAATTAGTCGGCGCTAAACGCGGCGAAATGGTAGCTGATTTTTGCGCGGGTGCCGGCGGTAAAACTTTGGCGCTGGGTGCAAGTATGCGCAATACCGGTCGTTTGTATGCGTTTGATATTTCAGAAAAGCGCTTAGCCAAGCTCAAGCCACGTCTGGCACGTAGTGGTTTATCCAATGTCCATCCAGTGGTGATTGCGCATGAACGTGACGCTAAAATAAAACGCCTGGCCGGTAAGCTGGATCGCGTCTTGGTCGATGCACCATGTAGCGGACTTGGCACTTTGCGCCGTAATCCTGATGTTAAATGGCGTCAGAACTTGGTCGGTATTGCAGAACTCAATGTCAAACAGACAGCGATCCTTGATAGCGCCGCCCGATTAGTAAAATCGGGTGGACGACTGGTGTATGCAACTTGCAGCGTACTAGAGGAAGAGAATGAAGCCATCGTGTCTGCTTTTATCGCAGCACATCCCGACTTCACGCTGGTCCCGATGTCACAAGTGCTGGCAGAGCAAAAAATCGACCTGGAAATGGGTGATTATTTAAAGTTAATGCCACATTTGCACCAGACGGATGGTTTCTTCGCCGCGGTATTGGAGCGCAATAAACCGCAAGTTGCTTAATATTTTTCACGTAGTTATTTTGACGTCAGGATAAGAACTTGGATAAAAATGTAACTACTAACGCAAGCTTGTTAGCAAGTTTGACTGCCGATTTATCCGATGATTTGCAGAATACGAATTTTCTATGGCAAATCGGAACAGTATTTATTTGTTTCGCGCTTGCGTGGTACGTAGCGACCTTGTTGAAGAGAAATTTCTCTAAAACTGGGACATCAGCAGGCGTATTACAGATTAGTGCCAGCAGTTTTCATAGAGTCGTATTTCCATTATTGGCTTTAGTATTTATTTTTATTGCCAAGATTATCCTGGGGCGTTGGCAGCATACGCATTTACTGAGCTTGCTTATTCCCATCATCGGCTCTCTGGCGCTGATACGCTTTGGTTTTTATGTGGTGCGCCGTACTTTTGCCAAAGACGGCAAGATAGGCAGCTTCCTTGCGACGTTTGAGAAGTTGTTCGCACTTATCGTCTGGCTCGGCGTGGTTTTGCACTTCACTGGTTTGTGGCAAGAACTTTTTGCTGCGCTAGACGACACCGTTTTACCTATCGGTCATAACAAAGTCTCACTACTTTCTATAGCGCAAGCTTTAGTCTCCGTCGCCTTAACTTTGATCGTCGCACTGTGGGCTAGTGCGGCCTTAGAAGCACGCTTGATGTTGCTGCCAAGCATGCACTCTTCGTTGAAGGTGGTGTTATCTCGCTTCGGAAGAGCCGTGCTCATTTTATTGGCGATCTTAGTCAGCCTGACGATCGTTGGCATTGATCTTACTGTTTTGTCCGTATTTGGCGGTGCGTTGGGCGTTGGCTTGGGTTTTGGTTTGCAGAAAATTACCAGTAGCTATGTTTCTGGTTTCATTATTTTGTTAGATCGAAGCATGTCGATTGGTGACATGATCACAGTGGATAAATTTAGTGGACGGGTTACTCAAATCAATACTCGTTATACGGTATTAAAGGGCTTGGACGGTGGTGAGTCGGTTATCCCAAATGAAATGTTAGTGTCTACTCCTGTGCAAAATTTCTCACTCAGTGATCGTGCTGTGGCAATGGGAACCGATGTAATTGTTGCTTATCAGACAGATATTGAGGCGCTATTTCCTATTTTGGCCGAGGTAGTGGCGCAAGTGCCACGGGTTTCAAAAGAATCTCCTCCATCTGCCTACTTACTTAAGTTTGGTGCCGATGGACTAGAACTACGGGTTGGATTCTGGATTGGTGACCCTGAAAACGGCCGCTCTAATGTATTATCAGAGGTAAATCGTGCTATCTGGAAAGCTTTGCAGGAGCACAAAATTGAATTACCTTGCGCGCAACGCGCCGTAACACTGATCAATATGCCAAGTACTAGTGCACCAGAAAATAATGCGCCAGACAAAGTTTTTGGGCCAACTTAAAAAAACGCGTACAATACAAGAATTCGCAAAAAATTTTGACGCTTTGCTTTTATCAATTAAGCTACGATAGTGTCATTAACTAAGGAGTACTTCTCATTTTGAGCACTTTTATGGATATGATAATTGACTTTTTGTCTAACGGTTTGACTCGTGCAAGCGGATGGCAGGTATTTATTTTTACCGCCGTAGTCACGCACATCACTATTATCAGCGTCACGATATTTTTGCATCGTTGCCAAGCGCATCGCGCATTAGACTTGCATGCGGCTCCTAGCCATTTTTTCCGTATGTGGTTATGGTTGACTACCGGCCAGGTTACAAAGCAATGGGCTGCGATTCACCGCAAGCATCACGCTAAATGCGAAACTGAAGAAGATCCGCACAGCCCCGTAACACGCGGCATTAAAAAAGTTTTATTAGAAGGCGCTGAACTGTATCGCGCAGAATCAAAAAATCTTGAAACAATCCAAAAATATGGTCATGGCACACCTGACGACTGGATCGAAAAAAACCTGTATAGCCGTTTCAGTTGGCAGGGTGTTGCACTGATGCTGATTATTGATTTCATGTTGTTTGGTGTCATCGGTGTCACCGTTTGGGCTGTACAAATGTTGTGGATTCCAGTGACAGCTGCCGGCATTATTAATGGTATCGGACATTACTGGGGCTATCGCAACTATGATTGCCCAGACGCTGCGACTAACATCATTCCGTTCGGTATTTTGATTGGCGGCGAAGAGTTGCACAATAATCACCACACATTTGGTACATCGGCAAAATTGTCTTCCAAATGGTATGAGTTTGATATTGGCTGGATGTATATTCGCTGCCTGGAAGTTGTTGGTCTTGCTAAAGTGAAAAAGGTTGCTCCTGAGCCTAAATTTGCTGAAATCAAATCAGCGATTGACATGGAAACCTTACAAGCGGTTATTTCTAATCGCTATGATGTAATGGCGAAGTACACAAAATCCTTACGTCGTACTTGGTCTCAGGAAGTTGCTTTGTTGCGTGAGAAAGCTCATTTTGAAGATGGCTTCTTGAAATCAGCTAAAAAGCTTTTGCAACGTGAGCCAACCAAATTAGAAGCGCCGCAAAAACAGCATTTGTCTGAAGTTTTAGCTCATAGCAACGCTTTAAAGACTATGCATGATATGCGCGTTGAGTTAGGCTTGATCTGGGAACGTTCTACTGTTAGCCGCGAGCAACTGGTACATCAATTGCAAGATTGGTGCGTTCGTGCCGAGGCATCTGGTATTCAGGCTTTACATGACTTCTCTCGTAGATTGCGCAGTTACGCTTGATTTGAGATGAGGTAGTTAAACAAAAAAACGACGCCAGATGGCGTCGTTTTTTATTGTGTTTAAAAGACTTGAGATATAAAAATCAATACTAGCGCGTGGCTCTACAATGGGTTGAATTGTCGTAAACGCATTAACGGTTCCTCATAGATATACGCATTAATTGAATTTTGATACTGGATGAGCTAGACCAAGTATTGATTTATGAATAATCGCTCATGATTCAATAGACGAAAAAAAACCTGCAATTTATGCAGGTTTTTTTAAGATAACTAAAGTTATTTAATTTTAGTTTCTTTGTAGATCACATGCTTACGTGCCTTTGGATCAAACTTCATGATCTCCATTTTTTCAGGCATAGTACGCTTGTTTTTTGATGTGGTATAGAAATGACCTGTACCAGCAGTCGATTCCAGTTTGATTTTGTCGCGACCAGATTTAGCCATGATATTTTCCTAACAATAGTTTTCGCTTAAACTTTTTCGCCGCGAGCACGCAGATCAACTAAAACAGCATCAATGCCGATTTTGTCGATGACACGTAAGCCTGCGTTAGACAGACGCAGGGAAACCCAGCGATTTTCTGACTCTACGAAAAAGCGACGATTTTGCAGATTAGGCAAAAAGCGACGTTTGGTTTTGTTGTTTGCATGGGAAACATTGTTGCCAACCATTGGCCCCTTCCCAGTAACTTGGCAGACACGCGCCATGTTTCACTCCTTAATGGTTTCCGAATTTGGAAAAAAATGAAGTATAACGAAAATTCTAATAATTATCAACGACTTGCGAAAAACAAATGTGTCTAAATAAATTTTTATATTTAACATTCAATCTATTATGATCAACTTCACCGCTTTTGACGTGAATATTTAAATTTGACCATGTTCTGCGAACGAATAAACATTGGGATTCGCCACAATAAAATGATCTAGCACCCGGACATCGACCAGGGATAATGTTTGCTTTAATGTTTTGGTAAGCGTGATATCTGCGTCACTAGGTTCTGCGTTGCCAGAAGGATGATTGTGAGCAAGGATAACGCTGGCAGCATTGTGGTGCAGCGCCGCTTTCACAATTTCTCTTGGATACACACTCGCATGACTAAGCGTGCCACGGAAGAGTTCTTCTGATGTAATCAAGCGATTTTTTATATCTAAAAATAGTACAGCAAAAGATTCGTAAGTTTTATTCCCTATGAGAAGTTGTAAGTAACTTTTTACCGCTTGCGGTGACGACAGCATTGGCGCCGCTTGCAACTCTTCAGAAATAGAGCGTTTAGCTAGCTCTAACACAGCATGAAGTTGCGCATATTTCGCATTACCCAAGCCATGGACGGATGAAAATTCTTTGATATCCGCGGCAAACAAACCCGTCAATGATCCAAATTGACTCAGCATATCGCGCCCTAAATCAACGGCGCTTTTTCCGGTTACCCCGACACGTAAAAAAACAGCCAGCAGTTCAGCATCAGACAGAGCTTTTGCTCCAAACTTGATCAGCCGTTCCCTTGGGCGTTGATCTTCAGGCCAATCAGTGATTGCCATAAATTTATCCTTAGTAACGACGAGCTTGATTTTATTAAAGGTAAAGAGGCTAATTAATTTCAATATTAATTAAAATGCAATTATTATATTGCAATTTTTCTTAGTCATGGCGTAATTTAATCTGAGGTAAGAACAAGGAATGTGTCGCAATCTATGGGGTGAGATTATTCAATCTTCTACGATATTTGTATTGAATTTGATTGAATTTTGTCGTTGCGCCAATAAGATTTCAAGTTAATCCATTTAATATACTCCTATTAAGTATATTTTAATTGTCCATATATTAATTGGACAATGTGGCATTTTTAAGAAAAATAAAGGGGAGTATATAAAAAAAGAAAATTGAAGTAATCAAATATCTTAAGAAAAATCATTTATCCACACCCAGGTTATATGTGTTTTGTATTAAGTCTGCTCAGAACTCATACGTGCGCACTGAGTTCTTCTATTTCATTAGAATTGGAATGACATACAATAGTGCCTTGATCGAACATCCTTATTATCATGTCAAATCCCGTCATTCCAGTCGTTACATCAGATGCATATCTGACTTTGCACTATCGTTTAGCTACTTTGGACGGTGAAAATATTATTAGTACCTTCGAAGAAAGTCCTGCCACATTACAAATGGGTATGGGCCAACTGGCGCCAGAACTTGAGCGCGCTTTATTAGGTCTGGAAGAGGGCTCGCAAATTACGCAAGAACTGGCACCAGAAAATGCGTTCGGGCCACGTAATCCTGAGCTGATTCAGCGTGTGTCGCGCGCTACATTGAAAGAAAATTCCGCTTTTGGTGAGCAATATGTGATCGGTGATTTGGTTGAGTTTGCAGCCCCTTCGGGTGGGCGCTTTGCCGGAATTTTGAGATCTATCGACGCCGAGGGTGCATTATTTGACTTCAATCATCCTCTTGCAGGACAAACCGTTTTGTTTGAAACAAAAATTATCGGCATTTTATAAAACGACAAATGGACAAAGAAATTTTATTGGCGCAACCACGAGGTTTTTGTGCCGGCGTTGACAGAGCGATAGAAATCGTTGAGCGCGCATTACAACAATTTGGTGCTCCCATTTATGTGCGTCATGAGATTGTGCATAACGCTTATGTTGTAAACGATCTTCGAGAAAAAGGCGCTATTTTCATTGAAGAATTAGATGATGTACCTGCCGGGAACACGGTTATTTTTTCGGCGCATGGCGTATCACAGTCGGTTAGAAAAGAAGCTGAGGCAAGAGGCTTAACCGTGTTTGATGCAACTTGCCCTTTGGTCACTAAAGTACACATAGAAGTTGCAAAAATGCGGAAAGAAGGCCGTGAAATTATCATGATCGGTCACCAGGGACATCCTGAAGTTGAGGGAACGATGGGTCAAACCGAGGGTGGCATGCACTTGGTTGAAACGGTCGAAGACGTTGCTTTATTGGAAGTTGCAAATCCGGATTTACTTGCCTATGTCACACAAACTACTTTGTCTGTCGATGACACGATAGAGATTATTGGTGCCCTCAAGAGTAAATTCCCCCAAATTAGCGAGCCCAAAAAAGGCGATATTTGTTACGCAACAACAAATCGTCAAGAGGCAGTTAAATTTATGGCGCCGCAAGTTGATTTAGTGATCGTTGTTGGCAGCGCCAATAGTTCTAACTCTAATCGTCTGCGTGAAGTTGCGCAAAAGAAGGGTGCGGCATCCTATATGGTCGATAACGCGACACAAATTCAACCTGATTGGTTAGAGAATTGTCGCCGTATTGGTGTCACAGCAGGCGCATCCGCCCCTGAAATACTGGTTCAACAAGTCATTGATCGCTTAAAACAGTTAGGCGCCTTAAGCGTACGCACGCTAGACGGTGCTGAGGAGCGTGTGACTTTTCCTATGCCAAAAGGATTGACTGGCATAAAGTAATCAGCAAAATGAATTGTTCCTTCGTCGCTTGCAAATTTTAAATTGCAAGTCTGTTTTTATTCAGTATTTTATTTCGTCTACTCATCATTAACATAGCTATGCTTTGATCGGCAGTAGCGCTGATTTCTGCTTTACAGGCGGTAGTGGTGGTGTAGTATGGAGACGAACAAAACATATCTGCAATATTTTTGTCATTGTGTTGATGTTCAATCTCTTTATAATTCCTCCTGTTTTAATAAACTGCATCATTGAAGTGCATGAAATATAAGTAGCATATAAGTAGCACCTAAAAATATTACAAAAAGCTTTTTATTCAAAGTTGCAGAGGAGAGTTTCATATGCGTTATCAGCACATTTTTATTGCTCCGGATTACATGACACGTCGTTTAGGCTAACAGGCGTCGAAATTGAGCGGCACTCATGAAAGACGGAGTGCCGTTTTTTGTTATCAGGAATGGTTTTTGCTGAGTGTTTTGCAGATTGAGATATGTTGATATCTTAGTAAAAATCCCGATTAGTTCTTAAAGAGAGAAGCAATATGGATACATTTATCCAACAAATTATTAATGGACTGGTACTAGGGTGCATGTATGCCTTGGTCGCACTAGGTTATACGATGGTGTACGGCGTACTGAATCTGATTAATTTTGCTCATGGCGACGTGTTGATGGTCGGCGCGATGGCAGGATTAACGATTATTAGTTTTCTTCAGCATGTCGCTCCTGATCTCCCGGGGATCGTCAAATTAATCATCGCGATTTTGGGCGCAATACCAGTTTGTATTATTTTGAACGTGGTGATTGAGAGGGTAGCCTACCGAAGGCTACGAAATGCACCGCGATTGGCTCCATTAATTACAGCGATCGGCATCTCGCAATTAGTCCAGGTTTTTGCGATGATTATCTGGGGTCGCAGCCCAATTTCTTTCCCAAGTATTATGCCCTCCACGCCGATCGCGATTGGCGGCGCGGTGATTTCACAAACACAAGTACTACTGCTAGTTTTGGCGACGCTCGCCATGGTTGGTTTGGTCTTACTCGTGGAAAAAACAAAAATGGGACGTGCTATGCGTGCTACCGCAGAGAATCCAAGAGTTGCCGGATTGATGGGGGTCGATTCGAATAAAGTGATTGTCGCGACCTTTGCGATTGGTGCGTCACTGGCTGCAATCGCAGGGGTGATGTGGGCCGCAAACTATTCTTCTGCACAATTTGCAATGGGATTTTTACCCGGATTAAAAGCATTCTCTGCTGCGGTACTAGGAGGCATTGGTAATATTTATGGCGCGATGGTCGGTGGCATTATTCTTGGATTGATTGAAAGTCTCGGTGCTGGCTACATCGGCGAGTTAACCGGAGGCTTACTGGGAAGTCAGTACCAGGACATTTTTGCCTTCGTTGTTTTGATCATTGTGTTGACGCTGCGCCCATCCGGCATCATGGGTGAACGTGTTGCCGACCGAGCCTAAGGAGAAAACAATGTCGAATTTATTTGATATAAAAGCAAATCCTAGCAAGGCTTACTCTAGCTTCGCAATACTTGCCGTTATTTTAGTGTTATTCCCTTTTGTTGCCGCCAATTTCGGTAATTCCTGGGTACGTATTATTGATTTTGCCCTGCTCTATATTATGTTGGCGTTAGGGCTTAATATTGTTGTTGGTTTTGCTGGCTTACTCGATTTAGGTTATATCGCGTTCTACGCAGTTGGTGCCTATATTGCCGCTTTGCTGGCCTCGCCGCAGTTTGCAGTGGTGCTGGAATCTTTTGTCAATAATTATCCTGTGGTCGGTAATTTCTTGATGGCAGTGTTCGGTCCCGAGATCGCTCAGACTGGTTTGCATTTGTCCGTTTGGATAATCGTACCTATTGCAGCGGCTGTGGCTGGGTTGTTTGGTGCTTTGTTAGGTGCTCCTACTCTCAAATTGCGTGGTGATTATCTAGCTATTGTTACCTTGGGCTTCGGTGAGATTATTCGTATTTTCATGAATAACATGAATTCGCCAGTGAATATTACGAATGGTCCACAAGGTATCAACATGATTGATCCTATCCGGATTTTTGGTATGTCCTTGTCCGGTGAGGCTGGCTCAAATGCGACACTGAATATCGCTGGTTTTAGCATGCCTTCAGTGAATGCCTACTACTTCTTGTTTTTAGCACTTTGTATTGTCATTATTTTTGTCTCACTGCGTTTGCAAAATTCGCGCTTAGGCCGGGCTTGGGTTGCAATACGTGAAGATGAAATTGCCGCTAAGGCAATGGGTATTAACACTCGCAACATTAAATTATTAGCATTCTCAATGGGCGCTTCCTTTGGTGGTGTTTCCGGTGCGATGTTCGCCTCATTCCAGGGCTTTGTATCACCAGAATCTTTCTCATTGACTGAATCTATTGTCGTGTTAGCGATGGTGGTGCTAGGTGGTATCGGGCATATTCCAGGTGTTATTTTGGGCGCAATTTTGTTAGCAGCCTTGCCTGAAATATTGCGTCACAGCGTTGAGCCTTTGCAAAATCTTTTATTTGGCAAAATTTTGGTTGAAGCCGAAGTATTGCGTCAATTGTTATACGGTCTGGCGATGGTCCTAATCATGCTGAATCGACCTGCCGGTTTGTGGCCAGCGCCAAAACACGAAGACCGACCGACTAGCAGCAATGACAAAACTGCCGAGGCTTAAGGGATATCGACATGACTGAAAAAACTATTTTAAAAATTGAAGGTGCAAACAAACGCTTCGGTGGTTTGCAAGCTTTATCGAATGTCGGCATCAATATCAAGCAAGGCCAAATTTATGGCCTAATTGGTCCAAATGGCGCGGGTAAAACCACCTTTTTTAATGTGATTACTGGTTTATACCAACCTGATTCTGGTGTATTTGAATTGGATGGCAAACCTTACTCACCCTCTGCCCCGCATGAAGTTGCCAAGGCGGGTATTGCGCGGACTTTCCAAAATATCCGCTTGTTTGGTGAAATGACCGCTTTAGAAAATGTCATGGTTGGACGCCATATCAGAACTCATCAAGGTGTTTTTGGTGCGGTGTTTCGTTTCCCAGCGGCGGTAAAAGAAGAGGCAGAAATCCGCCTTCGTGCGCAGGAGCTGCTCGACTTCGTTGGTATTGGTCAGTTTGCTAGCCGGACTTCTAAATTTCTGTCTTACGGCGATCAGCGTCGTTTAGAAATAGCCCGCGCATTAGCGACTGATCCAAAATTATTGGCGCTTGATGAGCCTGCTGCCGGTATGAACGCCACTGAGAAGTTAGCGTTACGTGAGCTACTGGTAAAAATCAAAGCAGAGGGTAAAACTATTTTGCTGATTGAACATGATGTCAAATTAATGATGGGTTTATGTGACCGTATTACGGTTCTGGACTACGGTAAACCGATAGCCGAGGGTGTACCTGCAGACATACAAAAAAATCCTGCAGTGATTGAAGCGTATTTGGGAGGTTCTCACTAATGGTTGATAACGTATTGAAAATCAGCAATCTTAAGGTTGCTTACGGCGGTATCAAAGCGGTCAAAGGTATTGATCTTGAAGTGAATAAAGGTGAGTTGATTACTTTGATTGGTGCCAACGGTGCCGGCAAAACAACGACGCTTAAAGCAATCACCGGTACGCTGCCAAGCTCTAAAGTAGAAGGCGAAATTCTCTATAACGGCAAATCCATTAAAGGGGTAACTTCATTTGAACTGGTAAATAACCATTTAGCCATGGTGCCGGAAGGGCGCGGTGTTTTTACGCGTATGAGCATTTTAGAGAATCTCATGATGGGTGCGTTCATTCGCAACGACAAAGCAGGGATTAATGCAGACATTGAAAAGTGGTTTGCTGTTTTCCCTCGCTTGAAAGAACGTGCGGCGCAATTGGCAGGTACTTTGTCCGGTGGCGAGCAACAAATGTTGGCGATGGCACGTGCTTTGATGAGTCATCCAGATTTACTGTTGCTTGATGAGCCTTCTATGGGTTTGTCCCCAATCATGGTGGAAAAGATTTTTGAAGTAGTCAGAAATGTTTCCGCTCAAGGGGTAACTATTTTATTGGTAGAGCAAAATGCGAAGCTGGCACTGCAAGCAGCGCATCGAGGTTACGTCATGGATTCGGGGGCTATTACTATGTCTGGTAATGCTAAAGATATGCTGAATGATCCTAAAGTCCAGGCGGCTTATTTGGGTGAGTAAATTACTCGAATGACAAAGCGATAAATACAAAAAAGCCCTGATTTCACTCGGGGCTTTTTTTGTGTTTATTTAATTTGAATTTTCAAATTCAAATTCAAATTAAAACTTATTTCTTGGCTGCTTTAGGCGTTGCTTTTTCTGTTGCTTTGGTGATTTGCGCTACTGCCGTTGTCATATTTGTTTCTATCGCTTCGACAGCTTGTTTGGTCGTTTTGCTCAATTGGTCGTAACCAGCATTAGCATTGTTGATTGCCGTTTTAACGAAAGTAACCACGCCTTCTGTGCCAGCAGGGGCATTTTTTGAGACTTCTTCAAATAAGGCTACGACTTTGCGGTTTGTTTCTGCAATTTGGGATTCTGCTGCCTTCGTAAATTCTGCTTGTGTGCTGGAAACGATCGTGGATAAATGACGACCATAAGCCAACGCTTTTTCTGTATTCGGTTGTGCGTGGGCAGCTGATAATGTAAAGAATTCTTGTGGATCTTTAGCTGCCATTAATTCCTTAGCATTTGCTGTAGATTCTTCCATAGATGTTTTAACAACGGTCAAATTTAATTCTACAAATTTTTCTACGCTCTCAAATGCTTTAGTGGTTAGCGCAGTCATCATCGCAAGTTGAGCATCGAAATTTGCTTTAGTGGCAGCGGAAAATTGTTCTGGTGCAGAAAACATAGATTTCTCCTAGAAGGATTGTTCAATTTGATGACAGGGGTTGCATTTTTGAAACTACTTATGGTTGATATTGTGCAATGCTGCATGGAGCATTTTATTGGTTAATTGAGCGAAGTCAAGAAAATTGTGCATTGCAACAAAATTGTCCTTATTAAAAATAATGGCACGATTAGAAATAGTAGATAAACGATTGGTCGCAAATTCTTTCTAATCTGTAGCGATTATCGAAGCTAATTGTGACCAGGGGATGAAATCATCCCGCAGCTTCATGTATTATTTTTACAGGAAATAGTATTTCATTAAGATTGGGACTTACGCAAAATTGTCCCGGCGGGGCTTAGCCAAGAAGGCAGTACTTTAGTAAGACTAGGTGCTGTAACGATTTGGGGCAGTTTTGTGTAAGTCCTAAATATGAGTCACACATGTGGAGCGAGACAAAATGGCAATAAAGGCAAAACAGAGAAGTGCATTTAAACATTTTCATGTCATCAGCACCCGCTGGATGGATAATGATGCTTATGGACATGTAAATAATGTGGTGTATTACAGTTGGTTTGATACCGTCGTAAACCAATTTCTGATTGTCAACAGCGTGCTTGATATCGAGAAAAGTCCATTCATCGGATTAGTAATTGAAACTCAGTGCAATTACCTAGATTCAGTAGCTTTTCCGGATGTGGTCAGCGCTGGTGTCAGCGTCACTAAACTTGGTAATTCTAGTGTCCGTTACGAGGTAGGCATTTTTAAAAACGATGAAGGCACTGCCTCAGCACAAGGTCATTTTGTTCATGTTTATGTTGACCGGATTACCCGCAGGCCAGTGGTTATCCCAGACCGTGTAAGGGATTTGTTAAAAACAATAACAATTTAAAACGTAGAGCCTTCGCAAGATAACCCCAGCTGTGTTGCAGAGCCTAGTCGTGCTTTGATATGTGCGGCGCTGGTCGCTAAGCTTTGCCGAGACAATTTCTGATAAGTCCTGAAAACTATACACGGAGTAATAATGATTAATACCCCAAGCCAACAACATGTTGATGAAGCTATTGTTTCCCGACGTTCAATCCGGTCTTTCTTACCCACGCCAGTTGATCAGGAAGAGCTGCGCAAAATTTTAACGGTATCTGCCCGTGCGCCTTCTGGCAGTAACACTCAGCCTTGGAAAGTGTATGTCTTAACCGGGGATAAATTGCGATTGTTGTCAACCAGCATACTCGCAGCACACAATGATGTAGAGAAGGCTCAAGAGCATAAACAAGAATATAACTATTACCCAGTCAAGTGGATCACGCCTTATCAGGAGCGCCGTCGCAAGGTCGGTTGGGGTTTATATGCCTTATTGGGCCTCGGTAGAGAAAATAAATCTGGCATCCACGCGCAGCACGGGCGAAATTACGGATTTTTTGATGCCCCGGTCGGTTTGATTTTTACGATTGATCGCGTTATGGAGCAAGGTTCCTGGCTAGATTATGGAATGTTCTTGCAAAATATTATGCTGGCGGCACGGGGGCGCGGTCTTGATACTTGCCCTCAGGCGGCCTTCACTCAGTATCATAAAATTATTCAAGAGGTATTAAACTTACCAGAAAACGAGATGCTGGTGTGCGGCATGTCGCTTGGCTATGCCGATCACAGCAAGATAGAAAATACCTTGATCACAGAACGTGATGCAGTTGATGATTTCGTTAAGTTTTTAGATTAGAACGTAGCTAAAGCCATCATTGCCACCGTCCCGGCCGCGTTGCAGCTCCCACTTCGACTAAGATGCTGTCTTTGTTGCTACGCCTGCCGGGCTAATTTTGTAGATTGCTTCGGCTTGAGATAATTATCAATTGCTTAAATTATCCGATCTAGGTCGGGAAAAATTGATTATGACTAATCTGTGACACTAGACTTTTGTTCAAGTAATGCGCATAAGTCTTTAATTCTCTTGCGAATTTTCACAATTTTGCTACACTGCATCAAATTTTCTACATTTATATTTGGGAGCGATTGATGCTTAAATTTGCTCGTAAGGCACTTATTCTTTGCGTTGCGATGCTACCTGCATCAGCCGTATTTGCCGAAGTTGTGCACCACAAGAAGCATGTGCACAAAAAAGTAGTCACGAAACTTGCTGCAAGCAAATTTGTGACACACACGATTATCGTCAATGGCAAGAAGCGTGTGGTCACACAACGCGTCCCGGTCATAGCCGTTGTCGCTGAAAAAGCAACAATGGGTGATATCGCAGGTCTTAAGCACACGCAAGATCCTTTGGCGTTGCAATCCAATGTTGCCTTCGTTGTAGACCAAGCCAGTTCTAAAGTCCTGTTTGAAAAAAACTCGAATGTTTCGTTGCCGATTGCATCGATCACTAAATTGATGACGAGTTTGGTTGTGGTCGAGGCCAAGCAAAACATGAGTGAAGAGATTGAAATCACGAACGATGATCTCGACAAAGAAAAAGGGACAAGCTCGCGTCTGAAAATTGGCTCCAAATTATCCCGTGCCGATCTATTGCATATTGCTTTGATGAGTTCTGAAAACCGCGCTGCTTCTGCTTTGGGTAGAAACTACGTCGGTGGTTTGCCAGCATTTGTCGCTGCGATGAACGCCAAGGCAAAAGAATTAGGCATGACCGAAACGCATTACGTCGATTCTTCCGGCTTATCTAGCCACAATGTCGCTAGTGCTCAGGATTTGGTGCGCTTGGTTAACGCGGCCTACCAGCATCCAGTAATTCGCCAATATTCAACGGACACCAGCTATATTGTTTCTCCAGGCGGACGTCCTTTACAGTATTCAAGTTCGAATAAATTAGTCGCAAATCCTACCTGGGAAATCGGCTTACAAAAAACTGGTTATATTTCCGAGGCGGGTCGTTGTCTGGTCATGCAGGCAATGATAGAAGGCCGTGCGATTGTGATGGTATTTCTTGACTCCAAAGGTAAATATTCCCGGCTGGCTGATGCGGGACGTATCCGCAAGTGGTTAGAAACAATTAAACCGCAAGCCTGATTTTTCAATCTAAATTAAATCTGGCTCGGCTAATTTGGCGAATCGGGTTTTGTAAGTGGTTAAAAAAAACGGTTGATAGGGATTTGATGATCCTTGTCAGCCGTTTTTTATTTCCCGCCTTACTCCGCTTTTATTCCAGCAAACTATGCCAAAGCGTGCGCGTGCTGGCAACTTCCTTTGTAATCTGTTCTGGTGCAACACGGGCTTGCTCTTCTCCTTGCAGGCGCTGGTTGTGTTGAAGCTTGCGTAGCAGTCGATAAGCGTTGGCGTTTTGATCTGCCAGAGTAGCATCGATTAAGCCTAATTCTCCACATAGTTTAAGCAGCGCGATGTTGCCGATATTCGCGGTTAATTGCGGGTAGGTATGGGCATGCTTCAAGACTAAAAATTGTACGATAAATTCAATATCTATCATGCCGCCTGCATCTTGCTTCAGGTCGAATAAATTAGAGCGATTGGGATGTGCATCGCGCATTTTTTTGCGCATCTTGATCACTTCTTCTTTGAGTTTGTCCGGGTTACGTACTTGTCTTAAAACTTGCTCCCGAATCTGATCAAATTGCGTTGCGATACGCGCATCACCGGCACAAAATCGTGCTCGTGTTAGTGCTTGATGTTCCCATAGCCATGCAGATTTTTCCTGGTATTTGGCAAATGCGGCAACCGACGATACCAACAAACCACTAGCACCATCCGGTCGCAAGGCGATATCAACATCAAACAAAATTCCGGCAGGTGTGTGGCAAGTCATCCAGGTAATAAAGCGCTGTGCCAGTTTAGCGTAATTGGCCGGTGCGTCTTGATCGTCGTCGTCATATAAAAAAATGACATCCAGATCGGAGGCATAACTCAATTCTTTACCACCTAATTTACCGTAGGCGATGACGGCAAATTGCGGTTGCTCCCGGTGGCGAGTGGAAATCGTTTGCCAGGCTGCTTGTATCGTCGCTGCCACGATCACATCCGCCAGTTGCGACAAGGCATCGGCCAAATGTTCTACGCTGGCTTTACCCTCTAAATCTTGCGCGAGCAAACGGAATAGCAGGGCGTGATGCATCTCACGCAGGGTTTCCATCTGGCGCTCAGTATCGCCTTGGTGCTGGTCTAATTGTTGTTGTAGTTCGGTACTAAAATTGTCCCAGTCGACATCTTGATGTAGGGCTGTTTCGTCCAGAACACTGTCAAGTAATATTGGATGGCGGGTTAAAAATTTAGCTGCCCAATCGCTCGCGCCCATCATCCTGACGACGCGCTCTAATGCGTATGGATACTCGGTCAGCAGCGCGAGATAGGCCGATCTTTTGGCGATCGCTTCAATAAAATCCAATAGACGATTTAGTGTTGCCAACTGACCGCTACTTTGTTTGGCAATCAGTGCTAAGGCGCTATTGATGATGGCGACTAATTTATTACGATTATTATCGGACAGCGATTGCAGGCGCGGCGCTCGCCACGTACTCATCAGTCTTTTTACTGCACTTGGTACATCATGGAAATGTAATGAGACGAGATAAACTTCCAGCATTTCGTCACCATCTGCACCAGATAAAGTCGCTGCCAGCACGCTATCATCACCGGTTTTTTTCAGCGATTTTTTCTCTTTGAAAATAGCATCAAATTGTTCGGCAACAAATTGTCTGTGCAGGCTTAGTTCATTGAGTAATTCGCGGGTAGAACCATAGCCCATCATTTGCGCGATGATCAGCTGATCTTCCTCTTTTGCTGGGAATGTGTGTGTTTGCGCGTCATCCAGATATTGCAAGCGATGTTCCAGATTGCGCAAAAAATCGTATGAGGTCAGCAATTGATCAACGACGGCAGACTCTAGGATATTTTTCTCTGCAAGGATACGCAGAGTATTGCGAGTAGACCGGTCGCGCAAGCTGGCTTCGCGTCCGCCCCGTATTAACTGAAATACCTGGCTTAAAAATTCAATCTCCCGTATACCGCCTCGCCCCAGTTTAACGTTGTTGCTACGTTCTGGATGACGGGTTTCCTGTCGTATGACCTCCGCACGGATTTGTGCGTGCATCGAGCGCAGCGAATCGATCACGCCATAATCCAGGTAACGTCGATATACAAACGGTCGAATAATTTTATCTAGCGCCAGAATATCCAAAGGTTTGCCAGTGAGCGCACGTGCTTTAACCCAGGCGTAACGCTCCCATTCTCTGCCTTGCACCATAAAATATTCTTCAACCATCGCAAAACTAGCGACTAATGGACCGGAGTTGCCATTGGGGCGCAAGGCCATATCAACTCTAAAGCTGAAACCGTCTTCGGTGACTTCAGAAATTGCTGCGATTAATTTTTTACCAAGCCGGCTAAAAAATTCATGGTTGGATAAGCCACGTTGCTCGGCACTAGCATTGGTATCGCCGTTCTCGGCATAACAAAAAATCAAGTCGATATCAGAAGATACATTCAGTTCGTCGCCCCCTAGCTTACCCATACCGAGCACGATTAATTCTTGCGGCTCACCGGATTCTTCTCCAATCGGCGTGCCGTGGAGGGCAACAGCCTCTTGCATCAAGGCAGTTAAATGCTGTTGCACGACAAAATCGGCAAAACTGCTAGTTGTTGTGACGACTTCATCCAGATCGGCTTGTCCATTCAAGTCACGGATAATCAGGCTAGAAATCACCAGATTACGCAAGCGGCGCATCACTTTGTGCAAGCTGGCACCTGCTTGTATTTCTTTTTGTAAAATCTGAGCAAAAATCACTCGGCTCAACGATAATCTAGCTGTCTCTTGCAACATGGTGATGCGGCTGCTGTCCGCTTGCAGCCAGCGACTTACAAAGCGCGACAAACAATGTGGGAGTTGGTCCGATAGATCATCTGAACGGCCATCTGAGCCGCCATCTAAAAGCATATCGGGATTGTTTGCCGTAAGCTTGTTCATATGCTTGTATTGGTGAAGTAGAGAAATGATTTTAAGGCAAATGACAAGTGCCGGTAGGATTTTGAAGGCAGATTTTTCAGGATAATTTCGATCGTTTGTATAAGTGAGATAGCGTACAGAAATACGCATAAATAAAATATACTCTCTATAAGTATATTTAATTGTCCATATAAAACTTGGACAATAAGGCATTTTTCTATAATTAATGGGGGAGTATATTGGTTTTTGATGTAAAGAGCAGCGTGTTGGCAGACCAGTTTTTGTCAATGCTGGGTGATATTCCCTGGCAAATGCGTCGGTGTAATGTAGAACTTACGCAAAACCGTTTGCGCAGAACGGTGCCCGCTACTCTCTTTACTGTGCTGTCAACAGTGTTTCGCCACTCGGTTCTGTGGTTTTCTTCGATCTACCTTGCCGGAATAATTGTGCGTAAGTCTTATAAGTAATGAAAAATACGCCGCCTTTGCCACCTTTTCCTACAAACGATCCGCATCAGCCTATCGGTCAGCTTGCTGATGTGCCTGCGCCGTTGCCAACCCAACAGCTCCGATCTTCCCCCTTCGGTGTAGTGTTGCGCTCCTGTAATTCTTTTGGCTGGGCTTGCGGTCTGGCTTTATTTACCCTGTTGCGTGTCACTTTTAAACTGCTTGTCATTTGTTATTTCCTGTTTTGCGCTTTGTTTTTGGTGCTACGCTATGGCGTATTGCCCAACGTTGATCGCTATAAGGGCGACATCGAGCAATTTGCCAGCAAGACCATCGGTCGTGATCTGCGCATTACGACCTTGCGTGCATCCTGGAATAAGCTTAATCCTGTGTTGGAGCTGGGCAATATCATCATCCACGATCAGCAGGGCAAAGTAGCTCTTGTGCTGCCACAAGTATCTGCCAGCCTATCCTGGACATCAGTGATTTTCGCTGAGTTAAGGTTGGATAAATTAGAAGTCATGCGCCCATCGCTGGCGATAGAAAAACAGCCCGATGGAAAGCTCTATGTCGCAGGTTTTTTGATCGATACCAAACCCTCTGAAGAGGATGCGGATAAAGGTAAAGGCCTCGATTGGGTCTTAGCGCAACATGAAATTGTGATCCGTGACGGCAGCGTAAGTTGGACTGATCTGCAGCGCAAAGCCCCTGTATTGCAATTGTCAGGCGTTAATTTTGTCTTGACCAACCAATGGCGGCGCCACCAGTTTGCTCTTAAGGCAGTTCCGCCAGCAACCTTGGCAGCGCCCCTGGATATCCGTGGTGATTTTCAGCATCCGGTTTTTACCAGAAAAATTTCTGATTTCTCTAACTGGACTGGCGACTTATATGCCGATGTGAGCCAATCCGATTTGGCGACCGTGAAAGCGTATATCGATTTGCCTGCGGATATTAAAACAGCCTTTGGCTCAGTACGATCCTGGGTGCGTTGGGACGATGGACGGATTGCCGATTTGACCGCAGATATCAAATTGACCGATGTCCTGGGAACCTTTCGCAAAGACTTACCCGTGCTGGATATGCAGCAAGTCAGTGGACGTATTGTAGCGAGTGAGCGTGCGGCCTTAGGCGTGCGCTATCTGCCTAGTTTATTTGGTCAGGCTGGACATCAGATTGCGCTGATTAATTTTTCTATGAAGGCGCGGGACGGACAGTTGTTGCCAGCAACCAGTATTACCGAAAACTTTACTCCTGGTGCCAATGGGCAGCCAGAAAAAGTGGAGCTGTACGCTAGGCAATTAGATCTGCAAACCTTAGCAAATTTCGCCGAACATTTGCCTTTGCCAGCAGATCAGCGCCGCATGCTAATTGATTTTGCGCCCAAGGGACAGCTCAAAAATTTTAGAGCGAAATGGCAGGGTAGTTATCCAGCGATTGCATCCTACAGCGTCACTGGTGAATTCAATAACCTGTCTATGCAGCCGCAATCGGCGCGTTTGGCAGAATCCAAAAGCGGCAATACGTCTGCCAAAGCTGCGGTACCTGCGATTCCTGGTTTTGATAATTTGTCAGGCACTTTAGATGCCAGCGATAAAGGCGGCAACTTTACGATTGACTCGCAAGACCTGGCGTTGCAAATGTCGGGGTATTTTGTCGATCCTTTGATGCCGTTTAAAAAGCTGCAAATGCAAGCGAGCTGGCAATTTTTAGCGCAAGATAAATTAGCCGTGCAGTTGAATCAGATGGAGTTTCAGCAAGACCAGATGACGGGTTCTTTGTCTGGAAAATACATTATGTCGATGCGGCAGAACCATCTACCTTCACCTAATCAAGCTAATCAATCCGCTGCGGCTACGCAGTCCAGTGAAGTTGATCTGATGGGCAAACTCTCGGGCTTTGACTTTAAGCAAATCGATCGCTTTATCCCGGCTAATGCGCCAGAGGATTTGCGTCACTGGCTGATCGGTGCCTTGGTGGATGGTCGCGCAGATGATGTGACTTTGCGGGTTAAAGGTGATCTGGCACATTTCCCGTTTGCTATCCATGAGGGACGCCCAAATCATCAGGGTGAATTTTGGGTTAAAGGCAATATCGTCAACGGAAAACTCGATTTCGCTCCCGGACATTTGTCGGAAGACGGCAAGAATCCGCTCTGGCCAGTGATTGATAGTATTAACGGTAGCTTTATATTTGACCGCGCCAAAATGGAGATCCGTGGCGAGACTGCAAAAACCAATGGTGCCGATTTAAGCAAAGTGAGAGCGCTAATTCCTGATCTGTTGTCGCATGATGGGATTTTGAATATTGACGGTACAGTCAACGGCAATTTGCAAACCATGTTGCAGTATGTGAACGCCAGTCCTATCGACGGCTGGCTTGGTCATTTTCTCAAAGACAGCAAGGCTAGCGCGGCGGCGCAACTAGGCTTGAAATTGCAACTACCTTTGCGTCATATGATCGATTCCAAAGTCCAGGGTGCCTTGCAGTTTGCAGGTAATGACGTGCTGCTGCAAAGTAGTATTCCCATGATCGGTGGCGTCAATGGCAAGCTAGAATTTAATGAAAAAGGCGTAGCGCTAAATACGCTTAAAGGCACAATATTGGGCGGTGCTGCGGTGGTCACAGGCGGCTCTCAAAAAGACGGCAGTATCCGCGTTAAGCTAGATGGTATTGCGACTGCCGACGGCTTACGTAAAAACTTTCCGGCCTTAGCCAAAGAGCGTTTGGTCGACAAGATACAAGGCTCTGCGCATTACACGACCAGTATCTCCGTCAAAAAACGTCAGCCAGAAATTTTGATTGAATCGTCCCTGCAAGGACTAGCCCTGAATTTCCCCGCGCCTTTACGTAAGCTTGCTAACGAGAATATGGCATTACGTTTTGAAATGCAGCCGCAGCTTTCTACTGATGCGAATCTAATACGCGACGAGCTGAAGCTGAATTTAGGGAATGTTATTGCCATCAAATACCAACGCCAAAAGTCCGCTGAGAATAATGCCAATTGGCAAGTTCTGCGTGGTGGGATTGGCGTTAATGCTCCTGCGCCAGAGCCAGATAGCGGGCTGAACGCAAATATCGATTTTAAATCTCTGCATGTGGATGAATGGCGTAGTTTGATGAGCTTAGGTGCTAATGCAAACACTAGGCTTGCTGTTACTAAAGAGGGTGTCAACACTAGCGAGAGTGGCGATATTGTGGCCGGAGCTATTGGCAATACAAATACTCAAGCTGATTTTGATGTGTCTGCTTATTTAGAACCGAGTGTGTTGGCAGTACGTACTGCCGAGCTACACGTGATGGGTAAAAAGCTGGATAACGTCGTGTTGGGTGCTACCCATCAAAAGGGGTTATGGCAGGCAAATATTGATTCCAGCCAAGCCTCGGGTTATTTGAGCTGGAGCGAGTCCGCAAATGTGCAAGGCCTGGGCAACGTACTGGCACGCTTGAGCAAGTTGACTATTCCACAGTCGGCAGCTTCAGACGTGACTGATTTGTTGGAAGGCAAAAGCAGCGGTACCCAAATTCCAAGTTTAGATATTGTGGCGGATAATTTTGAGCTGTTTAATAAAAAATTGGGTCGTCTGGAGTTGATTGCTAATAATTTCCCGTTATCGACCGGGCGCGAATGGCGCATGCAAAAGATATCGCTTAAGAACGAGGATGCAGAGTTAAAGGGGTCTGGCAAATGGAGTAGTCGTGCTGGCGAAGGCTTAACTAATTTAAATTATGTTTTAGATATTAGCGATGCAGGCAAATTATTAGATCGATTAGGTTTTGCCAACGTGTTGCGTGGCGGTCGTGGCAAATTGCAGGGCGATGTAACGTGGAACGGTTTGCCGTTTGCGCTGGATGTGCCAAGTATGACGGGCCAGGTACAGTTGGAATTGGCCGCAGGGCAGTTTTTAAAAGTAGATCCAGGCGCCGCTAAATTATTGGGCGTGCTGAGCTTGCAATCCTTGCCGCGACGTTTGACGTTGGATTTTCGGGATGTCTTTTCAGATGGGTTTGCGTTTGATTCGATTTTGGGAACAGCCCAAATTCAGCAGGGCACGGCAAGAACAGAAAACTTAAAAATGCGTAGCGTGAACGCAACCGTATTGATGGACGGCACCGCCGATCTTGTGAAGGAGTCGCAAAATCTGCACGTGGCAGTGATTCCCGAAATTAATGCGGGCACTGCTTCAGTTGTCTACGGTTTAGCTGTTAATCCTGTGATTGGTCTGGGTACATTTTTGGCACAACTATTTTTGCGTGAACCATTGGCGAGAGCCTTCACGTACGAGTACGCGGTGGCTGGCTCTTGGAAAGAACCGACAGTCACCAAGATGGATCATAAAGAAGCACAAAATACCTTACCTAAAGCTGAGGCGATATTGGTTAAATAGTTGCTGAATCGATTGATGTAATTGTTCCTATGATTATATATACTGGATGTATGTATATTTTAATCGTCCATATAATCATTGGACAATAAGCTATTTTTATTAGAAATTATGGGGAGTATATTGAAATCCCCTCTGCTGCATATCTTGGTTTCGCTAGCTTGCGCCTGCTGTTTTTTTCAGAGGAAATAAATGAAAATCGCCGCGATACAAATGATCTCTACGCCTGTCTTGCAAGAGAATCTGGCGACTGCACAACGCTTGCTCAAGCAGGCCGCCGATGCAGGCGCCGGATTGATATTGATGCCGGAGTACTGGCCCATCATGGGACTGCATGAAGCGGATAAATTTAAGATTGCCGAGCATATTGGCAACGCTGAGCAGCCGGGTGTGATTCAACAATTTTTAGCGGATAGCGCACGCAGTCTGGGCGTTTGGATTATCGGTGGTACTTTGCCGTTGGTATCAACAGAGTTGGATAAAGTCTTGAATACGACTTTGGTCTACAACCCGCAAGGCGAGCTAGTTAGCCGTTACGACAAAATTCATTTATTTGGTTTTACCAAAGGTACAGAGTCCTACGAAGAATCCCGCACCATTAAGGCTGGCGATGATGTGGTGAGTTTTGATGCTGGTTTTGGCAAAATTGGTTTATCGATTTGCTACGATTTGCGTTTTCCGGAACTGTATCGGTCCATGGGGGATTGTGTTTTGATTGTGGTCCCAGCGGCTTTTACTTTCACGACAGGACAAGCGCACTGGGAAATCCTATTGCGCGCCAGAGCCATAGAAAACCAATGTTATGTGCTGGCTTCGGCGCAAGGTGGGCAGCATGTTAATGGTCGCCGTACTTGGGGGCACAGCATGTTGATCGACCCTTGGGGCAAGATTGTGGATGTGCTAGCGGAAGGCGAAGGTGTGATTGGTGGTGAGTTAGATTGGGCCAATCTGAGCGCCGTCAGGACTAGCTTGCCTGCTTTAAAGCATAGAAAATTAGCCTGCTAATTTCTCTGCTAACTTGTTCGATAATTTGTCCCATCAGTCGATCAATACAAAACCATACTTTGCGCAAATTTATTTATATGCCAGACATGCTCTACAATCTATTCATTCGCCATTCTTATTCTGTAATTGGCACACTTAGAATACTCAAAAACACGGATAGAACACTATGACACCATTTGAACCCAATCTGCGCCACCTGGCGATTGCCCGTGATATTTTATTGACCCCGTTCGGTCTGGATGAATCCAAGCTGGTCAAAGTACTTGGTTCTATGTTTACCCATAAGGTGGATTACGCTGACCTGTATTTCCAGTTCACTAAAAGCGAGGGCTGGAGCCTGGAAGAAGGTATCGTCAAAACCGGTAGTTTTTCTATCGACCAGGGCGTGGGCGTACGGGCAATTTCTGGCGACAAAACAGCATTCTCGTATTCGGATGAGATTTCTGAGCAAGCCTTGCAAGATGCCGTCAATGCCACCCGCACGATTGCACGCCAGGGCGCTGGCAAAATCAAAGTCGCGTCCAGCATGCAAGGGGTGGGTGGCCGTAGTTTGTATTTGCAAAACGATCCACTTGCGTCTTTAGACGCAACTCAAAAAGTCACTTTGTTAGAGCGCTTAGAAAAAATCGCCAGAGCTAAAGATCCGCGTGTGGTGCAGGTAATGGCTAGTTTGTCCGGTGAGTACGACGTCGTGTTAGTCGCGCGTAGCGATGGCGTGATTGCTGCAGATATCCGCCCACTGGTACGGGTTTCCTTAACCGTGATCGTAGAGCAAAATGGACGCCGTGAGATGGCGTCTAGTGGTGGTGGTGGGCGCTATGACTACGGTTATTTCTCGGATGTTTTGTTGGATCAATATGCGAGTGAAGCAGTGAAATCAGCCTTAGTGAACCTGGATGCCCGACCCGCACCTGCAGGCCCCATGACGGTTGTACTGGCATCTGGCTGGCCTGGTATTTTACTGCACGAGGCAATCGGCCATGGATTAGAAGGCGACTTTAATCGTAAGGGTTCAAGCACCTTCTCCGGCTGCATTGGTGAGCGCGTTGCCGCAAAAGGCGTGACCGTAGTGGATGACGGTACCCTTCAGGACCGTCGTGGTTCCTTAAATATTGATGATGAGGGGAATCCGACTCAATGCACGACTTTGATTGAAGACGGGATTTTGAAAGGCTATATCCAAGACACGATGAACGCCCGTTTGATGAAAATGCCAGTCACTGGCAACGCCCGCCGTGAATCTTTCGCCCATTTACCAATGCCGCGTATGACTAATACGTACATGCTGGCTGGCGACAAAGATCCCGCTGAGATTTTGGCGTCCGTTAAAAATGGTATCTACGCCGTTAATTTTGGTGGCGGACAGGTCGATATCACGAATGGTAAGTTCGTCTTCTCCGCGAGCGAGGCCTACATGATAGAAAACGGCAAAGTCACCTACCCGGTAAAAGGTGCAACCTTGATCGGTAACGGCCCCGATGTTTTAAATCGTGTGTCGATGATTGGTAATGATTTACGTCTGGATTCTGGTATCGGTGTTTGCGGCAAAGAAGGGCAGAGTGTGCCTGTTGGTGTTGGTCAGCCTACTTTGCGTATTGATGGTCTTACTGTGGGCGGCACGGCTTGATCTTAACGATGTTGACAGATAAAATTCTAAACTGGTTTAGCCTTGCCCAAAGGTACGGCTCATGATTGTTATCGCTATTGTTTCTGCCAAAGGCGGCGTGGGTAAAACGACGACCACCGCCAACCTGAGCGCGGGTATCGCACAGCGCAGCTACCCGAGCCTAGTGATTGATCTTGATCCACAAAATGCTGTGCAATGGCATATGGGAGGCTTAGATCAATCTGACACTAACGGAATTAGCACAATTGTTAGCCGGGCTAATTCCCGGTTGTGGGATGCCGCTTACTCAAGTACTTTTGGGGTTGATTTTGTGCCCTACGGTAGTGCAGGCGAGCAACAACGCATCGCTTTTGAACAAGTGCTGGAGCAAGATGAGGACTGGTTACTCAACCAGCTATTGCGCGCTAATTTGCCAAAAGACACGTTTGTCTTTTTAGATACACCTCCTGGTCCATCTATCTACTTAACTCAAGCAATAAATGCGGCGGACTTTCTATTAGTCGTATTGCTGGCCGATGCTGCCTCGTATGCCACTATTCCAGAGATGGAATCCTTGATTGATTCCCACAATGCCAGATCCACTATATTCAAACCGTCTGCTTATGTGGTGAACCAAGGCTCAAAGAAACAACTGGCGCAAGATGTGATTGCACTTTTCTCTGAGCGGCTGGGCAGCAGAATGCTGCCTTGTGTGATACCAGAAAGTACACAACTGGAAGAGGCACTTGCATTTGGATATCCGATTATTCAATCTGAACCCGATAGCGCGGCAGCAAAGGCCGTTCAAGAGCTGGTTATGGATTTAATGCAGACGTTGTATGAAATACAATCAAAATGATGAATACTTTATTTTTATGAACTAGCAGCATTGAATTAGGTTTGATGATTGTAAAAATCGTATTTTCAAGAGTGCAGCGCTAGCTAAAGAAAGTAATCTATATTCTTTGTTAAGAGTCATTATTGATAAACCATTACTTTTATGAGGAAACATGCAACTATGGCCTAATCATTGCTTAGTTCTTATCTGCCTATGTTAAATAACGTAGATTGAATTGTTAAATATCTCGATACTAAGTTATAAATACTTAACATTTGCCTATCTCTGTTCACTGGACGATAGTCTTATTGAAATGCTATAGTTCATCATGCTATTAATGCCCAGTTTGGTCAGTAGTTATGATTGGATTATGTACGTAAAGGTTCGATGTGAGTAAACCAGTCAGCAATATTAATTATTACGAACAGCAGCAATGCTCTGTTCAGTGGCGTGCATTCTTAAACGCATTCTCTGTTGAATTTTCCGCGCAGGGTGATGCAAACGACTTGCGCACTTTTATGTACAAGTTGGGGGTGACAATGGCCGCTAGTTTTAAAGTTGATGGCGGTGAAACTTTGCTTACTCTTGAATCTGGGATCAACAAAGTTTGGGCCGACCTCGATTGGGGTTGGGTGCAATTGCGCGACGAGTCGGACTGTCTATTGATCGAGCATAACGCAAGTCCTCTTAAAGTGGCTTTTGGTGAACAAGCTCTGGATTGGTCTCCTGCTTTGTTAGAGGGTGTTTATTCTTATTGGTTTGAATCGATGGGTATTGATAAATCTTTGCGTTTGTCACAACGGGGAGCCGTAGTGGATGATGGTCTCTTGATTGTGTTTCAATTAAAAAAGCAAGTTGAGGAGCAGGCTTACTTTACTCGTCGCTGATCAGATCATTGTCTGCAGAACAAAGTTGGGGCTTATATTATGGAAAATGATACTAAAAATCTCTTCAAGAAAATTGATGGGGAGGGAGATTCCTATCAAGAAATTCATCGTGATGAGTTAAATGAGCAAGCCAAACAACGTTGGCCTTTGCTAAGAGATGTGCGTGCCAACACAGCCACCGCTCATCCGATGAGGAATGCATTAGCGAGAGCAGAATCTATCGTTAAAGCACCGACAATTCTGGCCAATAACACGATCCATAATCCTCAGGCGCTGAATCAGTCGCTTAATGAAGCTAGAAGTCCGTTTGCAGGTTTTGCTCCAAAAGTACCGGTTATATCTGTAGATAATCTTGCGACTGCTCAAATAGAGACACAACCACAAACATCAGCATTGGCTCCTCAGGACGGTTCAAATGGTGGGAGTCGCATGAATGTCTCAAGTG
>JANXTO010000083.1 GCA_025352365.1 Undibacterium sp. | reverse complement strand
CCTTCCCAGTTGCATCGTTACGCAAACAAAAATACTGGCCTCCGGTAGGACGTGCAGATAACGTCTACGGCGATCGTAATTTGTTTTGCTCTTGCGTGCCTGTGAGCGATTACGAGTAGGTATAAATGACAGTTGTTGTAGTTAATTAAAAAAAGCGGATACGATGAAGGTCGTACCCGCTCTTTTTATTTTTTGTCTGTTGTTCTCTATGCGAGAGATATTACTGTTAGGACGTGCGCAAAATTGTTCCAGCAAAGCGTAGCGACGACCGTGCGGTTGTAGGGCTAGTCGCTGCAACGCAGCCAGGGCGGTTTTGTGTAAGTCCTAACTGTTTTTTGGTATAGGTTCTTGGCAAGATAACCAGTCTGATCATGCCAAAATTTTCTTCAGTCAAAGCGTCGTTCTTATTATTACCGATCAATTCTCTTCATGACCAATATTGTAAAAAACTAAGGGGAAATATTGTTTACCATGAGCGGGCAGGTTTAATTAAAAAATGGATTAAACGTATGTTCATCGTTCCAAGTCAGTACGACCAGAAAACGCCTGCCAAAGTTTGACCATACCGTAAGTATCTAATTTGCGATAAGCGAGTAACTGCTGTTCGATTTCTGCTTTTCTTACTCTGTCAGTATTTTTTTCTATGGCTTCTAAAAAAGCAGCCATCGCCATATCTCCGTCTTGCACACCGTCTAAGTCGTCGTAAGTCAATACGGGAACAACCGCAGGTAATACTCTTTTGATGCTCCAGTTACCTTGTTGACTCGGATGATATTAGCGTTTGCGTGCTATGGGCAACTAGTCGACAATGCGATCGCTTGATAGCGAGTAGTTGATCGCTAAGAGCTGAAATCCAGAATGTGGCGTGATCTCGCTGTACAGCGTTAAGCGGTATCCATAAAATCCCTAGGCACGTCTTGGCATCGGGTGAAAAGATTTTAGGTCGGCAGTTGTTTTCAAATTGGGTTTGAGTCTGCCTAGTATTGGATACGTTTTCCAAAAACCGATTGCTCCCCTAAGTCTGGCAAGCCAAAATCTACCCCCATACCTGCGCCCGCCGCAATAATTAAGCCATCCGCTTGAGAGTAAGTTTGCAGCTCGTTGTCATTCTGCTTCTGGTAGCGTTTTTGACATCTTGATTCCTTTCAATAAGGTAGCTTTGTCTGTCATTACTAATTTTGATAATCCTAACGTCATATTGCGTCGGGTGGAGCCACGCAGTTCACCAAAGGCACTTGTTGCAGTTTCGATGGACAATATCTGTAAATTTAGAACGTCCAATTAAAATGCGGCTTCTGGCGTGATTTCGTGCCAGAAGCCGCATTTTAATTGGACGTCCTGTTTTAGAGGTTTCCTTTTAACTATTTCTTTTATCTAACAACCAAGTCCGGCGACATAATCGCCTTCAGATAGGTTTGCAAATCGTCTTCGCCTTCTTCTTTATTTCTCTGTTTTTGGCTAATCCACCAGACATTGCCTTTGCGCACGGCGCACTCTTGTTGCATCGGTGCGATCAGACGTGCGGCTACTTGCCCTAGAGTTGGCTGGTGTCCAATGATCAGGACGGGTTCGCGGCTATGTGGCCAGTTGGCTGCTTGTAGCAGAGCCTCTGCGCTTGCATCTGGGCCTATCTCTGGCAAGACTTTAAACTTGCGGTCGAGTGCTGCCATGGTCTCTCTGGTTCTTACCGTTGGGCTGACCAGGATGCGGCAAGTCTCGGGTAAATTACTATCTAGCCAATAGGCCATTTTATTAGCTTGTTTAATGCCTTTGCCAGTGAGCTTACGAAAGCTGTCGGGCATCTCTGGCGTTGCTATTTCTGCTACTGCATGACGCCACAAGATCAGATCCATTTTATTCGCCCTCAGTTTCAGACAAAGAACCTAGGCGTTGCATCAGGCTTTGTTGGGCGCAGATCGCGGCCTGTTTTGTGCGGGCTTTTTTGCGGTGATATTCGCCCTCATTGTCTAAGGTCCAGGCATTGACGTTATCTTTTAAATAGGGGTCAAGGCCTTCTGTGATCACCCGTTTTTTCAGGGATTTATCCAAAATCGGGAAGGCCACTTCAATTCGGCGGAATAAATTACGACTCATCCAATCGGCACTCGCCAGATAGACGTCATGTGCCAGATCATTACGGAAATAATAAATGCGGCTATGTTCCAAAAAGCGTCCAATGATAGAGCGTACTTTAATGTTTTCTGATAATCCCGGCACGCCAGGGCGCAGGGCGCAGGCGCCGCGAATGATCAGATCAATTTTTACACCATCGGCCGAGGCGGCATACAAAGCGCGGATAACGGATTCATCCAGCAAGGCATTCATTTTGGCGATGATGCGACCAGGCCGACCCGAGCGTGCGATTTTGGCTTCGTTACGGATGGCTTTGATGATTTGTGGTTGTAGGGCAAATGGCGCGAGCCAGAGGTATTCCAGCTTCTTGGGCTTATTTAATCCGGTTAAATGAATGAAGACTTCATTCACCTCGGCCGCCAGTTCCGGGTGGGCGGTGAGCAAACCAAAATCGGTGTAAAACTTGGTAGTCGACGGATGATAATTACCTGTACCCATGTGCGCATAATGACGCAAGACGCCGCCTTCTTCACGCCGTATCACCAATGCCAGCTTGGCATGCGTCTTTAATCCAACCACGCCATACACAACTTGCGCACCAGCTCTTTGCAGTCGGTCCGCCCAGTTGATATTGGCTTCTTCATCAAAGCGCGCCATCAGTTCTACGATGACAGTCACTTCTTTGCCATGACGTGCCGCAGTGATTAGCGATTCCATCAAATCCGAATTCATGCCGGTACGATAAATCGTCTGTTTAATCGCGACGACACTTGGATCGAGTGAGGCCGAGCGAATGAAATCAATGACCGTCTGAAACGGTTGGAAAGGGTGGTGCAGCAAAATATCTTGCTTGCCAAGTAAAGTAAAAATATCGTTATGGGTATATTTTGAATTAATCTTGGCAGAGAAGGGCGGGAAGCGCAGGCTAGGTTGCTTAACGTGATCGACTAACTCCGACAAGCGCACCATATTCACCGGGCCATCTACCGGATATAAGCGATCTTGATCTAATGCAAATTGAGATAGTAAAAACTGGGCTAAATCATTAGGGCAGTTTTTGGCAACTTCTAAGCGAACTGCAACACCAAACTGACGACTTTGTAATTCGCCTTGTAAAGCTTGGCGCAGATTTTTAACTTCTTCCTCATCAACCCATAAGTCGCTATCGCGCGTGACGCGAAACTGTGAATACGCCAATACCTCACGACCATTGAATAAATCGCCGATATGTGCATGAATAACAGAGGATAACAGGCAGAACGATAAACCTTTATCCGATAACTCATCCGGCAATTTAATGACACGCGGCAGTACCCGTGGTGCTTTTACAATCGCAATCGCAGTGCCCCGGCCGAAAGCATCTTTGCCTGCCAGTGAGACGATAAAATTAAGACTTTTATTAACAACCTGTGGAAATGGATGTGCCGGATCAAGTCCGATCGGGGTGAGCAGAGGTTTGACTTCGCGATCAAAATAGCTTTTTACCCAGGCACGTTGCGCTTCATTTCTATCGGTATGACGCAATAAATGGATACGCTTGCGTGCCAGTTGCGGCAGGATTTCTTGATTTAATACTTCGTATTGGCGTTTTGCCAGTTGATGGCATTCAGTATTAATGCGCTCCATCATCGCAACAAAAGTCGCATGCTGTGCCAACTCGCCATCAATCGTATTTTGCGCTAACAGGCTGGCGACCCTGACTTCAAAAAACTCATCCAGATTGCTACCGACGATACATAAGTAGCGCAATCTCTCCATCAGAGGGATTGTTTTATCTTCTGCTTGCGCCAACACTCGCCAGTTAAATGCAATCTGCGACATCTCACGATCCAGAAAAATGGCAGAGCGTGGCAACTCCGTTGGTGTCTGGAGATTTTGCGTATTGTGGCCTGTCACAATTGATTTTGCCGTTGGTTTAGCTGGTGGCTTTGCAATAGATTGTGGTGTTTCAGATAACTTTTCTTCACTGACAGCCACCACTTTTTCCGCTGCTGGGTCGGGTAATTTTTGATCGTGCATTTTGCTCGCGTGTCATAGAGACCGTCATATATAGATGAATGGATTGTAAAGAGGCAATATGACAAGTTTATGACAGAAAAATACAAATTTTTGCCGCGTTTCATCTATTATTACAGCATATTAAATGAAGTCATAATCTTGTCATAATTGGATTGTAGAGTTCGCTTCGTACTAAATGGATAGCATCATGTTATTTAACTCAGAGGTGAATATGCAACTTAATCGTATCGTCAAATCTTTAGTGGTTACGCTGGCAGCAGTCGGTGCAACTGTTTCTTTATCTGCCGCGTATGCCGCAGACATGACTGGCGCTGGTGCCACCTTCCCTTATCCAATCTACGCTAAATGGGCAGAAGCCTATAAAAAAGCAACCGGCAATGGCTTGAACTATCAGTCTATAGGTTCTGGCGGTGGTATCAAGCAAATTAAAGCAAAAACAGTCGATTTCGGCGCATCCGATATGCCTTTGAAGTTAGAAGAGCTGGAAGCCGATGGCCTGACACAATTTCCGGCGATTATCGGTGGCGTCGTTCCAGTCGTTAATCTGGATGGGGTTGCCCCAGGTAAGATGAAGATGACTGGTGACGTACTTGCCGGTATCTACATGGGCAAGATCACCAAATGGAATGCACCAGAAATCGTTGCCTTGAATCCAGGTATCAAATTGCCAGCAGAAGACATCAATGTTGTACACCGTTCTGACGGTTCCGGTACAACATTCTTGTGGTCTGACTATCTGTCTAAAGTCAATGCAGAATTCAAAACAGTCGTTGGCGCAAGCACTGCAGTCAAATGGCCAGTTGGTTTGGGAGGTAAAGGTAACGAAGGCGTTGCAGCTAACGTACAACGTATCAAAAATTCCATCGGTTATGTTGAGTACGCTTACGTAAAACGTAACAAAATGACCTACACCTTGTTGAAAAATGCGGATGGCCAGTTCGCAGAACCGGATGATGAAAACTTCAAAGCGGCTGCTGCTGGTGCAGACTGGGCAAAAGCACCGGGTATGTATCTGGTGTTGACTAACCAGCCAGGCAAAGTTACATGGCCTATCACTGGCGCATCTTTCATCATTATGTACAAATCCCAAGTAGAAGCTGACAAGGGTAAAGAAGTGTTGAAATTCTTCGACTGGGCATTCAAAAACGGCGGCGCGATGGCGACTGAGTTGGAATATGTATCTTTGCCAGCACCAGTTGTTAAGTTGATTGAAGATAGCTGGAAATCTAAAATCAAAGACGCTTCTGGTAAAGCAATCTGGTAATTAATTTAGTTTGAATCTACATCATCGGAGCGACGAAGTTACTTTGTAAAACTTCGAAGTTCCGATGATGTTAATCAAGAGTTTTACAGGCACTGTTTGATTGCAGTGCCTTTGTTTAAGTGGTCATGAACAGGTAAGTCAACGGGTCAGATAAACATGTTCATGCCGATCACTTATTAAGCTGCTAGTAAACCAATATGGAAAGCTCCTTCCATGCAGACACAACAACCTCCGATCGCTATGTCAGCCTCCTCATCTACATCAAGCAATCCGCAGCAACATACAACGCAGCCAAGCGCACTAGCAAATCATGCTGAGGTGAATATGGCCGCGGTGATGCGCCGTCAGCAGTGGCAGGATTTTTTATTTCATAAACTGACATTCGGCTTCGCTTTGTTTGTTTTGGTGGTGCTTGTAGGCATCATTATTTCACTCATCATTCGCGCCTGGCCAGCGATGCAAGAATTTGGTTTTGCCTTCGTGACGACGATAGAGTGGGACCCGGTCAATGATAAATACGGTGGTCTGATCGCCATTGTCGGTACTCTGGCAACCTCGATTATCGCCTTACTGATCGCCTTCCCGGTGAGCTTTGGTATCGCTTTGTTTTTAACTGAGATTTGCCCAGCCTGGCTTAAACGCCCGCTTGGTACGTCAATAGAATTATTGGCAGGTGTGCCAAGTATTATTTACGGTATGTGGGGTTTGTTTGTATTCGCACCGCTGTTTTCGGACTATATACAACCAGCATTACACGCAACATTAGGCAAATTGCCTGTGATTGGTGTGATGTTTTCTGGCCCTATGATAGGTATCGGTATTTTGTCTGCCGGTGTGATCTTAGCGATCATGATTATTCCTTTTATCGCTTCTGTCATGCGTGATGTGTTTGAAGTTGTCCCGCCAGTCTTAAAAGAGTCGGCCTACGGTCTTGGCTGTACTAAATGGGAAGTCGTCAGAAAAATCGTTTTGCCTTATACAAAAATTGGTGTAGTAGGCGGTGTGATGTTGGGCTTGGGTCGGGCTTTGGGCGAGACTATGGCAATCACTTTTGTGATCGGTAATGCGCACAAACTATCTTGGTCTTTGTTCGCTCCGGGTAACAGTATTGCCTCTACCTTGGCGAATGAATTTGCCGAAGCAGAGACCGTGTTGCATACATCATCGCTGTTCTTACTTGGCCTGATTTTGTTTGTCATCACATTTATTGTTTTGGCCGCAGCCAAATTAATGTTGCTTGGTTTGACCAGAAAAGAAGGTGCAAAATGAGCACGAATTCAACCAGTCCTATGACCCTCACTAGCAACGCTTTAAATTCTTCAGCAAATAATCCTGTCTACAAACGTCGTTTGCTGATGCATAGAATCGGTATTACTTTGTCTTCTCTGGCAATGGCATTAGGCGTGTTTTTCCTGATGTGGATTTTGTTCACGTTACTGATCAAAGGTTTCTCTGCGATTAGCTTAGACATGTTCACAGAAACAACGCCAGCGCCAGGTAGCGATGGCGGCGGTTTGATGAACGCGATTGTCGGCAGTTTTATGATGGTCGGTTTCGCTACTCTGATCAGTACGCCGATTGGTATTTTGGCCGGTATCTACCTCGCAGAATACGGTGATAAAAGCTGGTTTGGCAGCATCACACGATTTGTGACGGACATTATGTTGTCAGCACCTTCCATCGTCATCGGTTTGTTTGTGTATGCCATCTATGTATTTAATGTTAAACATTTTTCTGGATGGGCCGGTAGTTTAGCGATCTCCTTGATTGCCATACCGGTGGTTGTACGCACCACCGACAATATGCTGGGATTAGTACCAACCAGTTTGCGCGAAGCCGCTTTTGCACTTGGTGCGCCGCGCTGGAAAGTCGCTCTGTTAATCCGCTTGCGCGCTGTTAAGGCGGGTGTCGTTACTGGTATTTTATTGGCAGTTGCCCGTATATCTGGTGAGACCGCACCTTTGTTATTCACTGCATTGAATAACCAATTCTTTAACGGCAATATGAATAAACCAATGGCCAACTTGCCCGTAGTGATTTACCAGTTCGCTATGAGTCCTTATGACAACTGGCGTGACCTTGCATGGGGCGGTGCTTTGCTGATTACATTTAGCGTATTGGGATTGAATATCCTGTCACGCACCATGTTTAATCAAAAAGTACAAAACTAATTTCTTGGAACCAGCATGATGACAACGCCAATGAGTACAAATATGAATAATGGAATCAACGTAGCTATTAATCCATCGATGAATGCTGGTTTAAATTCATCTTCGAGTGCGACTGCCAGCGCAGACATGAAAATGTCGATAGAAATTTCCGGATTAAATTTTTTCTACGGTGCGACACGTAGCTTGCGTGATATTAATTTGAATATCCATGACAAAAAAGTGACTGCATTTATCGGTCCTTCTGGTTGCGGTAAATCGACTTTATTGCGCACTTTAAACCGTATGTACGATCTGTATCCAGGCCAGCGTGCCGAGGGCAAGATTATGTATAACGGTAAGAATATTTTAGATGCTGATCAAGACATCAATCTTTTGCGCGCCAAAGTTGGTATGGTGTTCCAGAAGCCGACACCGTTCCCGATGTCGGTGTATGACAACATCGCATTCGGTGTTCGCTTGTATGAAAATTTGTCCAAAGGTGAGATGGACGAACGGGTTGAATGGGCATTGAAAAAAGCAGCATTGTGGACCGAAGTTAAAGACAAACTGAATAAAAGCGGCCTTAGTTTATCTGGTGGTCAGCAACAACGTTTGTGCATCGCGCGCGGCGTATCAGTGAAGCCAGAAGTCTTGTTGCTGGACGAACCAACCTCGGCGCTGGACCCGATTTCTACCGTCAAGATTGAAGAATTAATTCATGAGTTAAAGCAGGATTACACCATCGCGATTGTGACGCACAACATGCAGCAAGCAGCGCGTTGCTCTGATTACACGGCGTATATGTATTTGGGCGAACTGGTGGAGTTTAGTGAGACCGATCAGATATTTATGAACCCGGTCAAAAAAGAAACACAGGATTACATCACGGGTCGTTTCGGCTAACTGCGTGCGTGGATATTCAAGTAAAAAACTAAGTTAAAAACTAAGTAAGAAATTGCACATTTAGGAGCAGACCGTGATAGGTGAACATTCTTCAAAACAATATGACAATGATCTGGAAACGATACGTTCCAAGGTCTTGATGATGGGCGGTCTGGTTGAAAACCATTTCCATGATGCGATGTCGTGCTTCCGTACTGGTAATGCAGATCAGGCAGAACTGGTAATCAAATCTGATCTGGAAGTCAATCGCCTGGAGGTATTGCTGGATGATATGTGCAGCCACCTGATCGTCAAGCGCCAGCCTGCGGCGAACGATCTGCGCACTGTCATGGCGACTGGCAAAGTGATCACGGATCTGGAGCGGATTGGCGATGAATCGACCAAGATCGCACGGATTGCCAGAGATGCTGCCGCTAATCGTAAATCCGTTGCCATCTTCAGTGGTTACGAGACCGTGCGTGTGTTGGCCAGTGGCGTAGGTGAAATGTTGCATCAGGCATTGGATTGCTTTGCCCGTCTGGATGGCGAGCAGGCAGTACGCCTGATTGCCCAAGATGCGATTGTGGATAACGATTTCCGTTCCATCATGCGTAACCTGATTACCTTCATGATGGAAGACCCAAGCACGATTTCGTCCTCGCTGGACGCCCTGTGGGTTGCCAAAGCGATTGAACGTATTGGTGATCATTCTAAAAATATCGCTGAGCACGTGATCTATATTATCGAAGGCAAAGACATCCGCCATTCCGACTATGTAGCGACCAAACAAGAGCAAAATAACTAATCTAAATTATGGCTGCTGATAAGACAACAATCCTCATTGTGGAAGACGAACCAGCGATTGTAGAGCTGGTGACTTTTACACTCCGTGCTGCTGGCTGGAATACCTTTGCTGTGAATAACACCGCAGAAGCATGGGAATTTATTCAACGCAGAACACCACAGTTGATTTTGTTGGATTGGATGCTGCCTGATCAGAGCGGCTTGCGGCTGTTGTCTAAAATTCGTGCTGACCGCAATTTTAATGAGATGCCTGTCATCATGTTGACTGCCAAAAGTATGGAAGAAGACAAAATTGCGGGCCTGGATCATGGTGCAGATGACTACGTGACCAAACCATTTTCACCGCGCGAGCTGACCGCCCGGATCAAAGCTTTGTTGCGCCGCAAGAGTCCAGAACATGCACAAAGCGCATTAGCTGCGGGACCAGTGATACTCGATCCGGTGAGCTGTACTGTCAAAATTGATGAGCAAAAAGTCGATATCGGGCATGCAGAATATAAGCTGCTCAAGTTTTTTATGGCGCATCCGGAACGTGTTTTTTCCCGCAGCCAATTACTCGACAAAGTCTGGGGCGACCATGTCGTCATTGAAGAGCGTACTGTCGATGTGCATGTACTGCGTTTGCGTAAAGTATTGAAAGAGGCCGAGTCCTTGATTAAAACGGTACGTAGCGTCGGTTATATGCTGTCAGAAAAGTAGTCAGCGCTATAGTCACAACTGTAGTTCGCTTAGAATCAGTAATATCGATATTCTGACAGTAAACTATATATAATCCCTATACTCCCCATAAATTTTTTCGAAAATGCCGTATTGTCCAGACTTTATATGGACAGCTTATATATACAGGTGTGGAGTATATTATTCATCATAGACGTTATTATCTGACTGACGCCGCTTCGTCAGCGCAGTTCTTGATTCTTAGTAGCTGATTTACTAGCTGACTCGGTATTTCGTTTTGCATCTCGTTTAGCATCTTATTTCGCAAATTATTTAGACCATTTAATGCATCCTCATCTGGTATTCTGGATTTCCGCCATAGTGCGTATGATCGTCGTTCTGTTAACCGCTGCGGTAGGCTGGTTTTGCTGGGGTGCGGTACCCGGTTTGCTGATCGGCCTGGCGGGAATGATAGGCTTGATTTGTATCCAGTTATTCTACTTACTACGACTCTCTGATTGGCTGGACAATCCGAATACGGTGCGGCTGCCCGATGGTTGGGGTGCCTGGACAGACGTATTTTCTCGCTTGTATCGCCTGCGCCGTGGTGATGAAAAAAATCAGGCCGAACTGGCAGAGTGGCTGGCGCGCTTTCGCCAGGCCATGACTTTGTTGCCAGATGGCGTCGTCATCATGGACGATGTACTGTTTTTAGAGTGGTGCAACCCTGCGGCGGAGAGCCATCTTGGTCTGAGTCTACGACAAGACAAAGGCATGCGAATTACCAATCTGGTGCGCAGCCCTGAGTTTATGGACTACATCATTTTGGGGCACTACGACTCACCGCTGACTTTATCGTTCCGCGAGCGCAAGCTGATCGTCCACATTATTCCGTTTGAAAATCGCCGGCAGATTTTGGTCACGCATGATGTCACAGAGTCCGAACGTATCGACATGATGCGACGCGATTTTATTGCCAACGCCTCGCATGAATTACGTACCCCGTTGACTGTGATTAACGGCTTTCTGGAGATCGCCTCCATGCAGCCGGATTTGGATTCTAGCATTCGTATGGCACATCTTAAATTGATGGCAGAGCAGGGCGAACGCATGCAACGTTTGGTTGAGGACATGTTGACCTTAACTCGTCTGGAATCAATCGATTATCCTATGCGTCCAGAGCGCATTGATATGCGTGCCATGCTAGAGCAAATCTTAAAAGAAGCCCATGCGCTCTCTGCCGGACGGCATCATATTAGTCTGGAATTTAATGGCTCGGATTTATTAGGTAGCAATGATGAAATCCGTAGCGCGCTAACCAATCTGGTCACCAATGCGATTCGCTATACACCAGAAAATGGTGAAATTAAACTTATCTGGAAAAATCAAACCAACGGTCAGGGCCAGAAATTTATCGTGCAAGATAATGGTATCGGCATCAGCAATGATCATATCTCTCGATTGACCGAACGTTTTTATCGCGTTGATAAAAGTCGCTCCCGCGAGACCCAGGGTACCGGTCTTGGCTTAGCCATTGTGAAGCATGTATTGCTGCGCCATAAAGGCCATCTGGTGATCGAATCTACGCCGAATGTCGGTAGCAAGTTCTGCGTACAATTTCCGGCGTCGGCCAGTGTGGCGCATGAGGATGGCTTGTTCCAGTAATCGATTTGATGAATTCACGATCCTTATTTCTTGCAGGGATCGTGAACTCTTAAAATTCATCTCATCACCGCAAACTAATCGTCTGCTTTTTCCACACAGGATCTTGCCAGCGATAAAACAGACTCAAAGAGCTTGGCTTATCTGCCGATTTTTCTGTTTGTAAAGACTCCATACTGATTAATTCAAAACTGCGTTTGTTGCGACCATCGATTCTGGCTTCGCGTGCGACCAGCATTTTTGTCGTGCCCGGTACCCAGCCTGCAAATTCTACATAACCCAGATCGGGCTCGCTATTGGCGGGTGGCAGTACGTCAATCACCCAGTCTTTGCCGGTCTGATGGAATAGCCACATTTCACGCCAGGTATCCATTGGTTGCACTGCTAAGGTCAGCGCAGTAGCTTGTGCATTCGGGCGTGCTGATGCAGTCCATACCAGACTATAAGTACAGCGCTGTACCAGCGGCGCTTTTACATCATGCTTTGCATCGACCAAGGCAACGCAAGTCTCACCAGGTTGGCCTGTGGTTGTGATGATATGCAGGCTTTTTCGATCTGTCGGAGTACTGGTCGGTGCCGGTGCCGGTACCGGTGTTGGCTCCGCCGCCCAACGCATACTACCTGTGCGCACACCTGCATCGGTATAACTATTTAGATCGTCGTCACTCATTTCGTTCTTGTTCACCGCAGCTAATTCTGTCAGCGCAAGGGTCGCTGCCGGTTGACTGTTATCTCCTTTGCGTTGACGTTGAAAAGCGATGCTGGACCAGACGCCGGCACGACGCATGTGAATACGATTTTTCAGGTACTCCGGCAGTTCATGGATATCAACGCGATCCAGTACGTCGGCGCGCCACAGATCAAGGCTGTTGCGCTCGGTTGGACGCATCACTGGATCGATACAGTCAGCACGTGTCAGCGCCAGCGCTGCGGTGGCTTTTTGCGTTTGATTTGCGTTCATTGCCAGTACACGGCGGAAGGCTTCGCCGTCATAGCAAAGCTGGATACGGCCATCATGTTCTATACCGTTGAGATGCACGCCGTAATAAGCGGCGACCTCTAAATGAGCAGAAATTTGCCCCTCATTGGGTCTGATCGTTGTACCAAGCGCTTTGTTGGATGCACGTCGCGCCAGACGCTCTGCCATTCCACCCAGCGCATCAAACGCTTCTGCATTAATCGCCTGTGCTGGTGCTGCTTTTAAGAAGGCCGCGGTGTAGGCAATACCCAACGCCTCGGAGCCTGGCGTATCGCGTAAGAACCGGACGACAGACAATAATTCTGGCGCATCGTCTGGCTTCATCGATACCATCCTGACCTGACTGGCTTTGATATAACCTGCACGCTCGCGGCGGTGATCGTAGACTTGCAGGTAATCGAGTTTTTCACCACGGATTTCCAGACTATCACCTTGCCATAATACAGCTTGCTGTTGTCCACTATCTTTCGGCGAGGCGCGCAACTGCGCCTGATCCTAGGTCACAATGGCGATTAGAGTGATGGCAGTAGCTAACATGATTATTGGCTTTCTTGGGCTGTGTTGGTCGGTGTTGCCGTCTGCAAGTGCGTTTGTTGATTTTTACCGATACCCAATAAGGTCGATCCGATAAAGCCACCATCTGAAGGGGGCGGCGCGATGATGACAGAGATTTTGTCGGACAATTTATCTGCCATGGTTTTTTGTATCAGTAATGGATGTTTCGTCAGCAATGCGCCATCCCGCTCCAGCTGTGCGCTGGCAACTTTACCGACCAGATCCTGACGATAAGCTTCCGCATCGGCCAGTTTGCGGCGTGAATCTGCCTCACCGGAGGCTTCGATTACCCTTGCTTGGGCTGCTCCTTCAGAGGTTTTGATGCGAGAGATTTTCTCGGCTTCTGCCTCTAACTGTCTTTGCTCTATTTGCTTTTGCTTAAATGGCAGTACATGCTTCATCGCTTCTTCTTGCGCTTTGGCGGCAATGATTTGCTCGCTGGCAGCAGCCTCGGCATTTTTTTCACGGCGGATTTTTTCAGCATCGGCTTCTAAGGATGTTTGCTGAACCTGCTTACTTTTTAGTTCTAAGGTGTAGCGCATTTTTTCGCTCTCTAACTCTTCTGCCAACAGCTTTTCCATGCCTGCTTTATAGTCTTCTGGTAAATCAACTTTGCCTATCATCACGCTACGCAAGACGATGCCGTCAGCCGCTAGTTTAGGCTTGAGTTCAGCTTCAATTAATTGTTGGACTTCCTGACGTTTGCTAGAAAAAATTTCACGTA
>JANXTO010000076.1 GCA_025352365.1 Undibacterium sp. | reverse complement strand
ACGCCGGTCATGATGGCGGTGAGGGCGGCACGGTCGATCATGCGGGTCAGACGCATCATGATGGCGTTGGCGAGATTGTATTGGCGTACTAGTTCTGCCAGTGGTTCGCCCGTGATCGGGTCTGCGCCTGTACTTGGGATGAGCGATGCGCCGGTTAAAGCGACGGTCATCATGTAGCTGGCTTCTTCCGAGTCATCTTTGAGGTAGCGTTCATCGCGGCCCGCTTTGACTTTGTACAGCGGTGGTTGGGCGATGTAGATGTGGCCGCGTTCTACTAGTTGTGGCATTTGACGATAGAACAAGGTCAGTAGCAAGGTGCGAATGTGGGCACCGTCGACGTCGGCATCGGTCAGGATGATGATGCGGTGGTAACGCAGTTTTTCTACATTGAATTCGTCTGGGCCGATACTAGTGCCTAGTGTGGCGATCAAAGTGGTGATCTGTTCGCTGGACAGCATTTTTTCAAAGCGGGCTTTTTCTACGTTGAGAACTTTACCGCGTAGTGGCAAGATCGCCTGGAACTTACGGTCACGACCTTGTTTGGCGGAGCCGCCAGCGGAGTCACCTTCGACGATATACAGTTCACACAGAGCAGGGTCTTTTTCCTGACAATCGGCGAGTTTGGCGGACAGGCCTAAGCCGTCCATGACGCCTTTACGTCGAGTAAGTTCGCGGGCTTTACGGGCTGCTTCGCGGGCGCGTGAGGCTTCTACGATTTTGCCGCAAATGATTTTGGCGTCATTAGGGCGTTCTTGCAGATAGTCGGATAAGGTCTTGGCGACGATCTCTTCTACAGGGCCGCGGACTTCGCTGGACACCAGTTTGTCTTTGGTTTGTGAACTGAATTTTGGCTCTGGTACTTTGACTGACAAGACGCAGGTTAAACCTTCACGCATATCGTCGCCGGTGACTTCGACTTTGGCTTTTTTGGCGTAGTCGTGTTCTTCAATATATTTATTAATGACGCGGGTCATCGCTGCGCGCAAGCCAGTCAAATGGGTGCCGCCGTCACGTTGCGGAATGTTATTGGTGAAGCATAAAACTTGCTCGTTGTAGGCGTCATTCCATTGCATGGAAACGTCAACGGTGATGTTGGTGCCTTGGTCAGATAGACGCTCGCCAGTGGCTTGGAAAATCGTTGGGTGCAAGACGCTTTTAGATTTGTTGATGTATTCGACAAAACCGCGGGTGCCGCCTTCAAAGGCAAACATTTCTTCTTTGCCTGTGCGCTGATCGGTTAGTTTAATACGTACGCCGTTGTTGAGGAAAGACAATTCGCGGATACGTTTTGCCAGAATCTCGTAATGGAATTCGACATGGGTGAAGATTTCTTCATCGGCCCAGAAGTGGACTTCCGTACCGCGTTTGTCGGTGTCGCCGATGACTTTGATCGGGGAGACAACGATGCCGTCGATGGTTTCTATTTCACGATTTTGTGGCACGCCACGGACAAATTCCATTGCATATTGTTTGCCGTCGCGGCGGATAGTGAGCTTAAGTAATTTGGACAGACCATTAACGCAAGACACACCAACACCATGCAAACCACCGGAGACTTTGTATGAGTTTTGATCAAACTTACCACCGGCATGCAGCTCGGTCATCACGATCTCTGCCGCGCTACGTTTGGGGTCGTGCTTGTCGTCCCATTTGATGCCGGTCGGAATACCGCGACCGTTATCGGTAATGGAGATGGAGTTGTCGGCGTGGATGGTGACGTTGATCTCGGTACAGTGACCGGCTAACGATTCATCAATCGAGTTATCCAGCACTTCAAATACCAGGTGATGCAGACCGGTGCCGTCCGATGTATCGCCAATGTACATGCCGGGGCGCTTACGCACGGCTTCCAAACCTTCCAGTATCTGGATTGAGGACGCGCCATAAGCATTTGGCTGCGCTGGAGTGTTGTCTTGGGTGTTCTCGGACATGGTTACCTTCTTTATTATGGTCTTACTTGTTCTAACGTACTAACTGATCTGGGGTTTTAGTTCCCACTCGCAAGCAGCGTCATTGCTGAATGCGGGGCTGAGATGAGGGACTTAATTAGTTCTGTCGCTTGAATAAATCCGGCACAAACTACTTATAAACCCGTAGCAGAATTTGTGAATTTCCGGCTGGACTAATCGCCCTCACTCCCCAGCCGCATTCAGTAATTAGGCTGCATGCGGCTGGGGAGCTTTAGCACTCTTTCGCACTAAATCCGCATTGGCATAACGACGTATTTAAAATCGGCGTTGTCTGGGATGGTGATTAATGCGGATGAGTTGGAGTCACCAAAGGCGAGGTTGATCTGATCGACTTTAAGGTTATTCAACACATCCAGCAAATAGGTGACGTTGAAGCCGATATCGACGCTGTCTCCGCCGTAATCGATTTCAATTTCTTCTACTGCTTCTTCCTGATCGGCATTGGTAGACAGGATTTGCATACTGCCCGGTGTGACTACACAACGCACGCCTTTGAACTTGTCGCTGGTCATAATGGCGGCACGTTGCAAGGAGCGCAGCAATTGCTCGCGACCCAAGGTGAAATTGTTTTTGTAACCCTTAGGGATCACGCGGTTGAAATCTGGGAATTTACCTTCAACCAATTTGGAAATCAGCTCAATATCGGCGAACGTCAGCTTGACCTGATTGTTGGCGATGTCGAGTTGGACCAGATCGTCTTTGTCTTCTAACAAACGCTGCAATTCGATAATCGTTTTGCGCGGGATGATGACTTCTTGACGTGGGAATTCTTGTTCGACTTCCACCTGGCAATACGCCAGACGATGACCGTCGGTCGCCACCGCAATCACGTTTTTGCCATCAACCACGAGCAACAGGCCATTCAGGTAATAACGAATATCTTGTTGCGCCATGGAGAAATGCACCATGTTAAACAGATGCTTGAGCGTTTTTTGCGGGAGGCTGACGCTGGCGTTGAAATGTTCTGCCTGCGCGACGGTGGGGAATTCTTCTGCCGCCAGGGTTTGCAAAGAGAAGCGTGATTTGCCTGATTGCACAGTCATCTTTTTATTGTCGAGCTTGAGGACGATGTCATTGTCATCCGGCAGCGCGCGCAAAATATCGAGCAGCTTACGCGCAGCGACGGTGGTGGCAATGCTCTCACCACCCGAACCGATATCGGCATGGGTGGTGATTTGCACTTCGATGTCAGTCGACAAGAAAGACACTTTTTCGCCGTCCTTGCGTATGAGGATATTGGCCAGAATCGGCAATGTGTGCCGACGCTCGACAATACCGCTCACGATTTGCAGAGGCCGGAGGATGGTGTCCCGGTGGGTTTTGACCAATTGCATGTTTATATCCTCGCGTAATTTTGTTAATAAAGGATGATTCACTTCTGTAGCTTACTTCTCTAGCTTGGTTCAGTAACTTCGTTCTGTAACTTAGTTTTATAACTTCAATGCCGTAACGCAGTGACTTAAAAAACTTAAATGCATTGTCCAATCATTCTGCGGCTTCTGGGGCAAAAATGGCCTGGAGGCCGCAGAATGATTGGACGTCTAAAAATGGCGCTTCTAAAACCGCATGGTACGCCATCCGCATCATCAACTTTATTTGCTTCGTTGCTGCTTGCTTTGGTGCGCACGGTGCGCCCTACAATTTGTAATGCTTAACCCTTCAGAGTCTGCTCTAGCACATGCAGCTCATGATTACATTCGGGATTCTTGCTGCGATCTGCCGTGATCTTGCGTACTGCATGCAAGACTGTGGTGTGATCACGACCGCCGAACAGTTCACCAATCTCTGGCAAGCTTTTTTGCGTTAATTCTTTCGCCAGATACATCGCGATCTGGCGTGGTCTGGCGATATTCGCTGGACGCTTTTTAGAGTACATGTCGGCGACTTTCATGTTGAAAAAGTCAGCGACGGTTTTCTGAATATTTTCTACCGAAATCTGGCGGTTCTGTACCGACAGTAAATCTTTTAAGGCTTCTTTGACGACATCAATCGTGATCTCTTTGCCGTGGAAACGCGAGTACGCCAGAATTTTGCGCAATGCGCCTTCTAGTTCGCGAACGTTAGAACGCAGATGCTTGGCGACGAAGAAGGCGACATCGTCAGAAAAATGTACGCCCTCGGAATGCGCTTTTTTGAGCAAAATCGCTACGCGCATTTCTAACTCTGGCGGCTCAATTGCGACCGTCAGGCCGGAATCGAAACGCGAAATCAGACGATCGTCCATACCCGTAATTTCTTTTGGGTAGGTATCGCTTGTGATGATGATTTGCTTTTTGGCGGCGATCAGCGCTTCAAACGCGTAGAAAAATTCTTCTTGCGTGCGGCTTTTGCCACCAAAGAATTGAATATCATCGATCAGCAATAAATCCAGCGAATGATAGTAATGCTTAAATTCGTCAAACCCTTTGCGCTGGTAAGCAGTAACGACATCGCGCACATATTGCTCAGCGTGGATATAGCGGATGCGTGCTTTAGGGTTGTCTACCAGAATCTGATTACCAATCGCGTGGATCAAATGGGTTTTACCCAAGCCAACGCCACCATATAAAAACAGCGGATTGTACGAAACGCCTGGATTATTTGCTACCTGGATGGCTGCTGCACGGGCTAACTGATTGGCTTTACCCGTCACAAAGCTGTCAAAAGTCAGATCAATATTGATACGGCTTTGGTCACGGCGCGGCGTCGATTCTGGCACAGGATCATGCATTTGCGGCGGCATGTCGTTGTTGCTAGTGGACGACTCGCGCGGATCGCTACTTTGATTTGTACTGGTGTTTGCAGCGGGAGCCGGTTTTTTATTGATGCGTGGATCCAGAATAAATTGGACATCAATATTTTCATCCCAAAATTGCACTGCCAGTTCAGTAATCCGGCTGGCGAATTGGGTTTTAACCCAATCCAGTTTAAAACGATTAGGCGCACCAATCCGCAACCGGCCGTCTTCATAATCGATCGGGGTCAGTGGTTTGATCCAGGCGCTATACTGCTGCGGCGTAAGTTCCTGCTCTAATTGGGACGAGCAGGCTTGCCAGAAATTTTCCATGTAGTCACTTTAATGATGCTGATGTGCGGCGTGTTATCGAATGTTAAATTGCTGCTGAGTCATTAACTTAGCAATGAGATTGGTTGCTGCTCGCTAAACCCTGCAAATGATTCTGCATGAATACTACTACGCAAAACAAATTAAACATCTTGCCATTAAGGCAAATCGGTCATGCCACACTAATCCGCTATTTTACTCTTGCTATCCCGAGTTATCCACAGGCTAATGCGGAAATTTGTTAGGACTTACGCAAAACCGCCTCAGCTGCGTTTTAGCTCCTAGTTGTACTAATAAAGTACTATCTTCGTCGCTATGCCTTGCCGGGACAATTTTGCGTAAGTCCTATTTGTTTACTTTGCCTGCGCTATGACAAGACGAAAAAATGTGCTAAGTGATTGACACGTAAGCGGAAAGTAGTGTCTAATTCAGGGTTCCCTACCCTCTTTTTGTTGATTGCATTCATAGTTTGTTATAAATGCAACACACCATGAGCAGCGGTTTTGGGGAAGTAATGGCGAGTAAGCAATTTTAATTCTGGTTTTAATTCGCATAAAAGCATTACTCGTACATTACCCGTGATTCCGATTTTTTATTTGCTCAAATAGTGAGACCAACATGAAACGTACTTACCAACCTTCCGTCGTTCGCCGCAAGCGCACTCACGGCTTCCGCGCACGCATGGCAACCCGTGGCGGCCGCGCTGTATTGAACGCACGTCGCGCTAAAGGTCGCAAGCGCTTGGCAGCTTGATCTGTCCAGTTATGATCAGTGCTTGTATTGGCTGGTGGCATGAGTTGCACAACTACTAATATGGTTAATGCAATGACATCAGCAAACGCAAGTGGTGATTTTGCACGCGTTCGGCGCATCGTTAAAACGGATGAATTTTCATCCGTTTTTCGTTTGCGGCCGGTACAAAGAACAGCACATTTTGTTTTGTATGCAAGACCGACCGAGCTGCCAAACGCGCGCTTGGGCGTGGTTGCAGCCAAGCGTTTTGCGCCGCGTGCGGCGACACGCAATACGATTAAGCGTGTTACGCGGGAAATTTTTCGTTGTTCGTCTCTGACCAATGTGGATTGTATTGTGCGCTTGTCCAAGCCCGTAAATACCAAAGCAGGTCCAGCTACCACCGCGCAACTGAAGCGTGAGTTGCGGCTGGAAATCTTGCGTCTGTTTGCGCCAGTGCGTTTGCTGGTTACCGACGGTGCAGAAGCGCTGTGAAATCTCTGCCATGAAACCTTTATTGCTCCTGCTGCTGCGTTTTTACAAACTCGCTATCAGTCCTATGCTGGGACAAAATTGCCGTTTTTATCCGTCCTGCTCAGATTACGCGGCAGAGGCAATCCGCGAGCATGGCGCTGCAAAAGGTTGTTTGCTGGCGGGCAAACGCGTATGTAAGTGTCACCCATGGCATCCGGGTGGCGTGGATCCAGTTCCACAAAAATCTGAAAAAAACAGTTTCGTCCTCACATCCGACGGACGTTCTAAAAAGCGTCAAGCTGCGTATGCTAGAAATGCTACTCATGCAACTAAGCATCACAATACGATGGCTTTAAAAAAACGTCCTGATTCTTCTTCTAAATCTACCTGCTAAAACACAAATGGATATCAAACGTACCGTCCTGTGGGTTGTTTTCTCGATGTCGCTGTTGATCCTTTGGGACAACTGGATGCGTCATAACGGCAAACCATCTATGTTCTCCTTTACGCCATCTAGCCAGGCGCAGCAGAGCAAAAACGCCAGCGCTTCTGCATCAGGTTCATCTGCTGCCAGCACCACTGCCACTAGCAACGTCAGCGCTAATGGTGTTGCCACTGGCACCGACGCTGCTGCCGTTAAAAATGAGCACATCACGATTACTACTGATGTGATCAAAGCCGATATCGACACATTAGGTGGTGAGATTAGTCGCCTGGAATTACTCAAGTACAAAGATGTAGACGACCATACCAAGAACGTTGTGTTGTTTAATGAAAGCGCTAAACGGACTTATCTGGCTCAAACTGGTCTGATGGGTGGTGCTTTCCCAAACCACAAATCCAGCTTTACTGCTAAGCCAGGCGTGCGCACGATGGATGCGGGCAACATAGTGCAACTGGTACTGGAATCTGAATTGAACGGCGTTAAGTTGACTAAGACTTATACCTTCAAAAAAGGTGATTACGTTATCGACGTCAAGCATGACGTGACGAATAATTCTCCGGTAGCGATCACGCCATCTTTGTATTTGCAGTTATTGCATGATGGTACCAAGCCAGAGAACGGCGGCATGTTTAGCGCCTCCAGAGAATTTTATGCTCCTGCTGTCTACACTGAGTCGGATCATTTTCAGAAACTGGATTTCCAGAAAATTGAAAAAGACAGCGCCAATCCAGACGCTAAGCCAAATCACGCAACCAAGGCAGACAATGGTTGGGTCGCCGTGCTCCAGCATTTTTTCGTGTCAGCTTTTATCCCGCAAGACAAAGCGCCACGCACTATCGTGACCGAAAAGGTCAAAGATAATCTGTATGCGGTAGCGACCATTCTGCCAATGGGCAGCATTGCACCAGGCGCGACGGTCAGCATGGATGCCCGTCTGTACTCTGGTCCGCAAGAGTCTGACAAATTAGAAAAAATTTCACCAGGGCTGGATCTGGTAAAAGATTATTGGTACTTTGCAATTATTGCAAAACCGATGTTTTGGCTCATGGAATTAATCCATAAGTTACTGGGTAATTGGGGCTGGACGATTGTAGTCTTCACGATCTCCATCAAGCTGGCACTATTCCCATTGTCTGCTGCTGGTTATCGCAGTATGGCGAAGATGAAAGTGCTCACACCAAAAATGCAAGCCGTGCGTGAGCGTCATAAAGACGAGCCGCAAAAAATGAATCAAGCCATGATGGAGTTGTATAAAACTGAGAAAATTAATCCTCTCGGTGGCTGCTTGCCAATTCTGATCCAGATGCCAGTCTTTTTGTCGTTGTACTGGGTGTTGCAAGCCAGCGTAGAAATGCGCGGCGCTCCGTGGGTGGGCTGGATTACCGATTTGACGGCACCGGATCCTTGGTACATTTTGCCCGTGTTGTATGCGATCTCGATGTTTGTAACGGCCAAGCTCAATCCAAAACCGGCTGATCCTATGCAAGCCAAGATGATGATGTTTATGCCACTGGCTTTCTCAGTGATGTTCTTCTTCTTCCCGGCGGGTCTGGTCTTGTACTGGGTTGTGAATAACGTCTTGTCGATCGCGCAGCAATGGGTGATTAATAATAAGTTGATCCCGCCAGAGCACAAGTCTTAGGATTTTGAAGGTCTAAACTAAAAGTCTATGTTGAAAAAGCCCATATTATTTATGGGCTTTTTTATTGGACTTTTTTACTATGGACTCCTGTAGTATTTAGGCCAAATCACAGAGTATTTTTCTGTATCTTTTTGTAGAATTAGAATGTCATCATGAATCAACATCGCCATCATCAAAGTAGTTACGACAGCACACCCATTACTGCGATTGCCACGGCACCGGGGCGCGGTGGGATTGGTGTTGTGCGGATTTCTGGCAAAGATTTAACGCCGGTGATCGATGCCTTGTTTGCGGATGTATTTGCCGACGGTTCAAAAGCGACGCAACTCAAGCCACGCCACGCGACATATCTGCCATTTACGCAAGCGGATGGCAGCGTGATAGATCAAGGTATCGTGCTCTACTTTAAAGGTCCACATTCTTACACCGGTGAAGATGTCCTCGAGCTACAAGGGCACGGCGGACCAGTGGTGATGCAAATGTTGCTGACGCGTTGTCTGGAGGCGGGCAAAGAGGCCGGCTTGCGCTTGGCGCAACCGGGTGAATTTACCCAGCGTGCTTTCCTCAACGATAAGCTCGATTTGGCGCAAGCTGAGGCCGTCTCGGATTTGATTGAAGCATCGACCGAGGCCGCCGCCAAGTCAGCATCACAATCTTTATCTGGCGTTTTTTCTAAAGTAATTCATACCCTGATAGAAAAAGTGGTGCACTTACGGATGCTGGTTGAAGCGACGCTGGATTTTCCTGAAGAAGAAATCGATTTTTTAGAAAAATCGGATGCGCGTGGTCAGCTCAGTGCTATACAAGCAGCCTTGCAGGCCGTATTTCAACAGGCGGCGCAAGGAGCTTTATTGCGTGAGGGATTAAATATTGTATTAGCTGGGCAACCGAATGTCGGCAAATCGTCTCTGCTCAACGCGCTGGCGGGTGACGACGTTGCGATCGTCACGCCCATTGCTGGCACTACCCGCGATAAAGTGACAGAGACTATTCATATCGAAGGCATCCCGCTCAATATCATTGACACGGCTGGTATTCGTCATGACGATGACGAGCACCACGAGGACGAGCAGCGCAGCAGCATCGACGCGGTAGAGCGTATTGGCATCGAACGCACCTGGGCAGAAGTCAGCAAAGCCGATGTGATTTTGCATTTGCTCGATGCTGGCCGTGGTCCGACCCGTGCCGATGATGCCATCGTAGCGCGATTTCCGGATGGGGTACCTGTGATCCGTATCTGGAACAAAATTGATCTGTCCGGCCATCATGCTAGCGTTGATCAGATGGATGATGCCACCCACGTATATTTGTCTGCGCAAGACCATATCGGGATTGATTTACTGCGCAAAGAATTACTCCGCATCGCTGGTTGGCAACAAACGGGCGAGTCCTTGTATCTCGCGCGCGAACGTCACCTGATCGCACTAAAGCAAGCTAACGAGCATTTAGAATTTGCTGCCGCCTACGCTGCACAAAATGACCAGTCGCTGGACTTATTTGCGGAAGAATTGCGCTTAACCCAAGACCGGCTGAATAGTATTACTGGCGAATTTACTTCTGATGATTTGTTGGGCGTGATATTTTCCCGTTTTTGCATCGGCAAGTGAGTGAAGTTAGCTGTGACGTCAGCTATGATTTGATCCAAATCTCCTCGTAACGGGTTCGATTACTAAAATCGTCTCAGTTCTTTCACACGGAAATCTTCTTCATAACTTCCTATCTGAGGTCTTTGAATTTAACCGTCCATTGTCTATAAGCCTTTCAGAGCAAAATGCTTTGGGAAGGCGCGTAAACAATGGACAACCTTTTTAGACTTTGTTTGTTTAATTTCAAGGCGATAGTAATTGCAAAAAGTACATTAGTTAGCAATAATATGTTTCAATAATTCTAACAAATTGGGACATCGGCTTACTGCTGGCCATCGTGTCCATTTCTTTGCAACATCACCAAGGAGTTAAGATGACGACACGCCGGATGAAGCTGACTACAAAGCCTTATCAACTTCTTACAACGCTCAGTTTGCTGGCACTTGCCACGCCACTGACGGCACAAACCCTGATTAGTGATACTGACGGTACGCTTTTTACCAAAAATTACCATGCGGAAATTCGTCGTACCAGCATGGGTGTGCCTCATATCAAAGCGGCTAATTGGGCTGATCTTGGCTACGGCTATGGTTACGCGCAAGCCGAAGACAATTTATGCACGATGGCGGATGGTTTTCTGACCTATCGAGGTGAGCGGTCTCAATATTTGGGGCCGAATGCCTTACCGGTTGCAGGAACCACGTTAGAAACGGCGCGCAATATCGACAGCGATTTTTTCCATAAGCATCTGATTACCAATGATGTGCTCAATGCGATGGTTGCGGCACAACCCCAAGAATTACGTGACATGATTCAAGGGTTTGCTGCGGGATACAACCGTTATTTACGTCATTTGAAGCTTAGTAGTAACACCGCTCATAGCGCATGCCGCAATGCTGATTGGGTACTGCCTATTCGCAGTAGCGATGTGTATCGCCGGATGTATGCCGCCAATTTGGCAGGTGGATATAGTAATTTCGTGAACAGTATCGCCAGCGCGCTACCGCCTGACGCCACCAGCAAAACTCTGAGCACCTTGACTTATCAGTCTGCACAAACGCGTGCGCCAGAACTTCAGGTTGGCGGTAAAAAAGGTGTCGGCAGCAATATGATCGCCTACGGCAGTGCATCAACCAACTCAGGTAGTCCATTATTATTTGGAAATCCGCATTGGTACTGGCGCGGTGTTGATCGGTTCTATCAAGCTCAATTGACGATACCTGGACAAATTAATGTCAGCGGCGCTTCATTTCTGGGTGTGCCTGTGATCCTGATTGGATTCAACGACAATGTCGCGTGGTCACATACGGTATCAACCGCACGTCGTTTTGGAATCTATGAACTAAGCTTGGCAAGTAACGACAGCACGAGTTATATGCGTGACGGTAAAAAAGTGCGCATGACTCCATCCACGATAGCCGTGACCGTCAAATCAGCAGATGGTCGTTTAGCCGTAGTGAAACGGACTTTATACCGTTCTGAGTACGGTCCGATGATGAACCTAGGCTTACTCAATCCTGCATTAGCCTGGAACACTACAACAGCGTTTGCCATCCGTGATATCAATGCGAGTAATTTCCGTAGCTTCCGAAACTGGCTGCGTTGGAATCAAGCCAAATCGATGGAAGAATTTATCCGTATTCAAAAAGAGGAAGTTGCAACACCCTGGGTCAACACGACGGCAATTGCGCGCAATTCGAGTAAGGCCTGGTATGCCGACATGGGTGCTGTTCCCAATGTAACGGCGGCACAAACGGCCAGTTGCACGACGGCCATAGGTCAGATGATGGCAGCTTATTTGCCGCGAGTCCCGTTTTTTGACGGCGCTAAAAGTGCTTGTGACTGGAAAACTGATGTTGATTCAGTACAGCGCGGGGCACTCGGCCCCTCCAAATTGCCCAGTCTGTTACGTAATGATTATGTCGCAAACATGAACGACAGTTATTGGAGTACCAATCCCAAGGCGCTATTGACCGGATTTCCGGCTATTCTTGGCACAACCGGAACAGAGTCATTGAGCATGCGTACACGCTTGGGACACACCATGGCACAAGGTCGCTTGGATGGAGCTGACGGTTATGTGGGAAATAAAGCGAGTACAGAAGTCGTTGAGCAAATGGTACTTAATAGCCGGGTACTGACTGCTGAACTGTTTAAGGCACAAGTATTACCGATGATTTGTGGATCAACGACTCTTACCATCAGCAGTGATCCTGAGACTGGCGAGAGTTTTCCGGCAAAACTAGTCAATGTCAGCGCTGCTTGTACTGCTTTAAGTAGTTGGGACAATACTGGTAATCCCGGGGTGCGCGGCCCGCATATCTGGGACGAATTTTGGCGACGTGTTTCATTGCTGCCGGAAGCACAACTGTACAAAGTGCAGTTTAATCCCGCTGATCCTATTCACACCCCACGTGATATTAGTCCTGTTGCCGCATCCAACTTACAGCAAGCTTTTGGCGCCGCTATTTTACGCATACAGACCAGTGGATTTGCGATGAGCGCGACTCGGGGTGAGACTTTATTTGTGACACGCAATCAACATAAGATAGGCTTATTTGGAGGCTGCGATAACGTTGGTTATTTCACAGTTGCTTGTTCGGACAATCGTTTGGATCAGGGAGGCTATAGCATGGACGGAAACCCTAACGGGAATAGCTATATGCAGGTTGTCAGCTTCCCAAATGGTAACGTCGAGGCGCATAGCTTTTTGACCTTTTCGTTATCTGATGACCCGGCATCGATACGCTCCAGAAATTACACAGAACGTTATGCATCAAAGAACTGGCTGAAATTACCATTCACAGAGAGTGAGATCCATAACGATAGCGGCTATCGTAGTAGTTATATCAGTGAATGGTAGTCTGGCTTAGGACAAATCCCCCGAAGTCACTTGGTCACTGTCGCGCAATGATGCTAAGCTTGGATTTTATGTAAAGCAGCATTGCGTCTGACTGTGTGCCCGACTATGTGTCAATTATTAGGAATGAATTGCAATACCCCGACCGATATCGTATTTAGCTTTACGGGGTTTGCTACACGTGGCGGTCGTACGGACGAACATAAAGATGGCTGGGGCATCGCATTTTTTGAAGGCAATGGTGTACGCCATTTTGTCGATCATCAAGCCGCTGTTGCTTCCCCGATTGCCGAGCTGATCAAGCGTTATCCGATCAAATCTAAAAACGTCATCGCCCACATCCGTAAAGCGACCCAAGGGCAAGTCACGCTAGAAAATTGTCATCCCTTTGTCCGTGAGTGTTGGGGGCGTTATTGGGTGTTTGCCCACAATGGTGATCTGAAAAATTTTCATCCGGTCTTAGACGGGGCATACCATCCTGTCGGGACAACAGACAGCGAACGGGCATTTTGTTATCTGCTGCAAGAAATGCGCCGTCGTTTTGGTGAGACTTTGCCATCAATGGCCGAGATCACCCGGTTCATGCGCCAGATCACCAATGAGATTGCACAATACGGTACCTTCAATATGATGCTGTCGAATGGCGAGGCGCTATTTGCACATTGTTCTACCAAGTTACATTACATCGTCAGAAAATATCCTTTTGCCACCGCCAGTTTGTCGGATGAAGAAGTGGCTGTCGATTTTTCTGAAGTGACTACGCCACAAGATCGCGTTGCCGTCATTGTCACAGAACCATTGACCAAGAATGAGCACTGGACCCAGTTTGCGGCGGGTGAGCTGATGGTATTTGTGGATGGTGATGTCCATGCCGCATGATAATTTGTCTTTTTTATTTTTACGACCATGAGCAATCGGCCTAGCGACCACCTCGATACCAACTTACTGCGCGTCTTGCACACATTGCTGACCGAGCGCAGCGTTACCCGCACCGCCATGAAGTTGGGACAATCGCAACCAGCAATCAGCAATATGCTAAAGCGCTTGCGTGACATTACCGGCGACACAATATTAGTGCGTGGCAAAAACGGGATGACAGCGACTGAACGCGGCGAAGAACTATTGTTGCTGGCAAAGCAGGGGCTCAGCGTACTGGAGAGCATTACGCATCCCGCGCCTAGTTTTGTTGCTGCACAAAGCCAGCGAGTATTCCACCTCGGTGCACCGGATTATTTAAGCGTTTTGCTGATCCCGATGATCATGGAGAAAATACGCGAACAAGCACCCAATGCGGGTCTGGTCATTCATTCATTAAATGCAGGATTTGATTACGCGTCTGCGCTAGAAAACGGCGAGCTCGATTGCGTCATCGGCAACTGGCCAGATCAGCCACCGCATTTACACTTAGCGCATTTATTTGAAGATGACTTGGTCTGCATGGTCAATAACCAGCATCCGATCGTCAAAAAAGGCCTGTCGCTTAAATACTATTGTGAAATGCCGCACCTCGCGCCCACTCCTTACATGATGGGACATCGCAGCATCATTGACAGCGCTTTGGCTGATCAAGGTTTAAAGCGGAATATACAAATGACGATCCCTTACTTTGGCATGGTGCCGGATGTATTGTCGCGTACGGATCTGATTTTTACCACCAGCCGTAGCTTCGCCATGCACTTTGTCGGGCAATGGCCGATTACGATTTTGCCTATGCCGGT
>JANXTO010000063.1 GCA_025352365.1 Undibacterium sp. | reverse complement strand
GCCGCACGTGCAGCAGGTTGCCCGGTGTTGCATGTACCCTACGGCTACAACCATGGCGAAGCTATACAAAATATTGACACTGATGGTATAGTCCAAAACTTATTGGAAGCAGCTAAGCTAGTTTCCGCGTAGGTTTCACCATTAGACTTACCCCAAATTCACCTAACGTTCATACACCCAAGAATGTTTCTTACTATAAAACGTTTCGCAATCACACTAGGCTCGTTTGAGGCCTGGCTATGGCGACGCTGGCAATCTACCTGATTCCGCGCAGGCGTCTGCTCGCCCTATCCTTGAGCAGGTGCCTGAAACCGTTTTTTTCATCTAGTCTTATCCGCCTTCATCCTCGAATTGCATAGAGGCGGCTGAAAGCACATCATGACCGAACTCGAATTTAAATCGCTGGCCGCGCAAGGCTACAACCGTATTCCTATGATCGCGGAAGCATTTGCGGATCTGGAAACGCCTTTAACGCTATACCTGAAACTGGCACAAACCCAGAACACAGGCAAAAACACCTTTCTGCTGGAATCGGTCATGGGGGGTGAACGCTTTGGACGTTATTCCTTCATCGGTCTGCCGGCCAACACCTTGATGCGTAGCTACGGCAACCGCAGCGAAGTCGTCAAAGACGGTAAAGTAATCGAAACCGTAGAAGGAAATCCGCTCGAATTCATCGCCGAATTCCAGTCCCGCTTCAAGGTCGCACTGCGCCCCGGTTTGCCTCGCTTCTGCGGCGGTCTGGCAGGCTATTTTGGCTACGACGCTGTCCGCTATGTCGAAAAGCGCTTAGAACACAGCACCCCAAAAGATGATCTCGGCCTACCCGATATTCAATTGCTGGTGACGGAAGAACTCGCCGTCATCGACAATCTATCCGGCAAGTTGTATTTAATCGTGTATGCCGACCCGACTCAGCCCGAAGCCTGGTCCAAAGCCCGACAGCGTCTGCGCGATTTACGCGCCATGTTGCGCCGTAGTGTTGATGCTCCCGTCACATCCGCATCAGTGCGTACCGAATCCATCCGTGATTTCGCCAAAACTGATTATCTGCAAGCCGTCGAAAAAGCCAAAGAATACGTCATGGCTGGCGATCTGATGCAAGTACAAATCGGTCAACGCATCCGCAAGCCTTATGTCGATTCGCCGCTGTCACTGTATCGCGCATTGCGCTCGCTGAATCCGTCGCCGTACATGTATTTCTACAATTTTGGCGATATGCAAATCATCGGTGCGTCACCAGAAATCTTAGTGCGTAACGAACAACTCAGTGACGGCAATAAAAAAGTCACGATACGCCCGCTAGCAGGTACACGGCCGCGCGGCAGCACGCCAGAACTTGACGCACAACTCGCCAAAGAATTACTGGCCGATCCGAAAGAAATCGCCGAACACGTCATGTTGATCGACCTAGCGCGCAATGATGTAGGTCGCATCGCCAAAACCGGCAGCGTCAAAGTGACTGATCAGATGGTGATTGAAAAATATTCCCACGTACAGCACATCGTCTCCAACGTCGAAGGCATTCTGCAAGACGGCTTATCCAATCTCGATGTCTTAAAAGCGACCTTCCCTGCCGGTACTTTATCCGGTGCGCCCAAGGTCAGAGCCATGGAACTGATCGACCAGCTAGAGCCGACCAAGCGCGGTATCTACGGCGGCGCTTGTGGTTATTTATCCTTCGGTGGCGAAATGGATCTCGCCATCGCCATTCGTACCGGTGTTTTAAAGGATGGCATGCTGCATGTACAGGCTGCTGCGGGGATCGTCGCCGACTCCGTGCCAGAAATGGAATGGCAAGAAACCGAAAATAAAGCACGCGCTGTTTTACGCGCGGCAGAACAAGTGCAAGATGGCCTGGATGGAGAAATATAAATGTTACTCATGATCGACAACTACGATTCCTTCACCTACAACCTGGTGCAGTATTTTGCTGAGTTGGGCGAAGATGTCCGCACCTATCGCAATGATGAAATCACGCTAGATGAGATCGCAGCGATGAAACCCGATCGTATCTGTATTTCTCCCGGCCCTTGCACACCGCATGAGGCTGGCATCTCGGTACCTTTGATCGAACGCTTTTCCGGTCAACTTCCGATCCTTGGGGTGTGCCTTGGGCATCAAAGTATCGGTGCCGCTTTTGGAGGCAAGATCATCCGCGCTAAACAAGTGATGCATGGCAAAACCTCCCCGATTGGACATACTGGTGTTGGCGTGTTCAGCGACTTGCCTAGTCCTTACACCATCACGCGCTATCACTCACTGGCGATTGAGCGTTCAAGCTTACCCGCTTGTCTGGAAGTCACCGCTTGGACCGAGGACGGCGAAATCATGGGTGTGCGCCATAAGGAATTTGATTTACAGGGTGTGCAATTCCATCCTGAATCAATCTTGTCTGAGCATGGTCACGCGCTGTTAAAAAACTTTTTGATCGGAAAATAAGATGACCATCTCCCAACAAGAAGCATTGACGCGATTGATCGAACACCGTGAAATTTTTCACGACGAAATGCTGTATCTGTTCCGCAAAATCATGGGTGGCGAAATGTCTCCTGTAATGATCACCGCACTGACCATGGGTCTGCGGGTGAAGAAAGAAAGCATAGGGGAAATCACCGCAGCAGCGCAGGTTATGCGTGAGTTCTCGACCAAAGTCCCGCTGGCAAATACCACGAACATGATCGACATCGTCGGTACAGGTGGCGACGGCGCGCACACTTTTAACATCTCTACCGCATCGATGTTTGTGACTGCTGCAGCGGGTGCGCGTGTCGCCAAACATGGTGGTCGTAGCGTGTCGTCGTCGTCTGGTAGTGCAGACGTATTGGAATCTCTGGGCGTAAATATCAATTTGCAGCCAGAACAAATTGCGCAATCCATCGCACAGACTGGTATCGGCTTTATGTTCGCACCGAATCATCATGCCGCGATGAAGCATGCCGCTCCCGTACGTAAAGAACTTGGCGTGCGAACGATATTCAATATTCTTGGACCACTAACTAATCCGGCTGGCGCACCTAATATTTTGATGGGCGTATTCCATCCCGATTTGGTCGGTATTCAAGTCCGCGTATTACAACGCCTCGGTGCACAACATGCGCTAGTGGTATGGGGGCGCGACAATATGGATGAAGTTTCGCTCGGCGCCCCCACTATGGTTGGCGAACTGGTGAATGGCGAAATCCGCGAATACGATATTCATCCAGAAGATTTTGGTCTGAACATGGTCTCGAATCGTCAGCTCAGAGTATCTGGTGCAGAAGAATCCAAAGCTAAGATGATGGAAGTCATGCACAACGTGCCCGGTGCTGCGACCGATATTGTCAGTCTGAATGCCGGTGCTGCACTGTACGGCGCGGGCATCGCCGACTCCATCGCCGATGGCGTCAAAAAAGCACAAGCAGCTATCGCCTCCGGTGCCGCTCTCGCCAAGCTGGAGCAATTGGTCCAGGTGACACAGCAACTAGGTAAAGGGGCGTAATCGTGTCAGATATTCTGAATAAAATTCTGGCAGTCAAAGTCGATGAAGTCGCTGCTGCTAAAAAAGTTCAATCGTATACCAGCCTGCGTGGCGAAGTCGAAAGCGATACCGAAGCACGTGCAACGATACGCGGATTTGAAGCCAGTTTGCGGAATAAAATCAGCGCTGGTCAGGCAGGTGTGATTGCTGAAATCAAAAAAGCTTCACCGTCCAAAGGCATACTTCGCGCCGACTTTAAACCTGCTGATATCGCGCTCAGTTACGCAGACCACGGTGCAGCTTGCTTGTCTGTGTTGACTGATGAACAGTTCTTCCAGGGGGCGCCCGATTATTTAAAACAAGCGCGGGCGGCTTGCAGCATTCCCGCTCTGCGCAAAGACTTCCTGATTGATCCATATCAGGTCTATCAAGCTCGCAGTTGGGGCGCAGACTGCATTCTGCTGATCGTCTCGGCACTCGATCACGGCCTGATGGCAGAACTCGAAGCATGTGCTCACGAATTGGGGATGGATGTGCTGGTCGAAGTGCATGATGGCGAAGAACTCGACGCCGCCTTAAAACTAACAACCAATCTGTTAGGCATCAACAACCGGAACTTACGGACCTTTGATGTTACGCTGGATACGACGATTGGCTTATTGCCACGCATCTCGCCAGACAAATTAGTCATCACCGAATCGGGCATCATGGGCAGCGCCGACGTCAAACGCATGCGCGACGCCAATGTCCATGGCTTTCTGGTAGGAGAGACATTTATGCGGGCAGAAAATCCGGGGTTGGAATTGCAGAACTTGTTCTTCTAAATTATGTAATTTGATTGTCCGATGATAATGCGGCTTCTGGCGTGTTTTTGGCCTGCGAGGTGCAGAATCATTGGAGGACTCATTTGAGAAAAGAACTTCTAAAAGGTGGCATTAGTTCTCCGCCAATTACCTCATTTACCACTTACAGCCTTTACCACTAACCGCACTCACCGCTAAAGGAATTGCTGTAAGCAAGCCAACAAACCGAACATTACCTAGGGCTTGGCCATCTGGATGCGCCGCCATGCAGTCTCCGCGGTGAGCATCATTAATGTCGGTTGCCAATTTCGACTCCGGCGTCATTGTTTGTTGAGTCATCGGTATTTGCGCTATAACATCATGATTGCGTTTCTTTTCACTTCGCTGAAAATTACTGCGTACCGCTTCCAAATCCAAGCCAGGTACTATCGCGGGATCAATACCCTCCAGAGAATGTTTCTCCATCACTTGTTGATCTAAGCTGCTTGTTATTGAAAGCGTTTTACTATTTTTTTGCACAAAATAAACTTTATTGATCGTCGCTGCTGTCGCTGTTAATGTTATTTTCTCAGCCAATCGTTCTGCTACTGGTGCTGGCATCGCTACTTTGATCTTAGCCGGATTGATCAAACCAATATACTGAACATTTTTTCTGCGGGTGCGTAGCCGATTGGCCGATCACGCAATACCAGCAGCAATCCCATATGCACTAGCAAAATCGGAATGAGAGCTAAACAGCGCTGTTGGTGATCTATATTGGGTGGCAGCATAGCAAGACCTTGAAAAGGATAAGCCTATGATGCGGATTCGCTTAAAAAGTTTCTAAATAAATCTTTGCAATTTAATCGGACTTTTTAAAATTTTTATGCGGTAGCTGAACTCCAGCCCAAAGGGGAAGTACCTATAACATAAAGCAAAATATCCAATTAAATACTGGGATTTTTCCTAAAAAAAATAGTGCTACCACTCAGTATATAATTAAATAGTACTCATTATGTCTTAACGACACGCTGATAGCTGGGTCGTTTTGTCTGCGATACAGCTTTGCTGTGCTCTTGCAAAGCCAGTGCTAAGGCTGGTACATCATCTGACTGCAACTTGGCTTGGACCAGCATTAGCTCATCACGGCGGAACACATGTAATTGCACGGTGTCGCCAATGGTGTAGCGACTTAGTGCATTGGTCAGACATCTGCAGCATCGGCGGCGCTGACCCGCAAACCGTTGATGGCAATCAGCACATCTCCTGCGGACAATCCTGCACGGTGTGCGGCGCGCCCCTCATATACATTAGCTAGTTTACAGTCATTGCCGTCTTTGCCGGTACGTACACCTAGCACTGGTTTGACTATTTTTGCAGACTTGCTGCCATCGTTCAGGACAACCCCAAAGTCTTCAAATAATTTAGGCAGCGGCAAATCTTCCGTTCCGCGCACATAACGATCTAAGAAGCGTTTGGGATTGATGCCAGTGGCTTGTTGTATGATCGCCTCAATCTCGTTTTCGCCCAGACCTTGTTGCTGACCTAACGCTGTCTTTTGATAGAAATCACGCCCAAATTTTTGCCATAAAGCACGCATCAAATCGTCCAGCGATTTTTTACCCGCAGTCTCGCTACGGATTGTCAGATCCAATGCAAGTCCGACCAGAGAACCTTTGGTGTAATAGCTGACAATCGCATTAGGTGAATTCTCATCCTGGCGATAATATTTGGTCCACGCGTCGAAGCTGGATTCAGCCACGCTTTGTTTTTTACGACCCGATCCGCGCAGTACCATGTTGATGGTTTTCGAAACCAGCTTAAAGTAACTAGCCTCGCTGATTAAACCAGAACGTACCAACATCAGATCATCGTAATAGCTGGTAAAACCCTCAAACAGCCATAGCAGGCTGGTGTAATTTTCTTGCCGTAAATCGTAGTGGGCAAATGCTGCGGGCTTAATACGTTTGACATTCCAGGTATGGAAATATTCATGACTGCACAGACCCAAAAAGCTTTGGTAACCATCACTTATTTCGGTCTGGTGCTTAGCTGGCAAATCGCTACGATTGCAAATCAGCGCAGTCGATGCGCGATGCTCAAGACCGCCATAACCGTCACCCACAGCCATGGTCATAAACACATAGCGATCCATCGGTGCACGTTTAGTCTTGGGCTCAAAAAAAGCAATTTGAGTTTCGCAGATTTTTTTTACGTCTGCGGTGATGCGTTGCAAATCGATATTGGGTACGGTGCCTGTCACGACAAAATCATGCGGCGCACCATGCGCCTCAAAACTTGCCAAAGCAAAATTGCCCATCTCTACCGGATGATCAATCAGTTCGTCATAGTTGGCGGCGATATAAGTGCCAAAGCCGTAGCGTTTTGCTTTTAATTCAGGGAGCGATGTGGCAACGCGCCAGGTCTTGCAAGCAGCATCATCAGCGCGCTGGATGTCCACAATATGCGGCGACATCTCTTGCCCCAGCACCTGCAAAAATACGCTAGTGCCATTGTAAAAACCATGTTGCTGATCCAGATGCGCCGCACGAACCGACAAATCCCATGCATAGACCTCATATTCCAAGGTCAATACCCCATCACACGTCGCAGCTTGCCATGTATGTTTGTCGAGTTTTTTAACGGCGATTTTTTTACCTGCGCTGTGCGCTTGCAGTTGCACAATATTGCGCGAAAATTCACGCACCATATAGCTACCGGGTATCCAGGCGGGTAACATCACAATCTGCCCCGCAGGATCAGGCTGACTTATTTGCAGGCTGACTTGGTATAGATGACCAGCCAAATCTTTGGGGACAATGCTGTACTTGATTGCGCTTGCTGATGTAGATTCTTTATTCTTCACAACGATCCTATTTTTAATTATATTTCTCATACGCACTATCCCCCTAACATCACTACTAGTTTTATCGCTACTTATTTTTCAGCGTACATTTGCCGCAATAAAAGTAAAAGCGAGTGCGGCAACCACAACACCCGTTAATTTTAAGCGTAATGCGATAAACCATATGGGTAGTTCATAACGAAGATAGAGCTGCTTGTCGAACTGATAGGCGACCACAAAACCAATAATTTGTACTAAAAAACCAACGCCAACATTGACCATAGAACACCAGGCAATCATGGAAGGGATAACGCCCCACAACAAGGCTTTGCGGGTATCTGCAGGATTTAAATTTTTCGACATTAAAGCAATGCCCCAATGCAAACCGCCCAAAAAAGACAAAATCGCAACGCCATAAGATAGCTGAGCTTTGATGAAATAACCTAACCAGTCGGGATGCACAATCCAGCATGCCAAGCTCAACAAACAAAAGGGAATGAGGCCAGCGAAACCCAGTTTGTTCACAAGCTGCTTGTTCGGAATATCCATTTTTTGCGTTCTTCTTTAGTTTTTGTCAGCATTTATCAATGCTGCTGTTACGGCAATACTCGTTTTACCTGTCAATTACCATTAGCCGATATTTTATGAGGAATCGCAGACATTAGATATATTTGGCCATAGGCATAAGAAAGAAATGAGTCAGCTTTTTTTAAAAACAACTAATTCAATCTTAAAAATACCGAATGTCGTCCTTTTTAGGTATATTGATGATTCGATCAGCGAGAAAAATATCCCATTAAATAATCTCTGCGGTCTTAGCTCAGACTGTCTAATTCTAGGCAAAAATGGCTCTACTCAACAATCCAGGCATGCTCCACACGCGCTGTAAAATTTTATGGCAAACGAGGCTCGTCACATCCTGGACGGCAAAACTCATACTGTGTTTTATTTTTTTTGCGCTGTACTCACATCACACGGAGGCAGCCGAAGTCAATCCAAGCATTGTGTTAACTTTAGGCAAATACGCCCATCTCCATGCCAAGATTGACAGCTTGCCAAGTCTAAAAAATCTCGGGTCAACCCCACTATTCTCGACTCAAAATTCCGCTACTGGCGCGACCAAACCAAGCAATGACAGCGTGGATAGTGCCTTAATTAATAGCAATTCTAGCAACCACAAAATTCCATCGATTACGGAGCCGGCACCGCTTTTTTTCAGCATCACAGTGCCGTTAACGGTTGGCTTTTTAGTGATGCTTATTTTGCTTCTATTTGTGCTGCAAACCAAAAAACGCAGCCAACGAGAACTACAAAAAAGTGAGCGCAATTATCGTGAGCTATTCAACTTTAGTAGTGAGGCGATTGTTATCCGGGACATGGAAACCGGTAAGTTAATTGACGTCAACCATCGCTTTACTGAGCTATATGGATTTGCCGCAGAAGACGTAGCCGCGCTCAACATCAAAAATACCAGTTCGGATATCGCACCTTATACAGAAGCAGAAGCGGTCTACTGGTTAAAAAAAGCTATTAACGAAGGTCCGCAATTATTTGAATGGCACGCCAAACATGCTGATGGTCATCTGTTTTGGGTAGAGGTGTCATTACACATAGAAGAGCTGGAAGGAAAGCAGCGATCAGTGGCTTCTGCCAGAGATATTACCGAGCGCAAACTCGCTGTCGCCCGCGCTAACGCCATAGAGCAACAAATGCAGCGAACCTATAAAAATCTGCCGATTGCCTTATTCACTATTGATAAGAACCATAAGGTGACGCAATGGAACACCTTACTGGAGCAAATGACAAACACCAACGCGAACGAGATTGTCGGATCAGATCACACATGGCGAGGATTTTATCTGGAACCACGGCCATGTCTGGCTGACTTTGTGCTGAATAATGCGACGATGGATGAGATTCAAACACATTATAAGAACCCAGTTTTGCACAGCAAAGTCGTGATCGGTGGCATCGAAACGGAAGCTTTTTTAAAGCTGATTGACGTTGTTGGTGATACTGGAAAATGGCTACAGTTCACTGCGGTGCCCTTGTTGGATGAAGATGGTCAGATGATTGGCGCCTTAGAAACGCTCACCGACATGACCGAGCGCAAACTGGCTGAAATCGCCTTGCGTAATAGCGAGGCGACGTACAGAACCCTAATAGATCACGCCCCGGAGGCGATGCTGGTTTTAGACGCTGACAAGAATCGCTTTATCGATGTCAATCGTAATGCGCTACAACTTTTTCGCTACCAGCACGCAGATTTACTAAAGCTTAGCCCGATCAAACTGGTCTCGACTAAAGATAATGACGGAAAGGATCTGACGAGTACGATTGTTGGTTATTTTAATGAATCATTGATTGGGCCAGACCTTCGTTTTGAATGGAAGTGCGTGCGCTCTGATAGCACAAAATTCCCATGTGAGCTACATCTGGTGAGGCTGCCAAGTCCGCAAAACACACGACTCATTCGTTGTAACATCACCGACATCACAGAACGTAAAGCGGCCGAAGAAGCGATTTTAAAAGAGCGGAATTTTCTCGAAGCTTTATTAGACGCAATGCCAATCCCCATTTTCTACAAAAATAAAGATGGTATCTATCTGGGTTGTAATGATGCGTTCGTCACAATGACGGGACTCACCCGCGAAAAAATTATTAATAAAAAAATGACTGACTGGCTAGAGCCGAACCGAGTCAAGCTGTATGAGGAGAAAGATCAAGAGCTATACCAGAAGTATGAAAAACAAGTTTTTCAATTACACCTTGACGACTATTTTAATGAAGTTAAACATGTGATCTTTCACCGTGCAGTGTATAAAAACCAATTCGGTATTGTTGATGGAATGATCGGTGCAATTTTAGATATTACTGAACTAGAAAAAACCAAAATCGCATTAGAACAATTAAACCTTGCGCTGGAGAGTCGGGTACTAGAACGCACCGAAGAATTACAGCAAGCGATGAAGCATTTAATCCAGTCTGAAAAGCTCGCGGCGCTGGGGAATCTGGTTGCAGGCATTGCTCATGAACTGAATACACCGATCGGCAATATCGTCACAATCGCATCCACCCTCAAAGACGAAACCAGTAGCTTTTTAGATAAACTTAATGGGGGTGGATTACGAAAAAGTGAGGCAATACAGTCTGCCACACTCATGCATGAAGCGGGCAAGATGATAGAACACAATGCAATTCGTAGCGCCAAGCTAATTTCTGATTTCAAGCAAGTCGCAGTGGATCAATCGAGTGCCCGGCGCCGTTCGTTTGATCTGGAATCAACAGTACAAGAAGTGATGACAACACTGCTGCCAATGCTAAAGCGCACGAGCCATGTTGTCGATATCGATATCCCGGAAAAAATTCAACTTGATAGTTACCCTGGCCCGATAGAACAGATCATTACCAATTTGATTTCCAACTCTTTACTGCATGGATTTGAGCATATAGAAAAAGGACATATTTCAATTAAAGCGCAATTGCTGAATGAAGAAATCATATTGGATTATCAAGATAACGGACATGGCATGACGGCAGAAACTCAGGTGCATTTGTTTGATCCATTTTTTACGACCAAACTAGGGCAAGGCGGCAGTGGACTGGGACTTTATATTGTCTACAACCTAGTAACGGGTGTGCTGGGCGGACGCATCAGCATTGATAGCAGCTTGGACACGGGTGCGCACTTCACGCTGTGCTTGCCACAAAAGGCGCCATAAAATTCCCGACGTCAACTCCAGGAATGTAATCGCTATCAGCAAAACATCAATATTGAATTATTAATACTGGCACTGAGTATATTTTAATTGTCCAGAATAAACTTGGACAAGAAGGCATTTTTTAATAATTTAATGGGGAGTATATTGATTTTATGGAAAAATAGCCTCAAGACCTAGCTATATTTATCCATGTATTTATTCAATATTCGAGCCCTACTTACGCTGGATTTATATCGGTTTCGCCAAGTCTTCTGGCACATCAATATCATGCAATATGCCAGGATCATCTACAGCGATCTCTGTCACCAGATGTTGCTGCAACAATTTGCGCGCCCCTTGATCGCCACTTAAAGCTAATAATTGATCTAAATATTTTCTGGAGAATCCGACCGGATTACCGCGTTGACCTTGATAAACCAAGACACCAATGTCGGTACCAGCTTGCATTGTATGAAGTAATTTTTTGATTGAATCTGGCTTTATATAAGGCATATCGGCTAAGGCGATGATCCAGCCGGCATAATCTGCACTTTGCTGCAATCCATGTACTAATGACGCGGCCATTCCCTGCTCTGCATTAGGGCAAACGGTTAGCCTACAGCCGGTTTTTTGTAAGGTGGATGAGAGCAATTCTAGGGTGTTGATAGAACTTGTTGCGGATAGTATCGCTAAGCTGTCTGGTAGTACGGCGAGCAAATTGCGGGCGCTGTTTTCGGAAACGAGTTGGCCGTTAGCAGTGATTTGCAAGAGCTTGTTCTGATTGCCAGCGGGATCAAAACGGAGCCCTCTACCAGCAGCAAGCAACAAGCCACGCCAGTTTTTTGCGCGGCTTGCAGTGCTAGTCATTGTTTATTTTTTTGAGTACGTTATTTAATGCTGGCGAATTTTGCTTCCAGACCTTTAGCATCAACTGCGCCAGGGATTCGGGTGCCATCGCTAAAGATAATGGTGGGCGTACCAGTGACACGCATTTTTTTACCGAGCTCAAGAATTTTTTCATTTGGCGTCATACAGTTTTCAGCCGCAGCTGGCGCTGCTTTACCATTTAACATCCACTCATCCCACGCCTTGTTGCGATCGGCAGAACACCAGATATTTTTGGATTTGACGCTAGAATCTTCGGACAAAATGTTATACATAAAAGTATACACCGTCACATTATTCACACCTTGCAAAGTCTGGCGGAAGCGTTTGCAATAACCACAATTCGGATCTTCAAAAATAGCTATCACACGTTTACCGTCACCTTTAACCATCTTGGTAGCAGACTCCAAGGGCAGATCAGAAAACTTCACACGGCTTAAATCTTCTACCCGCGCTTTGGTGTAATTGCTTGAGGTACGAGCATTGACGACATCGCCAAAGAACAAATATTCTGCTTTTTGATCGGTGTAAATAATGTCGCTACCAATACGTACTTCAAACAAGCCTGCAAAAGGAGTTTTAGTTACAGAATCTACTTTGGCACCAGGCCCTAAACGCGGCTCAACCAATTTTTTGACTGCAAGCTCCTCCTTAGTTTCAGCAAAGGCAAAAGCAATCGGCATTAACAATAAAGCAGCAAATATTTTCTTCGTACGTAACATATTGAATATCAATCTATAAAAAAGGCGCGCAACAATTAGCGTCCCATTGCGTGAGAAATTAGTTTTCTTTTTAAGACAGGCAAACGATCCAGCAAGTTCAATCCCAAGTTACGCGCAATCCGGAGCGGTGTCACATTGGTAGCAAATAAGCGGGACAAATTGTCCGTCATCAATTGCATCATCAAGACTTCTTCGCGTCGCGCCCGCTGAAAACGCCTTAGTACACGGGCATCACCGCAATCACGAGGTAAATCACGACCGGAATCTGAATGTGCCAACAACTTGAGTAAAGCAGCGACATCACCAAAACCTAAATTCATGCCTTGACCCGCCATCGGATGCACCACGTGAGCAGCATCACCAATCAATGCCAGCCTCGGCGCGATCATAGAATGCGGCCGTACCAAACTTAACGGAAATGTCTTGCAATTTTGCGGCTCAAGCGGCGTTAATTTACCAAGCAGAGAACTACAAAATGGCGCCAACCTATCGGCCAATGCAGCTAAAGGCTCACTTAAAATTTGTGCAGCCAGACTATCAGGAGCCGACCATACAAGCGAAACTCGCTGCCCCGGCAAAGGCAACAATGCAATGATCCCCAGCTCTTCTAGAAACCATTGACGTGCAACGCCTCTGTGTGGCTTTTCACAAGCAAAATTAACAACCACGCCTTGCTGTCCATAGGAACGATAATCCTGGCCGATTTCCGCTTGCCCGCGCACCCAAGACTGTCCACCATCAGCACCGATCAGCAGGGAGGTCGTTAAGTGCGTACCATTTTCCAACTCAACAGAGGCCAAGCTTTCAGTCACATCAAGCCGCGAAGCACGACCCACAACCTGCGTTAAATTTTGTGCGAATTTCAAGGCATTATCGAGAGCCTGATTGAGATTTTTATCCTCAACAATCCACGCCAATTCATCAACATGCGCGCCATAAGCATCAAACCCCAGCTTGCCATCCGCAACAGCACTGCCACCAAAAATCTGCATTGCATCAACCTGCACCACACGCTCTTGATCAAGCGCAGCCCAAACTTTTAAAGCATCAAGCAAATCATGGGCAACATGGTTCAACGCATAAACTCTGACATCCCAATGATCAATGCCATCTGCAGAATCTGATTTTAAAATCGCCTTAGGCGGCACAGAAGACGTAGCCTGAGCGCACAGCAAACTCACCCGCAAGCCCAACTGAGACAAGCCTAAAGCAGCCGCTTTACCGACAGCACCGTTCCCGATAATACATACATCGCTGTGATTTGATTCTATGGACATAGCTGTTTTAGACCTTACAACCAAGGAAAATAATCATCCCATTATACGGCAGGCCAAGTTGAGAGTTGATTCACGCAACGAAAGCCAAACAGCCAAAGACAGGCAATATTTTTCATAAAAAGCTTGCGTAATGCCACACAGGTCACTATAATTCTTCGTCTTGGCCTGGTAGCTCAGTCGGTAGAGCAGAGGATTGAAAATCCTTGTGTCGGTGGTTCGATTCCGCCCCGGGCCACCAAGTATATAAAGGGTTAGAGCCGTAGTAGGCACTAACCCTTTTTTGTTTCTTGGTGTCTAGGCTACGTATAGGCTACGCCGTAGCCTATCAATATTTTCAGTCAAAACACGTTCTTTCTGTGGGCAAGTCCAACCTGCCCACCCTATCCACGTTATTTTGACTAAATGCTTGAAGCATTGGTGCATGTCCAAGTTGTGCCTTCAAAATCAAACTCGCATAAGTCGCCACCCACTTCACAATCCCGCGCATACTTTTCATAATCAATATAAGCACGCACTGATTCCGGTACGTCGTTTAAGTAGAATTCATCAAACAGATTTTCTGCTACGTCTTTCAAACTGCCCTCGGACAAATTCACGTCTTCCAGCTTATCCAAAGCATTTTCCAAGTTATAGCTTGAAACACTGCACAAGTAATACAAGGTTGTTTTTTCATGTTCGGATAAATCGGCAATGGTTTCAAACCATAGGTTTAAATTGGCTTGATTGATACCA
>JANXTO010000058.1 GCA_025352365.1 Undibacterium sp. | reverse complement strand
GGATGTCTCGCCAGAAAACTGATGTGGCATGCTGTCGCGGGTTAAGGTAACACTGGAAGGCGTATCAGTTCCTTCTTCATCTCCATGCAAGATCATACCTGCACCAGACAAAATCGCCAGCGTCCGGTCAATCTGTGCAAAGTGCGAGAACGCACCGTCACTGCTGACTAAGGCCGTACTAATGCGCCAGACAAAATGGTCCAGGCTTGCGCCCTCAGGGAAAACCGCCAGCTCAGTCGTGCTGCCGCCACCGTTTTTCCAAGGCATGGTTTTGTAGTCTTGCTGGCTCCATTTACGCATAGTGTGTTGGCGTTTTGAGTGTCAGGATAAAAGGCGGCTTTAGCAATATAGATGCGTATACAAGTGCTGACATTGTGCGCTTAATTCGCCATCCAGCACCATCTGTTTTGCTGCTGCAATATCTGGTGCGAAGAAGCGATCCTTGTCATAAAACGCAACCTTGCGGCGTAGCGCATGATGTACTGTCGCCAGACTCGCTGAGGTCTCTAGCGGCTGATGAAAATCAACGCCTTGCGCTGCAGCTAGTAATTCTATACCGACAATGGTGGCAGTATTGTGCGCCATCTCATGCAGACGTCGGCCAGCGAAGGTAGCCATACTGACATGATCTTCCTGATTGGCTGAAGTCGGGATCGTATCGACGCTGGCTGGATGGGCGTGGGATTTATTCTCTGAGGCCAGAGCCGCTGCTGTCACATGCGCGATCATAAAGCCAGAATTGAGCCCGGAATTCGGCACCAAAAATGGCGGCAAACCTGACAAACTTGCATCAATTAGCAAGGCAATGCGGCGCTCAGAAATGGAACCGATTTCCGCAATTGCCAGGGCCAGCGTATCTGCTGCGAAAGCCACTGGCTCTGCATGGAAGTTACCACCAGAAATGACTTCGCCCGTATCCAAAAATACCAGCGGGTTGTCGGTCACGGCATTCGCTTCAATCAATAAAGTACGGGCTGCGTTATTGATGATATCCAGACAGGCGCCCATCACTTGTGGCTGGCAACGCAGGCAATACGGATCTTGTACACGCTCGTCGTTGACCAGATGCGAGCGGCGGATTTCGCTGCCCTCTAATAATTCACGATAAATTTTGGCGGTAGCGATCTGACCAGGTTGTCCACGCACTGCATGAATACGTGGATCAAACGGCGCATCACTCCCTTTGGCGGCATCCACTGACAATGCTCCGGTAATCGTTGCTGCTTCCAGCAAGCGCTCAGCGAGAAACAAACCATTGAGCGCCAATGCAGTAGAAACTTGGGTGCCGTTAATCAGCGCCAGACCTTCTTTGGCAGCCAGCACGACTGCTGTGATTCCGGCATTTTCTAACGCCAGTTTTGCCGGGACTAAATGTCCCTTCACACGAACTTCGCCCTCGCCCATTAAGGCCAGCGTCATATGCGACAAAGGTGCCAGATCGCCGGATGCGCCGACCGATCCTTTGACCGGAATTGCGGGCATGATGCCTGCGTTGTACAGCGCAATCATGGTGTCAATGACGCTGGCACGGATACCAGAAAATCCTCGCGCGAGGCTGGCGATCTTCATCAACAAAATTAAACGCACAACCTCATCGGCGATCAACTCACCGGAGCCGACTGAGTGCGACAGTATCAGATTTTTTTGTAGTAATTCTAATTGCTCATCGGGGATGCGGGTCTTGGCGAGTTTGCCAAATCCGGTATTGATACCATACGCCGCGTCGCCCTTTTTGACGATACTCTGGATCGTTGCGGAGGACGCGTTGATCGCCTCATAGGAACTGGCATCCAACTCCAGCGGCAAAGCCGTGCGCCAGATCGCGCGCAAATCGGACAGACTCATTTGGCCCGGGCGAATGATGAAAGTATTGGTATTCATGTTTGTCCTTATTTAAATTATTCTTGGCAGTTTTGAAATGTGATGAAATGTGCAGTTTGGTATTGTGCTGGGATAAAACATCGATTCGTTGGAGGCGGAAGCATTCAATTTTGAGTCAATTTCAATATACTCCCCACCAATCACTAGCAAATATGTCTTAATGTCCAATTATTCTCAGGACACTTAAAATATACTTACCACCAGTATTATTAATGCGATCAAATCTACGGCAATCACCTCCTCTCCCGCAAGCGGGAGAGGGAATTTTGAACTGCTCATCTTTGTCGAATTAGGGTCTCGGTTTGCTGCGTCAACTTATTACCTAAACTTATTACCCCAACTCACTATCTCAACTCATTACTTTTAGTTATTAATCATGGGTAAATTCAAGCCATTACGCTCAGCGCAGGCAACCGCTTGCGGATAGCCAGCATCCGCATGACGCATCACACCCGAACCACAATCGTTGACCAAGACGCGCGCCAGACGTTTTGCTGCTGCATCGGTGCCGTCCGCTACGATCACCATGCCGGAATGTTGGGAGTAACCCATACCAACACCCCCGCCGTGATGTAAGGACACCCAGCTCGCGCCACCTGCTGTGTTTAACAGGGCATTGAGCAAAGGCCAGTCGGAGACAGCATCGGTGCCGTCCATCATCGATTCCGTCTCGCGATTAGGGCTAGCGACAGAACCGGTATCGAGGTGATCACGACCGATGACGATGGGTGCTTTTAACTCGCCATTTTTTACCATCTCATTGAATGCCAGACCGGCAATATGGCGCTCGCCTAGACCCAACCAGCAGATACGTGCTGGCAAACCCTGGAAGGCAATACGTTCACCCGCCATATCCAGCCATTTATGCACGCCTTTATTCTCAGGAAAGAGCTCTTTAATCTTGGCATCGGTTTTACGGATGTCTTCCGGATCGCCCGATAAAGCGACCCAGCGGAATGGCCCTTTGCCATCGCAGAACAGAGGACGGATATAGGCAGGTACAAAGCCGGGGAAGTCGAAGGCATTCTTCACGCCGGTATCAAACGCGACCTGACGGATGTTATTGCCATAATCCACCGTCGCAATACCCATCGCATGAAAATCCAGCATCGCCTGCACATGCACCGCGCAAGCCTGCGCCGCATCGGCCGTCAGTTTGGCATGCTGGCTAGCATCTGCTTGTGCTGCCTTCCATTGCTCAACCGTCCAGCCTATCGGCAAATATCCATTGATCAGATCATGCGCTGATGTTTGATCGGTGACCAGATCAGGCTTCATGCCGCCGGCTTTGGCGCGTCTAACCAGTTCTGGCAAGACTTCTGCTGCATTGCCGAGCAAGGCGATTGATACCGCCTCTTTGCGGTCGCAATGGTGTTTGATCAGTGCCAAGGCATCGTCCAGATCTTTGGCTTGCTTGTCGACATAACGGGTACGCAAACGGAAGTCGATACTAGATTGCTGACACTCGATATTTAAAGAAACAGCGCCAGCAAAGCTAGCCGCCAGTGGCTGCGCGCCGCCCATGCCGCCCAAGCCTGCTGTCAAAATCCAGCGCCCGCCCCAGTCACCACCAAAATGCTGACGCCCTGCTTCGGCAAAGGTTTCGTAAGTACCTTGCACGATGCCCTGAGTGCCGATATAAATCCAGCTACCTGCTGTCATCTGGCCGTACATGAACAGACCTGTGCGGTCGAGTGCATTGAAATGTTCCCAATTAGCCCATTTGGGCACCAGATTAGAATTAGCGATCAACACTCTCGGCGCATCTTCATTGGTCTTGAACACGCCAACTGGCTTACCGGATTGAATCAATAAGGTTTCATCCTCGCCCAACTCTTTTAGCGACGCCAGAATCTGATCAAAACACGCCCAATTACGGGCAGCACGACCAATCCCGCCATACACGACCAAATGCTTAGGATTCTCGGCAACCTCGGGGTCCAGATTATTCTGGAGCATGCGATAAGCGGCTTCGGCCACCCAGGTTTTGCAAGTTTTTTCAGCACCGCGTGGTGCACGGATTTCGCGGCTTTCGTCCCAGCGTGGATCGTTGTTCATGATGTATTCCGTCCTATTTCGGTAGTGTTGGCTGGCGCAAAGTCAAACTCAGTCAAATTAACTAAACTAACTCAAGCTAACTCAATATATACGTTCAATGCGCTTCTAAAAACCATATGATAACCAGTCTTTGAAATAAGTTTAAGTTGTATATACAACTTTTGCAACTGGATTTTTGTATGAGACAATGTACAAGACTATATTTTTATGTTTTTTAATGCCACCACCTTAGTTACAAGGAATCCTGTGTCAAACCAACAAGAAAACGCACCCGTGTTCCAGCGTATCAAGGATTATTTACTAAAAGAAATTCAGTCCGGCACCTGGAAAGAAGGCGATGCGATTCCATCCGAAACTGCGCTAGCAGAGCAGTTCAGCGTATCCCGTATGACGGTCAACCGGGCTGTACGAGAGTTGACCAGCGAACAAATCCTGACGCGCATCCAAGGTTCGGGCACCTATGTCGCGCAGTATAAATATCAGGCAACCTTAGTCGAGATTAAAAGTATCGCGGAAGAAGTCAGAGCGCGCGGTCACGTGCATCGCAGCCAATTGCATGAGCTAGTCGCGGTGGCGGCGAGTGACATGCTGGCGCAACAATTTAAGGTAAAAATAGGACATCCGCTTTTCCATTCGGTCATCGTACATTTTGAGAATGATATTGCGATTCAGGTAGAAGACCGCTGGGTCAATTCGGATATTGCGCCTGACTATCTGGAACAAAATTTTGCCGTCATTACACCGAATGAATATCTGATGGTAGTGGCGCCCTTAGAAAGTGTCAGCTACCGTATTGAAGCGTTGTTACCGTCTAAACAAATCGCAACCATGTTAAATATCACTAGCAAGGAACCTTGTTTGCTATTACATCGTCAAACAATATCCAAGGCCAAAATCGCCACGATAGTCACGATGTGGCATCCGGGCCAACGTTATCAGTTTGCGGGTAGTTTTTAACGTAATCCTTTGCTGACTAAACTCAGCAAACAAACCAGACTGAACAAACTAATTGAACAATATAGAACCGATGCGCCTTTTCTCCTTTTCCCGTTTTGCCTCCTCTGCTAACTCGCTGAATAAGCAAGTCAACATCACTCGACTGGCAGCATTGTTACTCGTCACCACACTCGCAGGCTGCGGCAGTTTTGGGAGCAATCTCGGCAATAGCAAAGTCGCTCTCAAAGAAGAAGAATTTGGCTCTGCCGATGTCTTCACCCATAGTTTTCCGGGGTCAGAAAGAACGTCATGCGAAGCCGCCCGACGCGCTTTACTGAGCCAAGGTTATGTCATCAGCGAATCCAAAACCGCCTTCGTCAGAGGTCGCAGAAAATTCCAACACGATAGTGATATTCATGCCGAGATTGAATTTACGGTAGTCTGCGCCGCCGACAGCAAAGGCAGTAACAGCACCACCGTTTTTGCCAATGCCGTACGCGACCGTTATTCGCTCAAAAAGAGCAGCACTTCCGCCAGCATCGGCGTCGGCGCACTGGGCTCGGTATCGTTGCCATTTGGTGCCAGTGACGATTCTCTGGTCAAAGTCGCTAGCGAGACGATACCAACCGGGGATTTTTACGATAAATTTTTTAAATTAGCAGAGCGCTATATGGATGACTCTTCGGCTGAAACCGATAAGGATGAGGATAAAAAAGAGTCTCCAGCCTCTTCTGACAATAAAAAAATGACCACGCCAAATCAGTAAGCCAAGGTTTTTATGGCGAGCGGCAATAAAAAAAGCGATGCAGATTTTTCTGCATCGCTTTTTTACTAATACAAACCCAGTACAAACTAAGCGAATAAATTACTTCGCAGTTTTATCTTTGTGAACACCAGCTGCTGTTGCAGGCAGGTATTTCAAAGGATCGTTCATACCGACGATATACGCCGTTGCGATAGTACGTGGCTTCATGCAAGTCGCGCTCAACACTTTAGAATCTGCTGAGATATCGTTAGTGCAAATCGTCAGGTCCTTGACCGTGTCCAAAGAAATACCAGCAGCCGCAGCAACCGCGACAACTGAACCAGCACCAGCACCATTTGCGACCAAGGTATCAACCGTGGCTTGCAAATCTTTCGTGCTTGTCAGCGCAGTAAAAATACCATCAACTGAAGTATCCACTAAGGTATTAGCTGCTGATGCAACTGAAACAAACCCTGAAACCAACAACATACCAACAACGGCCTTTGAGACAAATTTTTTCATGGCGACTCCTGTAGTGATTGAAAGCCTGGCGAGGCTGTTTTGATTCTAATTAAGTTTAGATCAAATTAAAAGGATAGAGTTGTATCCATGCGGCAATTAACTCTTTGATTAACAACAGTTTGTTCAATTTATAAAACAAACTGTGCATCAATCGACAACTTTTAGAGGTTTTACACCTGATTTCAAACCCCTTGGGGGCTATTGTAACGATTAGCGTTGCGGATTGGCTCTTTGGAATTGGCGGTAGTTTTAGCAAATGCCTCTTTAGCGCGTTGATAACCATATTGCCACTGCGCTTCAATATATTGCACATAAGTGTCATAGCTGTCCGGCATGATCAGGCTAACCCGGTTACGCCTGAAAGCCAGCTTCTTTTGCACTTGTTCGCGTGCCAGTGCAATGCTGATGTCTGAGCTATCAATCCAGGTATCGGCAAATTGATGGTGGACGTACCGTAAGCGCTGATTGCCGTTAATGCCCAAGACTGCACGCAAAGCAGGAATAGCAAAGGTCTGATCAAACGACTCTTTAAATTCCATCGTGACCTCATGCGCCAGCCGTCGGGCTATTTCGATGGGAAATAAATCAAGTACGCCGCCTATATAGTTTTCCATCTGCCCGGTAGACGGACGACGATAGCTGTGACAACGAAAATAAAACATGTCAGATACCGAAATCCGCACCGCCTCTGCCAAAGGCATATCGACATCGATCAACAGTTGCGGCGCAATAGCATGATTCCCCCAGATCGGGGCGCTGAATGGCGATTGAATACCGTGCAATAACGCGGCTGTTCGCTGATCGCAAAAAACGGTTTCTTCAAATAATTTGCGCTGACCACGTGGCTGCCCTACTTCTTCCGGCGTGTATAAAAGCTTGCCACCGATAATTGCTACCGCTGGCGCCGTCTTGCTTTGACTTGAGCTGGAAGTTGGCAATGGCAAATTGGGCGGTATCTCAAACATATAATCTTGAAATACATCCGGTATCTTGGGTGTATTTTGCGAAGAGAATTTGCGTTTAATCGCCGCTATCAAAGAGCGATGAATCGCCGCTTGTGATGTCGATTGCAGACTCGCCCAGAACTGATACATCTCATGCGAACTAAGCCACGCCTTGCGCTGCTCATCATCTGGCAAAGCCTGGATCAACGCCGCCGCAATCGCCGCGCCGCAACTGGCTAATAACAGATCAGGCGTTTTCCCGGCATCACGCGCTGCGGCATACATGCCAAGATAAATCCCAAAACGAAAACCACCGCCAGCCATGACCATGCAGCGTTGATATTGAGGAGATTGGATTGAATCGGGAGAATTTGTAGTTGAATGCATCGCAACAAAATACCACAACAACGATGGACAGCTACACAGAAATTGCGTTTTGCATGATTGCTGCGGCGTTGAAACGTGTGGCTAAACAACAGATGAATACATCCTGATTTAGTACCAGTTTTGGCTAACTCATTAGGCTAACTCACTAGGCTACCTCATTAGGCTAACTAATGAGACTAACTCGATTGGCTATTGAGCTGATCAGCTAAGTGCTGCGAATCAAATGAACAACTGAGCACGGCAAAGCCATATTCAGCGGACATGCGCAAAGCAAAAAATGAAATCTCGTTTACTTTGTGCTCGATACGTTTCTATCATTATTTTTTTGTAGAAATTTTATTTAATTAAAATGACAGAGGTTTTCATATACTCCCCATCATTTTTACTAAAATCGCCCCAGAGATCAATGATCATATAGACGATTAAATATACTAATAAGGAGTATGTATGAAATATCGACATAAAAGAGAATAATTTACGCAAATATCGCCAGTACAGGATAACGACGCCACTCCGGTTCGGCGTACCGCTGGCAGTGCGTAAAAATAAAACTCAGCACGGCATTCTGGTCGTTCAATAGCTGGGGATGATCTGCTTTCCATGTAGCGAATTGCGTTGCCAGTGCCGGCTCCTCACGGAGTAATTCTTCTGCCAGATCTTCAAACACATAATCGGAGAAAGCTTCTTTTTTCTCTAATACGCTATTAAAAAATCCCCACCGAAAAAAACTGTCATGTGCCTGTGGCTCCAAGGTTTCGACCGCATACCGCGCTTGGTTCTGATCCAGCGTAATCCAGACATCACCCGCCTTAATGTGATGGGTGCCAGTCTGAGTACTCAGCTCCATGTCGTCATGAAATAAATGACCTTCATAGGCATGTGGGCGAGATGTAACCGAACGAATTTGGTAGGTCTGTGCCTGCACAATGCGGTCACTGGCAATTCGCTCGATCTTGACGCCATTCCACTGCAAGCGCTCAATCGCAGCGCGCCATTGCTGTGGTACGACATAGGCGATCGGCGCAGGGACTACGACTTCTGGTTTGAAATGATTGTAGTAAGGAATATCCTTTTCCCAGGATTTATTTTTGTCGTAGTACAAACGGCTGTAGTCACCCAATACACTGGGCTTGTAGCAAGCCTCATAGCCTTTAAATCGAACCGTCGAGACATGCTCATCATCCCTTTTCCATTGCACTGGCCAATGGCTGCGAGTTTTACTTTGCTGTTTGGCAGCGTTACGCAATTGCTGGATTTGTTCCGCATGCTTGATGGTGAACTGTAACGCGACTTCAACCAGAGCGCGCATGGATGCATAGCGATCGGCGAAGGGTTTTAGCATATGCGTTTCTGGCATAAAACCGATGGTGTGATGCAAAGCGGCGTAGCCCGTCGAGAATCGCGCAGTTTCTAAAAACTCCTCAACGCCTTGATCGGGACTCTCTTTGACTGGATTCACATAAGGACAGGTCGGCCAGCCGCGCTGCGCCATGTCTGCAAACATCGCCGGCAGCATCTGCTCACGCAAAAACTGCCCCAGATCACCGCCGAGCTTATCTGTTTGCGTATGGATCAAGGTCATCGTATAAGGATAATCTGCCCCGTTGGAGGTGTGTGTATCCACCATCACATCTGGGTTCCAGGCAGTAAAAAACTGGTTAAAAACTTGCGCATTCAAGCTGTCGCACTTGATGAAATCACGATTCAAATCCAGATGCAGGCTATTCCCGCGGAATCCAAATAATTCAGGACCGTCTTGATTCACCCGCGACGTATTTTGCCGGTTGTGACAACCATCTACGTTATAAATTGGGATAAAGATAAACGCGGTACGACCTAGTTGCGCCAACCGCTCTGTCATCACACACCAGTCGCGCACCAGAGCCATGCAGGCATCAATACCTTCGGGCTCACCAGGATGAATGCCGTTATTATTAAAAAATACCAGACGCTGTTCATGCTTGATCTGCTCACGATCAAATATGCCATCCGCAGTCACCACACCTGCATGGATAGGTACACCAGCATCCGAGACGCCAATCTGACTAAAGTGCAAGATATGAGGGAAAGCCGATGCCAGTTTTTGATAAAAACCAATGCATTGATCCCAGGTCGTCGTTTGGTTTTGATTACCGAGTTCGTAAGGTGTTTGCAGGTCTGTTGACATAGTGAGCGTCCAAGGTGAAGGAGGTATCCAAGGTATGCAGCACGCATCCCGTGAT
>JANXTO010000056.1 GCA_025352365.1 Undibacterium sp. | reverse complement strand
GCTTTGACACATCCACATCGAAATGGATAAATCCATCAGCCGACCCGGGTACGCTGGTGCCACGGTGAGGCAGATTCAAATTGGCGCGATCAATCGTCACCCATAAGTCTTCTCTATCCCAAATATCAACAAACGCATCGTAGACACGAGGATGCTGACGTGTGTCCCACATAGACTGGTGGTTATATACCTCCACCATGCCTGAATTATTCAGTTCTCTTGCCTGCTGTTCGCTCAGGTGTGGTGGGTACCAGGTCGTATCATCGTTAGGGTTCATTTCCTTAAACTGCCAGAGCATATTGACCACTGCCTCAGTCTTTTCCGTTGGAACCGCCTGACGAATAATCACATAACCTCTTGTCACCCAATGCTGCCAGTCGGCTTCACTCATAACCCGCAAGGGCTTAGTCTTCCGTATGTCCTTTAGTTGGGTAGTTTGGCCTTTTGTAGTCAAGTTAGTGCCTTGCTTATTAGTGTTGATGTTCTGTTCAAATGCAGCGGCATACGGGTGCATTGTATGTTTCCTATTTACTTACTCTGATGAATTTTATAATTAAGTCTCAATAGACATTGAAAATGGTGGCGCATGCTGTCCAACCATCATTTTCAGTTAGCCACAGGCGAACTGACATAGTGGAATTCTGCCATCAAGCCGTGCAGACTCCCTCGCTTGATCGGCACGGCAACTTGTCCTGGTGCCAGTAGTTCAAGCGCGGTTGCATGTGCCGACGCAAGATCATTCCCAGCGCTATCCAGCCATGTCATCAGCGACTCGTCACTGACTGGTTGACCATTTAGGCTGATCCATTCCAGGCAACTTGCCATGTCTCTGTCATCGACTTGCGCCAGCAGCTGATTTTCCGCTAGTAAAAATAATGTCCCTTGCTGACTCAGATAGGCGTGCTGTAAATGAGTCAGCGCCTCGCCGGTGTGCAAGACCAAACCTTGCGGCGTTACTCTGGCGATATACGGCGTTGCTTCCAAATCCAAATAGACCCGTTGCGGACCGTTTTGAAAATGCCAGCGACCTTGTTCATCATGCTGATAATTACGATTGATAAAACCGAGCAAGGCAACGTTGACGATCTTATCGCCGGGCAAATGCTGCGCTTGTGCGTGCTCATCGCGCATGCGCCAGTGACCACGCGCATCCAATACCAGCCAGCCGAAGCAATGCGGTACATTCGGCCATTTTTGTAGTGCGGCTTTGACGATGTCATCCATGAGCTACCTTCAAAATTCTAACGACCCCGTTCGAAGAAATGCACTATTTTTTCTGGCAGCCAATGCAAACTGCCAGGTGGTTTGCCCACTGCAAAGCCGACATGGCCGCCATGTTTGGGGTAGTCCAGCGTAACATGTGATGAGGCCTTGTGCGGTAAATGGTGACCAGGTAAAAACGGGTCATTTAGTGCATTCATCACCAGTGTCGGTACGCGGATGTCGGGCAACACATGTTTGGCGCTGGCACGATTCCAATAGTCATCGGTATCCAGATAGCCATGCAAAGGTGCGGTGACCACGTTATCGAATTCATATAAATTTTTGGCAGCGAGCAGCGCGTTACGATTGAACAGACCCGGAAACTGGTCGAGTTTTTTCAGACACTTTGGCTTCAGCGTTTTTAAAAACATCCGCGTGTACAGCATGTTAAAACCGCTAGATAAAGACGCGCCGCCCTGCGCCAGATCCAGCGGTGCCGAGATCGACACAGCAGCATCGACGATTGCCGCCTGATCCGGTGATTCGCCCAGCCAGCGCAGCAAGGCGTTACCGCCTAGCGAGACACCGGCGGCGTAGAATTTACCACCGGGATGCTGCGCGCTGTAGGCTGCTTGCAGACGCTGTATCACCCAGGCAATTTCTTGCGCATCGCCAGAGTGATAAAAGCGCGGCGCTTGATTTAATTCGCCAGAGCAGCCGCGAAAATGGGGCACCGCGCCAGACCAGCCCCGATCTTTAACCAGTGCCATCAGCGCCCGTGCATAGTGGCTGTCGCTAGAGCCTTCGAGGCCATGGAACAGCACGACAAACGGCTGTCCGGCCTGACCGTCAACAAAGTCCACATCGATAAAATCACCATCAGGCGTGCCCCAGCGCTCGCGTCGGAAATCGACCTTGGGTTTGCTGATATACAGGGCAGGGTAGATGGTTTGTAAGTGGCCGGACGGCAGCCATTTTGGAGCGTTGTACTTCATCTTTTTAGGTTTAACCTGACTGATGCAAAAATTTGATGCTCCCTTTAATGCAGCACGCTTGCTTTAAATAAATCTAAAGGTGCTTTTCCCGAGGCAACTGAGGCATGGTGTGCCGTAATCCGCCAGCCACGCGGGGTTTTGACATACACGTTGGTGGCTAAAATATGTACGTCCGGTGCAACATCCTTATGTTGCTGCACGTTTTCGATAATATTGTGTACCGCTGTCAGCATATTGTGCGAGGCATGCAACTGGGCTGGACGGATGTGCACGCTGCCGCGCTCAAAAATCGCTTCCCAAGATGTGCGTATTGCCGCATGCCCGATCAATCTGGGGCCACCAGGATGAATGCAGACGATTTCCTCATCCTCCGCCCACAAGGCCATCAAGGCATCCAGATCAGCGCGACTGATTGCGTCATAAAAGGCGCTTTCAATCTCGTCGGCACTTCCGTTCAATTGCTTTTTAGCTGGCATGATGGATTCTGTTTGAGGTTGTCGGCGAGGATGATGATAAATGATACTGGATTGGGGTATATGGAAGCAATGTCATATTGTCCATTCACTCTATGGGGTATTGAGCTATCAATGCCTATACTCCCTTATTTTCCATATTAATGCGCTTTTAAAACAGTGCCCGGCGCTAATTTATATTGGGTGCCGCAATAAGAGCAAGTCGCTGAGCCGCCATGGGATAAATCCAGATAAACCCGTGGGTGGGAAGACCATAAGGGCATCGCCGGATTTGGGCAGTGCGCCGGTAAATCCTTGGCTTGTAATTCGACGACAGCGGCTGGAGTTTTAGTTGGGGATGTGGTTGCAGACATAAATTTCTCCTGAGGTAAGACCTACACAAAAATGCTCCAGCTGCGTTGCAGCGACGGGTTTTAGTTACTTCGGGTAATAAAGTACTGTCTTTGTCGCTGCGCCTTGCTGGAACAATTTTATGCAAGTCTCTTAAATATACAAACTATACAAAGTCCCATGATTTTAACGGATTGCGGCGTCTGTGCCTTGCGGTTTTTAGAAGTTTCCCCTTCGATGGCGGAACTGATTTAGCGATTGCTGTCAGCATTGATTGGCTATCGTCGTTAAAATGAGCATCTTTTCTGATTTTTCAAAGCCCTCCATGAGTTTTCAATCTAAGCAACACGCCTTCCGCGAGGGACTTAAAATCGGCGTGCCCAGTTTGTTTGGGATTGGTGCATGGGGTTTGGTGGTAGGCGTTGCCATGATCAAAGCGGGTTTAACCGTGCCACAAGCTATTGGCATGACGCTGCTGGTGTTTGCCGGTTCTGCGCAACTCGCGTCTTTGCCTTTGATCGCTGTGCATGCACCCATCTGGGTTATTTTCGCCACTGCCTTGGTCGTTAATCTGCGATTTGTGATTTTTTCTGCGATTCTGGCACCGCATTTTTCTAGCTTGCCTTTACGGGTGCGCGCTTATCTGGGTTATTTTTCCGGTGACGTGTCGGTGGCATTTTTTATGCTGCGCTTCCCCCATTCTGATGTTCAGGAAGAAGTATCGCCTGAGCAATCAGTAGTGACACTTGAAAACAAGCTTGCCTATTTAAAGGGCCTGATCATGCCAAACTGGTCGGCATGGCAAATCGGGTCGCTGATCGGTATTTTACTGGGTAGCCAGGTACCGATGAGCTGGGGTTTGGGCTTTGCCGGTACGCTGGCAATCCTGTGCATTATGTTACCGCTGGTGATGAATAAGGCTGCCCTGGCAGGTGTGGTCGTGGCTAGTGTGGTTGCATTGGTAAGCGTTAATTTTCCTTACAAGCTGGGGCTGCTGATCGCCGTCATTGCGGGGATGATCACTGCCATGGTGGTGGAAGAGTGGCTGGAATCATTGCATAAAACTGATGCTGAGACTGATACCAAGACTGATACCAAGACTGACATTAAGGCTGAAATTCAGCCCAGTGCCGCCGCGCAATCTATTGCCGCCAACGAGGAAAAACGATGAGCGATCTTGAAATCTGGCTGGTTATTTTTGCATTGGCTGTTGCGACTTTTATTGCCCGCAGTACGTTTTGGCTGGTCGGGCATCACATTAATTTGCCAAAACGGGTACAAGAAGCTTTACGTTACGCGCCTGCCTGCGCCTTGGCAGCGATCATTGTGCCGGATGTGTTGCTTAGCAACGGCCAGTTATCGATTGCGCTCGATAACCCTAAATTAATCGCTGCCATCGCCGCAGGCGGTTTCTTTCTGGTTAAACGAAATATGTTACTAACAATTTTCTTTGGGATGGCGGTGTACACCTACGTTCGGTTGGGATTGTGATTTTAATAGGACTTACGCAAAAATGCCCCAGCTGCGTTGCAACGACAATTTTGCGTAAGCCCTATTTAATTACAAATTTGCAATAAAGTGCACCAATTCCAGCTAAAAACGGTGTAGTCGGCGACGGGTGTTTGGTAGAATACGGGACTTAGATTTTTCTCCCACCTCTTTCATTCGCCAACTCCATGCAATTTAATCGACTCAGCGACCTGATCGCCGCCAATCAACTCCAGGGCAAACGTGTATTTATTCGGGCAGATCTCAATGTGCCGCAGGACGATCATGGCAACATCACAGAAGATACGCGTATTCGCGCCTCGGTCCCGGCGATACAACAAGCCTTAAAAGCCGGTGCAGCAGTGATGGTGACCTCGCATTTAGGACGTCCGACGGAAGGCGAGTTTAAACCTGCTGACAGTCTGGCGCCGGTTGCCGTGCGTTTATCCGAGCTGCTGGGTGTGACTGTCGAGCTGAAACAAAATTGGTTGGATGGCGTGGATGTCGCGGCAGGACAAATCGTTTTGCTGGAAAATTGCCGCGTCAATAAAGGCGAAAAAAAGAATGACGATGCGCTGGCGCAAAAAATGGCAGCGTTGTGCGATGTCTATGTGAATGACGCGTTCGGCACTGCCCATCGCGCAGAAGCCACGACACACGGTATTGCAAAATACGCCAAAGTCGCTTGTGCCGGCCCTTTGTTGTCCGCTGAGCTAGACGCATTGGGTAAAGCACTAGGTCATCCTGCACGTCCACTGGTGGCAATCGTCGCGGGTTCTAAAGTCTCTAGCAAACTCACGATACTCAAATCGCTGGCGGACAAAGTTGACAACCTGATCGTCGGTGGCGGCATAGCTAATACTTTCATGCTGGCAGCTGGTTTAAAGATCGGCAAATCACTGGCAGAAGCGGATCTGGTGGACGAAGCCAAAGCCATTATCGATATGATGGCAAAACGCGGCGCATCGGTGCCTATTCCTACCGATGTTGTTTGCGCTAAAGAATTTTCTCCAACGGCTGTTGCTACCGTTAAGTCAGTCCATGAGGTTGAAGCGGATGACATGATTCTGGATATTGGTCCGGTCACTTCTGCCTTACTGGCGGCGCAAATCAAACAAGCTGGCACCATCGTCTGGAACGGTCCGGTCGGCGTATTTGAGTTTGATCAGTTTGGTAACGGCACCAAAGTGCTGGCGCAGGCGATTGCAGACTCTAAGGGCTTTTCCATCGCTGGCGGTGGCGACACTTTGGCTGCGATTGCAAAATATCAGATCACCGACAAAATTGGTTATATCTCTACTGGCGGCGGTGCTTTCCTGGAATTTTTGGAAGGTAAAACCTTGCCAGCCGTCAATATTTTATTGCAACGAGCAGCAAAGTAATCAAATCAAGCAAGATGATCAAGTTGTAAGGCAAGGTAAAAAACTAAAAACCGATATCAATATCAGGAGACCAGATGGCACGCGGAACCAAGATTGTTGCAACGATAGGCCCAGCTTCCAGTGATTTGGCGACACTCAAGCGCATGCTGCAAGCGGGTGTCAATGTAGTACGTCTGAATTTTTCGCATGGCAAGGCGCAAGATCACATTGATCGCGCGACTCTGGTGCGCCAGGCTGCGGCAGAGTGCGGTCGTGAGATCGCCATCATGGCGGATCTGCAAGGTCCAAAAATCCGTATCGGTAAGTTTGAAAACAGCAAAATTGAGATCGCTAACGGCGACAAATTTATTCTGGATGCCGATTGCGGCATGGGTAACCAAGATCGCGTTGGTCTCGATTACAAAGCCTTGCCACGTGACGTCAAGCCAGGCGACGTGTTGTTGCTCAATGATGGTCTGATCGTTTTAATCGTGGATAAAATTATTGGCAATGAAATTCACACGATTACTAAAATTGGTGGCGAGCTATCCAATAACAAAGGTATCAATCGCCAAGGTGGTGGCTTAACTGCCCCCGCTTTGACTGCCAAAGATATGGAAGATATTAAGACCGCGATGTCGTTCCAGGCAGACTACATTGCCGTGTCCTTTCCTAAAAACGCGACTGATATGGAAATGGCGCGCCAGTTATCTAATATTGCTGGTGAGGCTTATGGTCATAAGCCGATGATGATCGCTAAGATTGAACGCGCAGAAGCGATCCCGTTATTGCAAGAAATTCTCGATTCCTCCGACGGCATCATGGTAGCGCGTGGCGATCTGGCAGTAGAAGTAGGTAATGCAGCTGTGCCTGCCCTGCAGAAACGCATGATCAAAATGGCGCGTGCTTCTAACAAATTAGCCATCACCGCAACACAGATGATGGAGTCGATGATTTTTAACGCTGTACCTACTCGTGCAGAAGTATCCGATGTCGCCAATGCCGTGTTGGATGGCACGGACGCTGTGATGACTTCGGCAGAGACCGCATCTGGTAAATATCCGGTAGAAACGGTCGAGGCAATGGCAGCGATTTGTGTCGAGGCGGAAAAATTCCAGGAGTGCAAACTGGATGCAGATTTTTTGAATCAGACCTTTACTCGTATTGATCAGTCCATCGCTTATGGCGCTTTGTTCACGGCATATCACTTGCGTGTAAAAGCGATTGTGGCGCTGACTGAATCCGGCTCCACCGCGCTGTGGATGAGTCGTCACAATATTGATATTCCTTTATTTGCACTGACGCCGAGTATCGCGACTCAGCGCAAAGTTGCTTTATATCGCAATGTAGAAACCTATACCTTGCCGCATTCAAGCGACCGTGAAGCCGTATTGAAATCGGCAGAAACTATCTTGCTGCAAAACGGCATCGTCACCAAAGGTGACATGATCGTTGTTACTTGGGGCGAGCCTATGGGGCAGGTCGGCGGAACCAATGCACTGAAAATCGTCAAGGTCGGAGATCATTAATTCTCGAATTAATTCTCTGTCAGCTTGAATGATTTCTTAATGCGGCATTGAGGTTTTTAATTCGAGGTTTTTAATTCTATATTTTTAATTCAAGATTTTTAATCGTACTCTGGAGTAAATTATGCCACTCGTATCTATGCGCCAATTGCTGGACCACGCCGCTGAAAATGGCTATGGCTTACCAGCATTCAACGTCAATAATCTGGAACAGGTTACTGCCATCATGCAAGCAGCTGATGAAGTCGGCGCGCCCGTTATCATGCAAGCCTCAGCCGGTGCGCGTAAATATGCCGGCGAAGCTTTTCTGCGCCATCTGATCGAAGCTGCGGTAGAAGCGTATCCGCACATCCCGGTGGTGATGCATCAAGATCACGGTCAGTCGCCAGCGATTTGTATGGCAGCGATTAAATCGGGCTTTACATCGGTGATGATGGACGGTTCATTGATGGAAGACGGCAAGAGCGTTGCCAGCTACGAATATAACGTCGAAGTCTCGCGTGAAGTCGTCAAATTCTCGCACTCAATTGGCGTCACGGTTGAAGCAGAACTGGGCGTACTCGGCTCACTGGAAACCATGATGGGAGATAAAGAAGATGGTCACGGTGCTGACGGCAAAATGACCCGTGAACAATTGCTGACCGACGTCGATCAGGCTGCTGATTTCGTCAAGCAAACACAATGCGACGCATTGGCAATTGCAATCGGTACCTCACACGGTGCGTACAAATTTTCTCGTAAGCCTACTGGCGACATTCTGGCAATTGACCGTATCAAAGAAATCCACGCACGCATTCCAAATACCCACCTGGTAATGCACGGCTCCTCTTCAGTGCCACAAGAACTGCTGGAAGAAATTCGCCAGTTCGGTGGCGATATGAAAGAAACCTACGGTGTACCAGTAGAAGAAATCGTGATCGGTATCCAGCATGGCGTGCGTAAAATCAATATTGATACCGACATCCGTTTAGCGATGACCGGCGCGATCCGTCGTTATTTGTTTGAGAATCCAGGCAAGTTCGATCCGCGCGACTACCTCAAGCCAGCGCGCGAAGCCGCTAAACTGGTCTGTAAAGCGCGTTATTTGTCATTTGGCTGCGAAGGTCAGGCAGCAAAGATCAAACCGATGCCTTTGGAAAAAATTGCTGAACAATACAAAAAAGGTAGCCTGGCTCAGTTGGTTAAATAAGCCGGTAACTACATTAAGCAAAATCAGTGCAGCAAATCAGTAAATTAATTTGAAAAAGACGGGGCGCACAGTGCGCCCTGCGTACTTTTAAAAAAGTAAATATTATGACGACGCAAATCAATTCCACCCTACATTCCTTGCCGCTGCTAGGCCGCGGTAAAGTCCGTGACAACTACGCTGTCGGCGACGACAAACTCCTGATCGTCACTAGCGATCGTTTGTCCGCGTTTGATGTGATCATGAATGAACCGATTCCTGAGAAAGGTCGCGTACTCAATCAGATGGCCAATTTCTGGTTTGAAAAACTCGGACATATCGTGCCAAATCATTTGACGGGTATTGCGCCGGAAAGTGTTGTCGCTGCTGAAGAAGTGGCGCAAGTGCGCGGTCGTGCGGTCGTGGCAAAACGTTTGAAACCGATCATGGTAGAAGCGGTTGTGCGCGGCTACATTATCGGTTCTGGCTGGAAAGATTATCAGGATACCGGCGCAATTTGCGGAATCACCCTGCCAGCCGGTTTGCCACAGGCAGCAAAGTTGCCAGCACCGATTTTTACCCCAGCAGCAAAAGCAGAAATGGGTGAGCACGATGAGAACATCAGCTATGCCAAAACAGAAGAGCTGATTGGTAAAGAACTCGCCGCAAAAATCCGCGACATCAGTATTCAGTTGTACACCGAGGCCGCAGAATATGCTGCTACTCGTGGCATCATCATTGCGGATACCAAGTTTGAATTTGGTCTGGACGACAGTGGCGTGTTGCATCTGATGGATGAAGTTTTGACCGCAGATTCGTCCCGTTTTTGGCCAGCAGATTCTTACGCAACAGGAATATCACCACCGTCATTTGACAAGCAATTTGTGCGCGACTATCTGGAAACGATTACGAGTTGGAAAAAGACAGCGCCAGCACCAGCCCTGCCAGAAGAAGTTATTGCTAAGACCGCCGCAAAGTATCTTGAGGCATTAGAACGTCTGACTGGCGAAACGCTGAAGGCCTAATCATGAATCAAGCAAGTAACGAGTCACCATCGCAATCATTGTTGATATCGCCGATCATCGGTATCGTCATGGGCTCTTCCTCTGATTGGGATGTAATGCAACATGCCGTCGCTGTTCTGAAAGAGTTTGGCATCCCTTATGAAGCGCAGGTCGTCTCTGCGCATCGCATGCCGGATGAGATGTTCGCCTATGCAGAAACTGCCAGAACGCGCGGACTGCGTGCCATCATCGCCGGTGCTGGCGGTGCGGCACATTTGCCGGGGATGATCGCAGCAAAAACCATCGTCCCGGTATTGGGTGTGCCCGTACCTTCCAAATATCTGCGTGGTGAAGATTCTTTGCTGTCGATTGTACAAATGCCAAAAGGGATTCCGGTAGCGACGTTTGCGATTGGCGAGGCGGGTGCTGCCAATGCAGCACTGGCAGCGATCGCCATGCTGGCGACAACCGACGAAGGTTTGGCACAAAAGCTGTTGGATTTTCGCCTGAAGCAAACACAAGTAGCGCGTGACATGGTGTTGCCTGCTTAGTGTGTTTGTATGAGTTGGTGTGGCTTGGTATGAGTTTATATTTGATGCGCCCGAGGCTAAATCACAGTGAACTAATATTTAATTCACAATGCAGCACAATGCAAAATTAAAGGATTTGTCATTCCAGCGCAGGCTGGAATCCAGCGAAGTACAGATGCAAAAAGATCAGACCAGATGCTGAATTTACTATTGCGCGGACGATGACGCCAGCAAGCTTTTTTGTGCCTTTAAATAATACTCTCATAGTGTATTTTTAATTGTCCTTAGAATTGCTGGACAATCAGCCATATTTTGTAAATTTGGTGGGGAGTATATGGCGTTTTGCATGGTTTCTCGCCAAATTGCCGGGCTTCGTGATGTGGTTGATCATCGCTTTGTTGCTACGCCAGTAGCGCCAACTTATTTGCTGAGTATGTACTGCTTTTGCGCGCGTCACCGGCACGAGTTTCATTTTCAGATTCTGTTTCAGACTCCGTTTTAGATTACGTTTTACATTTGCCTAACATCATGACTATCGATACCCAAACAACTCCGCGCCATCCCCTGTTACCGAACACCGAGCAAAGCTGTCTCGGCATTTTAGGTGGCGGGCAACTCGGGCGCATGTTTGCGCATGCCGCACAAACCATGGGCTATCAGGTTGCCGTATTGGAGCCAGAAGCGGGTTGTCCAGCGGGTCAGGTCGCCGAGCACCATATCCAAGCCGCCTATGATGACCCCGCTGGTCTGGTCGCATTACGCAAACTGACCCGTGCAGTCACGACTGAGTTTGAAAACGTCCCGGCCAATAGTTTGACGATGCTGGCGCAAGACGGCTTCGTTGCTCCATCTGGCGCTTGTGTTTCGGTTGCACAAGATCGCTTGCAAGAGAAAGATTTTTTCACCCGCTGTGCAATGCACACGGGTGTATTTCCGGCACCGCATGCACGTATCGAGAATCAGGACGATGTTGCTCTGATCAGTGAGGATTTATTGCCCGGTATTTTAAAAACCGTACGCATGGGTTACGACGGCAAAGGTCAGGTCAGAGTGCGTAACCGGGATGAGTTGGCGCAAGCCGTCGCCGGTATGAACGGTCAACTCTGCGTATTAGAAAAAATGCTGCCGCTTGCATACGAAGTATCGGTGTTGGTCGCGCGCGGTGTTGATGGTCAAGCCGTGGTGTATCCGATTGCAGAGAATGTCCACCGCGACGGAATATTGTTTACCACCACTGTCCCAAGTCCCAATGTGACGGATGGCGTAGCGCAAATTGCGCAAAAAGCGGCATTGGATATCATCGCCCAGCTAGCGTATGTCGGCGTCTTGTGCATAGAATTTTTTGTGCTGCAGGACGGATCCCTGGTCGTCAATGAAATGGCGCCACGCCCTCATAATAGCGGTCACTACACCATTAACGCCTGTGTTACCAGCCAGTTTGAACAGCAGGTGAGGGCGCTGGCGCAATTGCCTTTAGGTGATGTGCGTCAGCATTCGCCAGCGGTGATGCTAAATATTTTAGGTGATGTCTGGTTTGAAGGTGATGCTGTCAATCCACGCGAACCCGCCTGGGACAAACTACTCGCCTTGCCGGGTACGCATTTGCATTTATACGGCAAATCAGAAGCACGACGCGCCCGTAAAATGGGGCACGTCACCTTTGTTGCACCCAAGTTGGCGGAAGCACAAGCGACGCTGGCACTTGCTTGCGACATTCTTGGCATTGCTAACTAATGTCAGACGAGTTTAAGATCAAATTACGATGAGTAGCGAGACTAATTCAGCGATGTCAGCAACACAAACAGCGATGATCACCAAAATAGAAACAGCCGCCCGGCAGCTGGAGTCTGGGCAACTGGTCGCCTTCCCGACCGAGACCGTATACGGCCTTGGTGCCGACGCAGAAAATCCCTCCGCCGTTGCAGCCATTTATGCCGCCAAAGGCCGTCCTGCTAATCATCCCGTGATCGTACATCTGGCGCCAGACGCGGACGTTCACTACTGGGCTAAAGATATTCCGGTTGAGGCGCATCAGTTGATCGCCGCATTCTGGCCCGGCCCATTGACCTTGATTTTAAAGCGTGCTGCGCATATCCCCGACGCGGTGTCTGGCGGCCAAGATTCGATAGGAATACGTTGTCCTTCGCATCCGGTTGCACAACAACTGTTACGTGCGTTTAAGAATGGCAAAGGTGGCATCGCAGCGCCATCGGCAAATAAATTCGGTCATGTTAGTCCAACCACAGCCCAGCATGTGCAAGATGAATTTCCAGCAGAGATTGCGAACCATATGATCGTAGCAGTGCTAGACGGTGGTCAGAGTGATGTCGGTATAGAGTCAACAATTTTGGATTTAACGAGATTGGAAACCCACGGACCAGTATTATTGCGACCCGGCCATATCTCTGCCGCCGAACTGGCAGGCGTATTAGGAATACAGCCATCCGCGCCTGATATCACCGCACCAAGAGCATCGGGTACCTTGGACGCACACTATGCGCCAAACACGCCGGTTGTTTTAATCATAGAAGACGCGCTGGAATCGACCATACAGCAATTGTTGGATAGCGGCAAAAAAGTAGCGGTCATGCGCTACCGGGAGCACGTTCAGCAAAACGTGCAGGCATTAAAAGTGATCGTTGCCGATCCCTCAGCGTATGCACATGAGTTGTATGCTGGTTTACGCGAACTGGATGCCGCGCATGCCGATGTGATTTTGGTAGAAATGCTGCCGGATGAGACTGTCTGGCAAGGCGTGAATGATCGTTTGCGCCGCGCAGCATTTGATTCGCGTGACGTACTACAAAAATTGCTCACTAATTGAGCGAACTAAGTCGCGGTTTTACAGAAATCTTAGCGATTATTTGTACAGCAGCTTCATCACCAGAATAAAGATTGCCAACACCAAGGTAATAAAATTGGCGATGATGATAGGCAAAGCGTTCAGCATCAAGCCATACGCCAGCCACATCGCAATCCCGCCTACCAGAATGATGTACATGCCTAGCGATACGCCATCAGCCCGCTTACGACGCCAGGTCATCCATGCTTGGGGAATAAAGGCAGTTGTCGTCATGCTGGCGGCAATATAACCGATCAGGTCAGTCAGTTGAGGCATCATTTACTTGGCAGTATTGGTATGGTTGGTCTGGCTACAGTGTGGACTGCGGCGGCAAAAACTGACCAGAATGATAAATCAGTGGCGCTTGCGGAGTAAATTCGCAATGTTCCACTTCACCGACAAAAATTACATGGTCACCTTCTGGATAGCGGCTGCGATTATGACACTCAAACCAAGCAGATGCACCAACTAAAATGGGATGGCCAGTGCGCGACAAACGATACTCAACGTCGTCGAACCGGTCTTTTTTGCGACTGGCAAATTGTTCCGCCAGCCAACCCTGACCGGATGACAAAATATTCACAACATAGTGAGAGTTGCCGCTAAAGGCATCCATACTGCTTGAGGTATTTGCCAGACTCCAAAGCACCAGCGGCGGATCGAGCGATACCGAATTGAAGGAACTGGCAGTCAGGCCTAAAAAAGTACCATCCGCCAGACGAGTCGTAATCACCGTTACGCCAGTCGCAAATTGCGACAAAGCCTGACGAAAGTGGGGCGTATCAAATTCACGCTGAGCAGCGCGGGGAGAGCGAGTATGCATCATATTTCCAGATTTTATTTAGGCATTATCCGGTATTTTTCATTAGATTGCTCACACTCATTCTACGCCGTATGCCCACTAATCTATGCACCAAACTAGTAGTTTTATTTTGTTCCTTAATTATCTAATTAGTGTCCATCAATAGGGAGTTACAAATATATCGATTAGTCCTGCCTGCACTATTACGGTACAGAAAAATATAGTTTTGAGACGGAGACTTCAATTTAAATTGAGACCAATTTCATGGCGATTTCTTCAAGAACATCATTCCAGTGCCCAGTTTCCTTTTGTCGAAATAGGGTTACGGTTTTATACCATGGGTTGTCTGATCTCTTATGCATCCAGCGCCAATCAGGATTAAACGGGACAAGTAGCCATACTGGTTTTCCAAGCGATGCTGCAAGATGTGCGACCGAAGTATCGACGGCAATAACTAAGTCCAGTTTTGAAATGAGTGCTGCAGTTTCCACAAAATCTATTAATTCACTACCCAATTGCTTGATCGAAGTCTGTTGATCTAAAGCCGCCTGATCTCGTGATCTAACCTCCTTTTGAAGACTAAAAAACTGTACGTTCTCTACAATGACTTTTGAAAACTCTGAAAAAGCGATGGATCGATTTTTATCGTTTTGATGATCTTGATTGCCTGACCATACTATGCCTACCTTTTTTTCTGTTGACTGACTAACTTTATGTTGCCAGCGTCTTGCCGCATCGGGTGCGATTTCATCAATATCAAAATATTTTTCTTGTACCGGAATCGTTTCTAAAGTTGTATTAAAGGCACAAGGTAAACTTGGGAGCGGACAATGGTAGTCAAAAGATGGCAGCACTTCACCTTGAGCAAATACTTCTGCGGTGCCATCGAAATTTTTGAGTAAAGTTTTTAATGGTGCTTGCACTTCAAGTATTACGCGCGCGCCCAATTTCGCCACTAATGTGACATAACGCACAAAATTAATCGTGTCGCCTAAGCCTTGTTCACCGTAGAGCAAAATGGTTTTATTTTTTAACGGTGGCTTACCTAGCCATAAAGGCACAATAAAATGTCGCTTTCCTTCCAAGAAGGGAGAGCATTTCCAGCGCCATTCGTACTTTTCCCATCCTTTCAGGAAATCGCCTAGCACTAGGCGACTAAAGCTTTCGTCAAAATGAGCCTTAGCAAAATCAGGTTGAATACGTATGGCTTCAGCAAAATCTAGCAAAGCCTCTTCGTGCATCTCAAGTTTTTGATATGTTTTTGCCCGATTAAAAAACGTCAACAAATGCTGAGAATCTATCTGTAACGCCTTCGCAAACTGAGAAAGCGCCTCGTAATAACGTCCTAAAGCGGTAAGAATTAATCCCTTATGATGAACTGCATCACAAAATTGGGGATCAATCTCAAGTGAACATTCTACGTCTTTCATCGCCATATCAAAATGACCGTGATCAAACTCTATTACGCTTTTGTTATGCCAAACGATCGCTAAATTAGGCTGGGCATCTAATGCTAGTTGGTAATATTTTAAAGCCTCTGCATTTTGATGTTGCGATTGCAATAAAATCCCACTATTCAATAGTGCTTCGACACAATCTTGCTTTATTTTTAGAGCCGCTTTAAAGCTAGCCAACGCCTCATTTCCTCGCTCAAGTAACATAAGCATATTGCCGCGTGTAACTAAGGCGGCTAAGTTTTCTGGATTTAATGAAGTCGCTTTGTCCGCATTTTCGAAAGCATCGGTTAATTTTCCTTTAGATTCAAATGCGAGACTTAATTGCAGATAAGCTTGACTGAAGTCTGAGCGTATAGAAATTGCTTTTTGATATGCCAAAATAGCAGAGTCGATAAGATGTTGACGTATAAATATATCGCCTTTAATTAAATAAAAATCAGCTTCATCTGGGATATGAGTGAGCGCTAAATCAATGATACTTTGTGCTTTCTCAAGATCTCCAGTTTGAGCCATTAAATAACTGTATTCCCGGTATGCCAGATCGAACTGTGGATTCACATCTAAAACTTTTTCATATCTTTGAATCGCTTCTTGCCTCCTCCCAGCCATGCCCGCCATCGATGCCAGCATGTAGTGGGCATCAAAGTCCTCTGGCGATAATTGCAGCGCTAATTCGAGTTGTTGTGCCGCTGCATAGCTCTTACCTTGCTCTTTCAATACATAAGCTAGCATCACATATGCATTTGCATCGGCTTTGTTTTGTTCTATGGCTTTTTGGTAATGTATTTCAGCTTCCGCTAAATTTCCTGCGTCTAATAAGGCATTAGCTATTTCTTTATGAGTTTTTTCTTCTTCTGGAATACGGCTATCAGGAACTTGATTTTTTACAATTGAAATTTCCGGGTCCAAATTCTTACTTGGCACTGGTGGAGTAAGAATTTTTTTTAGCCAAGTGAACATATTTTTAAGTTTTTTCTATAAATGTCGATTTAATTAGTATTCATTCTTACTGCCATATGGGAAATAGGAATAAAAAAGCGCTACAACTTTAAGATAATCCAATTTGTTAATTGATCAACATACTCTCTGTCGTACCCCTTTTTAATCAGCTCCCATTTGAAGGTATTTCCTAACGCAGCTTTTTTATACGTATTCATTTTGCGGTCGTGTTTAAATTCGATGACAAGTTGACTGAGTTTATTTAGCATCGCTTCGTGTTTTTTATTTAAAATTTTGCCAACTGCGCTTTCAACAGGAGTCCGTTCAATTAAAGCTTGCGCCAACATTCGGCCAAATTGTTTCTCTTCATTAGCGTTAAACCAGCTAAATATTTTCATAAGTTATTCACAGATTATTTGATAATTAAAAAACGAAATTTTACTTAGTTAAACTCAGATTTACCTCTAGGGAGTTTTTGAGAGTCTCGCAAATCATCTTTGATGCGGTTGATAAAATTATTTTTAGAAAAATTCAATTTTCTCAATGGAATTGTAGTAAATTTAAATGATTATATTTTAGCAAAAGCCGTTTAACGATGATGGTATTTTGATACTTTTATTTTTACTACGATGTAAAACCCTCATCTCTATTTTCTGCATTGCTGACTGGCTACAATTCAATGATGATCTTAACAAGATGAAGATCAAATGGGCTGCCATTAAAAATACGTCAACACAATACAATCTAACTGAATTTACCAAGTGAGTACACAAGTAGAAGAATTTTCTCAAGCCAGTAAAATGGTCAGAAACGTCATACGAATTGAGTTTTATTGACATCGTCATCAAATGATAAATGTTAAAAACATCGATGTTAAATCGACATAAGAAGTGTACGCTTGTTTCTAATCCCATAATAAAACCAGCTACAAAGTTCTTGCTTGGCGTAACAATCGGTTCAGCCTGCATGTGTTAAACTTGCGCCCTCAAAAGACCCTGCAAACGAGCTTGTAGAATTTGCATAAGTTGTTGATTTGTTTGTCTATTTTAGAAGAGCTAATCCTATGTCGAGAATGCCTGTATTTGCCCTGCTGCGACGTTGTTGCGCGATGATGTTATTGGGTAGTTTAAGCTTGGTTTTGAGTGTGGCGCATGCCGACCCTCGTACTTTCCCGATTGGCACCAAGCGCGGCGTGTTGACGGCCTCTGCTTACCCTGACATTGTGATTGATGGCAAGGTGCAGGTTACACGGCCTTCTACCCGTATTTTTAACGAAGAAGGTTTGCTGGTGCTACCTTCTACTTTGCCAAATGCTACTGTAAAAGTGAACTACCTTGCCAATGAGTATGGTGAGATAGAGCGTATCTGGATTTTGACTGCGCAAGAAGCGAATGTGGATATAAGCAAGCAACTGAAGCAAAACTAACTAAGTCATATTAAGAAGAATCAAACTGTCATGCCAAAAAAAGTATTTATTAAAACCTTCGGTTGTCAGATGAACGAGTATGACTCGGACAAGATGAACGATGTGCTCCATGCCTCCGAGGGTATGATCAAAACGGATAAAGCAGAAGATGCTGATGTCATTCTGCTCAACACGTGCAGCGTACGTGAAAAAGCCTCTGAAAAAGTGTTTTCTGATCTGGGTCGTTTGCGTGAACTCAAGCGCAATAAGCCTGATCTGATTATCGGTGTCGGTGGCTGTGTCGCCTCGCAAGAAGGTGCAGCGATTATCAAGCGTGCGCCTTATGTTGATGTGGTATTTGGTCCGCAAACTTTGCATCGTTTGCCACAATTGCTGAATGATCGTCGTACCAGCGGACGTTCGCAAGTCGATATCAGTTTTCCTGAAATTGAAAAGTTCGATCATTTGCCGCCTGCGAAAGTAGAAGGCGCGACGGCGTTTGTATCGATCATGGAAGGTTGCAGCAAGTATTGCAGTTATTGCGTTGTGCCTTATACCCGCGGTGAAGAAGTCTCGCGTCCGTTTAATGATGTTCTGGCAGAAGTTGCCGGGCTGGCAGAGCAGGGCGTGAAGGAAATTTCGTTGCTGGGCCAAAACGTCAATGCGTATCGCGGCAAAATGGACGATGGCGAAATCGCCGACTTTGCGCTGTTGCTGGAATATATTGCCGAGTTCCCGCAGATTGAGCGTATTCGTTTTGTCACCAGCCATCCTAAAGAATTTACACAGCGCCTGATCGATGCGTTTGCCAAGATTCCTAAAATTGCGAATCATGTGTTCCTGCCGGCGCAGCATGGCTCGGATCGTATTTTGTCCGCGATGAAGCGTGGCTATACCGCCATTGAATACAAGTCAGTGTTGCGCCGCCTGCGTGCGGTGCGTCCTGATATTTCGGTTTCGTCTGATTTTATCGTTGGCTTCCCCGGCGAGACACAAGAAGATTTTGATGCCTTGATGAAGTTGATTGACGACATCGGTTTCGACAACAGCTTTAGCTTTATTTTTAGCAAACGTCCAGGTACGCCGGCAGCCAGTCTGGCCGACGATACACCGTATGAACTGAAACTAAAACGCCTGCAACACTTGCAAGCAGTGATCGATAGCAATACCAAAAAATATAGCAATGCAATGATCGGTACCGTGCAGCGCATTCTGGTTGAAGGTCCATCGGTGAAAGACCCGAATGAACTACAAGGCCGTTCTGAGAACAATCGTGTAGTCAACTTTGCCGGGCCAGCAAGCCTGATAGGTCAATTGGTGAATACCTGGATTACAGAATCGTACAACTACTCTTTACGCGGTGAATTGATTTCCGAATTATTGGAAGTCAACTGAACCAGCAGGGCTAAATAATTCGATTAACGTAAGATCAGAATGAGTCTAAGCATCTCTTCAACAACCGATCCAACAACCTATTGATGAAACCAAAAATGCCTGTTCCTGTTTTACACTTCATGCCGCAGCCGATGGACAACACCCGATTGGCGCATTTGTGCGGGCCTTTGGATGAAAACATGCGGCAGATTTCGGCCGCTTTAGATGTCAGTATTTTCCGGCGTGGTGATAAGTTTATCGTTAGTGGTCACAATGCGCAAAATGCGCTGGACATCCTTGAGCATTTTTATACCAAAGCAAAAAAAATCATCTCTATCGATGAAGTGCAATTAGCCTTGGTTGAGCAACGGGCAACCAATAATGCCAAGGCTAAGTTGGCGAACAATCCAGAGGCAACCACAGTTGTGGGCAAGACCGCGAAAGCCAGCGCAGCGAAGAAAATCGTCAAAGTTGTTGCGCCTTTAGTCGATACGGATGGGGTGGATGGTGAAGCGGAGTTTGACCTGGATGCAGCGGCAGAAGGACCTATCCTCAAAACTCGCCGGGCAGATTTGCGTGGACGTACACCACATCAAAATCTCTACCTCAAAGCGATTGTTGAGCACGACATCACATTTGGCATAGGTCCTGCCGGTACCGGCAAAACTTACTTGGCAGTTGCTTGCGCAGTCGATGCTCTGGAGCGCGATGCGGTGAAGCGTATCGTCTTGACGCGTCCTGCGGTCGAAGCAGGTGAGCGCCTCGGATTTTTGCCGGGCGATCTGGCACAAAAAGTCGATCCGTATCTGCGACCTTTATACGATGCGCTATTTGACGTACTTGGTTTTGATCGGACTCAAAAGATGTTTGAAAAACAGGCGATAGAAATTGCACCATTAGCTTATATGCGTGGTCGCACTTTAAACCATGCTTTCATTATTTTAGATGAAGCGCAAAATACCACGCCAGAGCAAATGAAAATGTTTTTGACCCGCATCGGCTTTGGTAGTAAAGCCGTAGTTACCGGCGATGTCACACAGATCGATTTACAACGCGGTCAGCGCAGTGGTTTAGTCGATGCATGTCAGGTACTCAATGAAGTCCGAGGCATCGGCTTTGCCCGCTTCACCAGTGCCGACGTGGTGCGTCACCCCTTGGTCGGCAGAATTGTCGATGCCTATGAAACAGCCAATGCACATAACGCCGATCTCGGCACTTTAAAACAAGCGACGCCGTTGAGCTCGGCGCACGGACGTAAAAAATAATGGCAGCAAAACACAAACTCAGTTTATCCGTGCAATATCCTGATCCTCGGTTAAAAGAAAATTTACCACGGCCTTTGTTGCGCAAAGCGATACAAGCGGCGCTGTTCGCTCCTGCGGAATTGACCTTACGATTTGTGGATGCAGAAGAGGGGCAGACTTTAAATCGCGACTATCGCGGCAAAGACTATGCGACTAACGTACTGACCTTTGCTTACACCGAAGATGAAGACGCCGAAGTAACCCAAGCCGACATTATTTTTTGCACAGATGTCTTGCTGAGTGAAGCACAGCAGCAAAAAAAATCGGTAGAAGAACATGCGGTTCATCTGGTCGTCCATGGCGTTTTACATGCTCAGGGTTATGACCACGAGACCGACGAAGAGGCAGAAGAAATGGAAGCCTTGGAGATCGAGATTCTGGCCGACTTGGGCTGGCCGAATCCGTATTTGTCATCCTGAGTTGCCACCGGATATCGCTACTATTGAACGCTGAATCTGGTCTTGGCTTCATTCGAGATTAAATTATACTCCCACTATGTATATTTAATTGTCCATATATTCATTGGACAATGAGCTTATTTTTATAAAAATGGTGGGGAGTATATTGATTTAAGCTGGTTTTTTAACCATCTCTTTCTATCCCCGCCATCACTAACAAAGTCCCTGTATTTAGCGCCCTCTCCCGCTAGCAGGAGAGGCGCTTATCTGCAGCATAGAGTGAGCTTGCAGGCGCTAGGTCAACCCTAGCCACGCTACCCTTTTCGATAATGACTGACTAGTAAATAGCTTTTCGCATACAGCGCAAATGCCATCGCTGCTAATAATGCAAAGCCAGCAAAGAAGAACATCTGGAATGCGGTCACGCTCATTCCCGTGCTTTGGATTTGTGTAGTGACTGCCTCACTCTTGACGCTAGAATTGGCGAGCAGCACCCATAAGTTGCCGATGGTAACGGACAAATTCCAAAAGCTCATGATCACACCTTTCATCGCCAGGGGTGCCTGGCTGTAGGCAAATTCCAAGCCAGTTGCCGACACCAATACTTCGCCAAACGTCAGCAAAGCATACGGCAAGATTTGCCAGGTGATTGACAAAGGATTACCACCGTCAATCGCTACTTGCATCAAGCCGACGACAATCCATGCAATTCCTGAGAAGGCAATCCCCAGTCCCATGCGACGCAGCGCAGTCAGCTCAACACCCATGCGTTTTAGGATTGGATAGAGAATCAGATTATTAAACGGGATCAACAACATCACCAGCATAGGATTTAGGGCTTGCATCTGCGCTGATTGAAACCAGTCCGGCTTGGTCATCTGATCAGCTTGCAAAATCCAGGTCGATGCCTTTTGATCAAACAGCGACCAAAACGGCGTTACCAAAGCAAACACCACCAGCAAGCGCAATACTGAGCGCACACCATCCACGGCTTCATCGGGATGCACGCTACGTGCACGATCCAGTTGTATCCAGGCGCCCAGCCCGCCAAAGCCCAGCACCAGTACCAAGCCTAAACATAATGCTGCAACGATGCCGATATTCGGTGTCATCAATAAACCACCAACCGCAAGCACGCCACCCAGCGCTGCCAATATGAAGCCATTGCGACTTTGTCCCGGTGCCGCACTCATCAATGCAGTACGAATCACATTTAAAAAAGAGTCAGGATTTTTTGCTACGGGAGGAACATGTATATAGCGTTTGCGTGCCGACCAAAAGATGATGGTTGCAATTAACATCAAAATACCCGGAATGCCGAACGCCACGCTGGCACCAAACTGCTTTAGAAATATCGGCATCAGCAGTGATGCGAAGAATGATCCGAAATTGATAATCCAGTAAAAACCGTCAAACACTTTTTGCGCCAAATGTTTATTGCTGCGATCAAACTGATCGCCCACAAACGATGCAACTAATGGTTTGATCCCGCCGGAACCCAGCGCGATTAAAAACAATCCGGTATAAAAGCCGCTACGATTATCGTCAAAAATCGCCAGACAAGCATGCCCCGCGCAGTACACCAGACTGAGCCAGAACACACCGTTGTACTTACCGAAAAACCTATCCGCTAGCCAACCGCCCAGTAAAGGGAAAAAATACACACCAATGACAAAAGTATGGAACACCTCCTTTGCCATATCTTTGCGCATGGCTTCCGGCATCGATAGCAATAAACTGGTGATCAAAAATGGCGTCAGAATATTGCGCATGCCATAAAAGCTAAAGCGCTCGCAACCTTCGCTGGCGATGATGTAGGGAATTTGCTTCGGCATTCTTGCCGGGCTTGCTGATGGGTTCGTTTCTTCTATTGTCTGACTCATACATTTCTCCATTTTTTAGTTTTATGGTGATGGACAACAAAACGGCCTCAGTCATTGCTGGGCCGTTTTATTTTTAGTGATCGAAGATCTCAATGGATAATTGAGATTTAGAGCACTTGTCGCAGCAACGCAGTATCGCCAGTCGAACAAATGGATGTCAAGCAGTATGTCTACCTAGTTCGCTGATGCGGTAGGTAAATGGCTTAGATTCGCCGCGTCCTATTCGGTCTTTTCCTTCTGATGGAAGGGCGCAAACCAGCACACCAAAAACGAGGGGATCGTCGCGATCATCACAAACGTAAAGTAGCTGGTGTAGCCCAACAACTGTTGTAAGTGACCGCTGATCACGCCAGTCACCAGCATGCATAAACCCATTAATCCAGTACCAAAAGCGTAGTGCGTTGTGGTGTATTTGCCCGGGGCCAGTTGCTGCATTAAATAAATCATGAAGCCGACTGAGCCAAATCCAAAAAAGAATTTTTCGATTGCCACACCGGCGGTAATCGCTAGCAGGCTGCTTGGCTGATACAGGCTCATCAGCAAAAATGTCACGTTAGGGATATTCACTGCGCAGCACAAGATAAATAAAGAAGGCTGTAAGCCACGGCGTGCCAGAAAAATCCCGCCAAGTACAGAGCCCAGCAGCACAGCGATCAATCCATAGGTGCCATAAATAATCCCCAGCAGCTCATTGGATAAACCCAAGCCGCCTTTAGCAATCGGATCGACCATAAAGAAGGGGCCGATTTTTTCCAGAAAGCCAATACTCAGGCGGAACAGAAAAGCAAATCCGATCATCAGCCAGACATCGCGTTTTTGGAAAAACGTGACAAACGAATCCCACATAATATGCATCGCAGCACGGGCGCTGGTCGGCGTATTCTCGGCTTTGGCGCCGTCAGGCATGACGCGCATATGCCAGAACGCCATCAAAATAGTGACCGCCGCAACGATGAAGAAAATAATCCGCCAGGCATCTACCCATTCCGGCCCGAATACTTTGGGGTCATGATGAAATACGTCGGCATGTAATTTGCCGCTCAGATACACCAAGCCGCCCGAAGCGATGATGGGGCCGATATTCCAGCTTAGTCCCTGTATGCCGCAATACAGTGATTGGGTTTTGCTGTCGAGCGAGGTGACATACACACCATCCGAGGCAATATCTTGCGTGGCGCCCAAAAATGAAATGATCCAGAACAACACCATCAAAATCGCCATATAACTAGGCAAGGACATTACGATCGCCACACCAAAAAAACCAAGCGCCACAGCAATCTGGGTGCAGATGACAAAAAACTTCTTGGTTTTATACATCTCCACAAACGGCGCGAATAGCGGCTTGATGGTGTACGCCAGAATCAGGTAGCTGGCGTATTCCGCCGCTTTACCGTTGTCCATGCCCATATTCTTAAACATGATGGCGGTCACGCTGGTGAGCGTCATATACGTCAAGGCCATCGTGAAATAACCGGTCGGCACCCAGAATAACGGGGAACGCTTCGTGCTGGACTGCACGGTTTTTTCTGTCCGTGCATCGGTAGCAGTCGATATCGCTGTGCGTTCAGGCAGGGCGTCTGGAAGGGTGTTTTGCATAGTCTCGTCCTTAGGATACTTTTTTGTTTGCAGTCTTTGCCGCAAACTATTTTATTGCCAGATTTTTAAGCGGAATTCTGGCACAAAT
>JANXTO010000295.1 GCA_025352365.1 Undibacterium sp. | reverse complement strand
CTGGTGCTTTGCGGTCCAGCCTATGATTGGCTTTAGTCTACATATTCCTAAGTTCACACCAGATATTCCTGTCTCCACACCGTTCTGGCTGGCCGCGCTGGTCATTATCTTTTTCCAGATACCGGTGTCTAAGCGTGCGGTTCGGATACGCGACCATTTCCGCTTCTTGCAGATTGGCTACAGCTGTCTGTTTGCGAGTTTTGCATTGATGGTGGTGGCAGGAGGCCACAGCAGCGCGGTGATTGTCTCCGCGATTTTGCTCTCGTTTGCACAAGTGTTCTATGGTCCGTCATTTGATGTTCTCATTGCACGGCACTCAACAAGATCGTCGGAAGATACCGGCAAATTGATGTCGCAACAGATTTTTTATCAAAGCACAGGGACAATGATCGGTAGCCTAGCAGGCGGCGTGCTGTTTGATCTTGCCCAAACCATGCAGATGCCTATACTGAACTGGCTGTTACTCGGCGTAGGGAGTTTGGGGATGATGATACTAAGCCGCAAGAAAATTCCTGATCTGTATCGTCGATCTTAAAACTACGCTTCTTAAAGCGGTGATTCTTAGAACTGCCACCAGTCAATCAACAATCGCCCAGAACAAACTTGGCTGCTCACAGAAAACAAAAAGAACTTTTCTCTCTTCAGATAGGTCAACCGGTATAATTTTAATATACTCCCCAATATTTTTAAAAAATAATGCCGATAGACCAACAATATTCTAGGCAACTAAAATATACATACCCCTAGTATTTATTTCAGCCGATTTACATATTGAGTTAATACATCTGATTAAACCGCCAACCTGATCAATATGGCTAAGCAAAAGTAATTAAAAACAAATCAAATAGTTGCCCAAAAGAATTTTTACATCTAATATGAATGTAGCTATTCACCCTGCTCTCGTTCGCATCAGCATATCAATACAGCATTATGAAAACAAAAAATCTCCTTCTCGGTACATTGTCCTTGCTCTTTTGCATCTATACCTACGCAGAGACAGGCGTGACCAGCAAGGCAATTCTGGTCGGCCAATCCGCAGCTTTATCAGGACCAGCGCAACAGCTAGGGACAGAGATGCGCGATGGCGCGCAAGCTTACTTCGATCATGTCAACGCACAGGGCGGCGTTGCAGGCCGGCAGATCGTGTTAAAAACACTCGATGATGGTTATGAAGCCGATAGAGCAAGCGCAAATACAAAAGAACTCATCGATAAACATGACGTTTTCTCCTTGTTTGGTTATGTAGGCACGCCGACTTCCAATGCAGCTTTGCCCTTGGTTGCCAAAGAAGGTATTCCTTTCTTCGCACCATTTACCGGTGCTGAGTCTTTGCGTGAGCCGTTTAATCGCAACGTCTTTAATATCCGCGCTAGCTATTTTGAAGAAACCGAAAAGATCGTCCAACATATAACAACATTGTCGATGAGCAGAATTGCTGTGTTTTATCAAAACGATGCTTACGGCAAAGCCGGCTTAGAAGGCGTTACAAAAGCATTAAATAAACGTCATATCGAGGTCATCGGCATTGCTACCGTTGAGAGAAATAGTGTTGATGTGGCACCAGCGGTTGCCAAAATAAAACAAGTAAAACCTCAGGCAGTAATTATGATCTCTGCCTATAAATCCTGTGCCGCATTTATCAAAGAAATGGTGAAAGATCCAGTTGGCGCGCCTATTTTCTGGAATATTTCCTTTGTCGGCAGTCAAGCCCTATCAAAAGAGTTAGGCAGCGAAGGACGCGGCGTTATGATCTCGCAAGTAGTTCCAGCGCCTTGGGAAGAAATCAATCCATTGATCAAAGAGTATAAAACCCTGTACGCCAACAAGCCTGGCAGAGAGCCAGGTTACGTTAGTCTGGAAGGATTTATCGCGGCCAAAGTCTTTGTAGAGGGTTTAAAACGTGCTGGCAGCAGCCTGACTCGCGATAGCTTCATCAAAGCAATGGAATCGATGGGAGCTTATGATGCAGGTGGCTTTTCAGTGAAATTCAGTCCGACTAACCATAACGCATCTCATTTTGTCGAATTAACCGTCATTGGAAAAGACGGAAAATTTATGAAGTAATTTTAGTTTTGAACTCTGTAGTAACTGGTGGCAGCTTCCTGCTGCCACTATTTTTTCTCGCTGATCGTGAATTAGCAAGCCAGCAAACTTGGCGGGACGGACATGTTTTTAAATAGACCGTCCCTAGACTTAGGTTATGGCATGCTAAAAATAGCGTCGCACCCTTCCCTGGTCTCCTCAACACCATCAAGTTCATCGTTCATTTCCAGATCAAATAATTCTTCAATCGCATTCATATAGCTATTGACGCGAGTAGCGCCGATGAGGCGATAAATATCACCTGCCTCGTTGCGAATGCCGATGATCATTTTTTCTTCTTTGACAATATCCACGCTGACTTGCGTCAGCAAAATATTACCGATGATTTGTTTATCAATTTTGGCAACAGCTTTGCCTGGGATTAATGCAGTTTTCAAGTTAGCTCCTGTGATCGTAAGCGAATGATAACGACTTTATCAGCGTTTATCTCTAAGAACATGTTAGCATTTGACTAAGCATTTAAATAACACAATATTTTTATCTCATGACCAATTCTTTTTTTAACCAGCCAATTCTTTATATCACCCTGTTTTTTTCTGCATTTTTGATCATTTTAGTCTTTTTAAAAACATCGAAAAGCAAGCCAAAAAAACGGCGCTCCAATTACAAACAAGTACCGCTGATGACACCGAATGAAATCGAATTTTTCGGCCGGCTCTGTCGCTCCTTGCCTGGAGTGCACGTATTCCCGCAAGTCGCTATGGCGGCCTTAATTACGCCCGTCGACAGTTTTCAAGAAAATCGATATGCCTATTGGAAAATCAATGAGAAGCGCGTTGATTACGCGATTTATAGCCGCAACATGGATCTGATTTGTATTGTCGAACTAGATGACCGTATGCATAATCCAGAAAAAGACAGAGAGCGCGATCAACTAACAAAAAGTGCCAATGTCGCAACATTGCGCTGGCAGTCAAAAGCAAAACCGTCTGAACTAGAGATTTTTCAAACAGTTAACCAGTTACCGCATATGCTGAACAATCCAATTTTGTCTATGGCACGTAAACCGCGAACGCCCGCCAAATCCCGCTATCCTTCATTGCATTCCAGACACAATTCACCGCAAACCGAAAATCTGGTAACGCAAGTTCAAAATTGATGAGAACAGTATAGACAAGGTAAATATTGTTATGCAGGCTAAACAGACCTACTTCAATAGGTAATCTCCATACCTACTTAGACGCACTCTAAATTTGAAGTTAGAGTTAAATCCCTAATACCCCCACTCATACCGCTATTGAACCGAGATCCCATTCGCAGCGCAACGCTTCATATTTACAATCCTGCCGCGCATGGCTTACACTTTTACTGGGTTTACTGCCTATTTTTTTGATTTACGAGTCTTTAATTCCAAATCAACTATTTGATAGCGATATTCTCATGACCGTCACGGTAAAATAGTGTTAATTTTTTTACTGATTCAATATTAACGCTGCGTGAATAAAAATTTCTAGGTGAAATTGTATTTCACGACCAAAGAATACGGTACGAGCGTCGAATGTCTCGCTTACAAAAACTTCACAAGCAAGCGCTTACCTGTCAAGATTTATAGCTGGAATGTGCTTGAATACTTCCAAAGAAAATTTAGCTACTCAAGCATGTTAGACTCACATGATAATAATTATCTAAATAATAATTAATCAACTTAATAGGACTTACGCAAAACTATCTCAGCAAGGAGCAGCGACGACAGTAATTTAGTACGGCGAGGAGATACAACGCAGCTGGGTCGGTTTTGCGTAAGTCTTAATAAAACAAAACGATAGCAACATCAACTAATACATAAGCATGACGAAAAAAATTGCAATTACAGGTCTGTCGTTTAGATTTCCTGGAACAAATAAAGACCAATATTGGCAAGACATGCTTGACGGTAAAAATCTTGTGACAGAAGTTGCACAAGATCGTTGGGCTCAGGACGCATTTCTTCATCCAGATAAAAAACATCCTGGTACAAGTTACACTTTCGCTGCCGGGTCTATTGGGGATATCTCTGGATTTGATGCAGGATTTTTTGGTATTTCTCCGCGCGAAGCGGCGCTCATGGATCCACAACAAAGGCTATTGTTGGAGCTAAGCTGGGAAGCAATTGAAAATTCGGGCACGAAAGTAAGCAGTTTAA
>JANXTO010000274.1 GCA_025352365.1 Undibacterium sp. | reverse complement strand
GGTTTGGCGAAGAATCTGGCTGGACGCGGCATACAGCTAGTAGTCGCCGTTGTGCCAGATAAGTCACGCATAGAGCAAGCGCATTTGTGTGGTTTACACAGACCCGCCAGTTTTGCAGGCCGCCTGGATAACTGGATTGGCTTGCTGAATCAATCAAACATCAATACGATCAATCTGGAACCCGCTCTGGCAGCTACCCTAGGCGAACGTTATTATCGTACCGATTCGCATTGGAATGAAAACGGTGCAAATGCAGCCGCGGCTGTTATAGCAAACTATTTGCAAGCAAAAAAAATGCAAATGATGCCAGATCTTGTACCTGATCCAGCGACACTGCATGTTAAAACAATAGCACGTGATGGTGATTTATTGAGGGTCTCGAACCTGGAAGGCCTACCAGCGATTTTGCGTCCCAAGGCCGAGCAGACGCAACACACTACGATTGTTGCCCCTGCCACAGCGGATTCAGCGCCGGGATCAGCCAGTAATGGTGATGACTTATTTGGTGACACTGGATTGCCTACCGTTGCGCTGATCGGCACCTCATTTTCAAGAGCTTCCAACTTCGTCCCATTTTTGGGTTATCACCTGGGTGCGCCTGTCGCCAACTTTGCAAAAGATGGCGGCAATTTTGAGGGATCAGCCATGGTTTATTTTAGTGGAAAAACTTTCTCCCAAAGTCCGCCAAAAGTAGTTTTATGGGAAGTGCCCGAGCGTATGCTACAAAAGCCTCTGAGCGCGGCCGAAAAACAATGGCTAGCGTATATGAAGTGAGCTAGACAAACGTAATACATCAAGAAAACTAAAGTCCAATAAAAGTAAGGCTGCTGGCGTGAAATCATGCCAACAGCCTTATTTTTATTGGACGTCTGAAACATAATTCACCCAAATAGTTAAATTAAATAATTGACGCAAAAAACAGCTAATAAATACATAAATTATTTGTTTTACTGGTATTAAACCTGCTGCTAAAGTGCAGTCCGTATTCCAGTCAGATTTGACTAAATCTCAATAGACCCGAGGAGACGGACATGACGTTGACAGCAGCTTTAAGAAAGATCAACAATATAAAGACGGATACAGAATCTGGTTCCGGCTTTGCCACTAATTCAGTCAGCTTTAGTTCAAGCTTATTTAGTTCTGCCGCATTTAGTTTAAATACGTTTTTCACGAAAATACCTCATTATTTGCCTGGCATTGCACTGTCGCTTCTGATCGCCAGTCTTGCGATAGCGATGGGAAAAATCACCCTCCTGCAAGCTAACGGCATTGGCGCGCTGACGCTGGCGATTGTGCTGGGTATGCTGGTTGGTAACACGATTTATCCACGTATCGCCGTGGCTAGCGGTGCTGGTGTCACTTTCACTAAACAGAATTTACTCCGGCTCGGGATTATTTTGTATGGCTTGCGGCTGACGTTTCAAGACATTGCCCGGGTCGGTATCAGCGGCGTTGTGATTGATGCTGCGGTTTTGACCAGCACTTTTTGCCTTGCGTGGTTTCTCGGTACTAAGGTCTTTAAGCTTGATCAAAAAACTGCCATGCTGATTGGCGCCGGTAGTTCTATCTGTGGCGCTGCGGCAGTGATGGCGGCGGAGCCTGTAATTAAAGCCAAGGCAGAGCAAGTGATGGTCGCCGTATCGACGGTCGTGGTGTTCGGCACTTTATCAATCTTTCTATATCCAGCGCTGTATCACCTGAATGCGCAACTGCATTGGCTGAATGTCAGCCCAACTGCGTATGGTATTTTTACTGGCTCCACCGTACACGAGGTTGCCCAAGTCGTTGCCGCAGCCCATGCGATTAGTGAAGACGCTGCAAACACCGCTGTGATCGCCAAGATGGTCAGAGTAATGATGCTGGCACCGTTTTTGATCATCTTGTCTGCGTATTTGTCCCGTAGCAAAGCCGCATCGCATGACAACGATCTTGCCGATCAAATGATCAGCAACAAGCCAGGCAAAATCATCGTTCCTTGGTTCGCACTAATCTTCGTTGTTGTCGCTGGTATAAATTCCTTGGCTTTTTTACCGCATGCCGTCGTATCTGTCGCGATTGATATTGATACCGTGATCTTAGCCATGGCGATGGCCGCATTAGGTTTGACCACACATGTTTCCGCGATTCGTAAAGCTGGTGTCAAACCTTTATTGCTTGCTGCTGTGTTGTTCCTTTGGTTAACTACAGGCGGGCTGGGGATTAACTGCGTTGTCAGTCTGTTTTTATAGAGAGTTTCATATACTCCCCATTATTTTTATAGAAAATAGCTTATTGTCCAAAGAATATATGGACAGTCAATATATACATGGATGGAGTATGTGGAACTGCTTAAGTGAATAGTCTGGCGAATTAATGCACCAGCCAGCGTCGTAGAGCAAAGCTAAGCCAGTCCACCATTGCTACTAACATCAGCATTGCAATGATCACTGTGGCAGCGCTTTGCATTTGGAATAAGGACAAAAAATATTTCAGCATTTGCCCCAAACCGCCAGCGCCGACTACGCCCAAAATGGCGGCAGCGCGGATATTGTTTTCCCAGCGGTATAAGGTGTATGACAGCATTTGCGGCAAGGCTTGCGGTAGCTTGGCATACAAAAATGCGTTGATCGCGGTGGCGCCGTTGATGCGTAAAGTGGATTCTGCATGCGGCGACGTATTTTCTAAACTCTCTGCAAATAATCGTCCCAGCACGCCGGTGGTATGTGCGGCCAAGGCAATCGTACCTGCGAACGGCCCCAAACCTGCGGCGATCAGCATGATGGATGCCCACACCAGTTCCGGTATGGCGCGGGCGATATTCAGAAACAAGCGGGTCGTGCTCATGGCAATGATGCCAAAGCGTCCACTGGCGGGTAGCGCCAGTAGCAATCCTAAGATGGCCGCAATCAAGGTGCCTAAAGCCGACATCGCCAAGGTCTCAAACGTAGCAATCCCGACTTTGTGCAGCATGCCGTTGGAGAGATCAGGCGGTGCAAATCCTCGCAGAAATTCGATTGTTTTGCTGCCAGCGTCTGCGGTAAATAATTCATTCCATTTGGATGGCAAGCTGATAAAACTGGCAATCACCAATGCTAATAAAAGTAATAATGTGACGGCGGTGACAGGGCGCATCATCGGTGGTGCCTCGGGTAAATTGACTGCTGGCTTGGCCGCATTCATATTTACAAGCGCATTTACATCCAGATCAGGGTGACTCATGTCGCCAGTCCTTTTCTGAATAATTTACTGACACCATCGGCGATCGCGACCAGCACCACAAACACCAGCAACATGGTGGATACTTCTGCGCCAGATAACATTTTCAGCGACTCATCCATGCGCTGTCCTAAACCACCGGCACCCACAAAACCCATCACGACCGAGCCTCGGATCGCACATTCCCATCGATAAATCGTGTACGAAGTCAGCTCTGCCGCAGCGTTGGGCAAAGCGCCATAGAAGAAGGCGGTGAGTCGGCTGCATCCATTTTGCAGCAAGGTATCGGTTGCCAGCGGATCGCTGGTTTCTAAAATTTCGGCATACACTTTTCCTAGCATGCCCGCATAGGTGAGGGCAATTGCCAGCACACCCGCGGTCGGTCCCAAGCCGACGATGCGGACGAATAACAAGGCCCACACCAGCTCCGGCACACTACGCAATAGCACGAGTATCCAGCGTATGGTCTGGCGGACAAAGAGAGCAGGCCAGCTCATACGCCGCAGTCCTATGCGTGAGATGGACAGGTGCTCGTTGATGATCAGTGTTAAGGGAATCGCCGCGATCATGGCCAGTGCCATACCCGCGCTTGCCATCGCGATGGTTTGCCAGGTTGCGGTTGCGACAATCAGCAAAAAATCGGTTGAATGCGCTGGCGGGAAAAACGCGATTAGAAAACGCCAGGTCGCATTCAGGCTTTGCGCATCCATCAGTTCCCACGGTTTGAATTCCGTCATCACCAGCATCGGCCACGACAGAATCAGGCCGAGAACAAACAGAGTGATGCGACCACGCCAGGCGGGATCAGTTGTTATTGTGGAGCCAGATGGCATGGAGGTCAGTGACATGCGTACGATTATTAAAAGCAGCGTTGATCAACGGCACAATTAGCCAGTGCATCAATGTCGGCTTGCATTGCATCTGACTGATTTGGATTGCCGACCATACTCGCCATACCCGGCTCCAGCAGATCAGCAGTCGCATTTTGATATAGCGCGGCAATCATCTCATCTGTCACATGCTCACTATCAAAAAAAACTTTGCCGTCGCGCAGGCCGATAATCCGTTTGAAATACTGACGTGCCAATTCAACCTGATGCAGGCTGCATACCATCGTGGCTTGCCGTTGGGTTGCTTCTTGTTGCAGAGTTTGCAGTGTTTGGATTGCCAGTCTTGGATCAAGCGCAGACAGCGGCTCGTCAATCAACAGCAGTTTTGCATCAGACAAAATGAGCCGTGCTAAAGCGCAGCGCTGACGTTCTCCACCAGATAAGCGGTCCACGCGTGCATATAATTTATCTTGCAAATCAAACCGTGATAAAGCCTGCCAGGCAGCGAGCGGGTCGGTCGGTTTGAGCAGACTACGCAAGGATTTCCATATCGACCATTGTGGCAGACGACCCGCCAGCACGCTGGTAATCACGCGTTGTCTTGCCGGTAGTGGCGGGGTTTGCGGCGCTAAAAAAAGTTGGCTACGTAAGCCGTGTCGCGCACGATGTGACAAGGTCCATGGCTGTTGACCTAGCAATTGAATCTGACCCAGCTCGGGTCGCAAGGCGCAAGCCAGGGTGTGCAGCAAAGTCGTTTTACCCGCACCAGACGGGCCGATGATCGCAACTTGCTCACCTTGCTTTAGACGCAGAGTCAGATTATTCAATGCCCAATCTGGCGCATCTGCGTTTTTGCCAGAACGATTGTTTGAAGCAGGATGGCGTACATGCACGCCATCCAACTGCACACTGGCTGAGCTTGCAATTGAGTTGCTTACTGTTGAATCAGTTACGGTTAAGTCTGACATGCAAATTTATTTCAGCAAGCCAGCGTTATGTGCAGCAGCTTCGATCGCTTTGTAGTTATCTGCTTTGGTCGGAATAAAACGAGTTGCACGTTGCAGATCTAAAATTTCTTTATCTTGTGGATTGGCTGGGTCTAAAGATAAAAATGCATCGCTGATTTTTTTGCGCAATTCTGCAGGCATATCGGCGCGTACCGACCAGTTGTAATCAAAATAGCCTGGTGTCGTGAAGAACACTCGCACTTGTTTGGTATCCACTTTGTTTTGCGAGACCAGTTTTTCCCAGACAGAAATATTCAAGGCGCCAGCATCTACCTTGCCGCCAGACACCGCAGCTACCGTTGCATCATGCGCGCCAGAAAAAGCGATACGTTTTAAATCGGTATCAGGATTAATTTTGGCAGCCAGCAAATACGAGCGCGGCATCAAGTGTCCAGAAGTGGAGGATTCTGAACCGAAGGTGAAGGTCTTGCCTTTCAAATCCTCCAGCTTGGTGATAGCAGGATTGGTGGTGATGAAAACGGATTTAAACTTTTCATCTTCTTCACGCTGTACCAGCGGAACGACCTGGCCTTTGCTGCGGGCATTGGCTTGCACAAAGGTAAAGCCGCCGAACCAGACCATATCCAGTTTGTTATTGATCAAACCCTCAACCGAAGCGGCGTAATCAGTCACTGGCGTGAATTCAACTTTCATGCCTAATTTCTTCTCCAGATACGCGCCCAGTGGTTTGAACTTGCGTTGTAACTCTGTCGGTGCTTCATCAGGGATCGCAGAAACCCGCAATACCTGCTGTGCCAATGCTAAGCCTGATGCGGACAATAAAGCCGCCGCAATAGTGGCATGGAACAAGCGGCGTGAGGGTAAAAAAGAAGATAAAAAGCGCATGATGTTTTTCCTTGAATAAAGTTGAAATAATAATACTGGTAGTGGGTATATTTTAGTCGTCCATATATTTATTGGACTATCAGTTATATTTGTAAAATAAATAGGGGAGTATATTCAATAAATTGATCGAACACCCAGAAGAAACAAGTGGTGAACAACATTAAAGAGCAACAGCGAAGCGTAAAGTAATGCAAAAGAGATCGGAGAAAAAGAGCAAGATAATTACGTCTGCATTAAGCTATTTTTCTTAATTCGGCTCAATTTTATTCATATTTATTCACTAAGCACTACACATCTTTAGTGTCGGTCGGAGCTGGATTTTGTTCGTGCTCTAGTGCTAAATAATGGCTTTGATTACGACCACTTTGTTTGGCTTTATACAGCGCTGCATCGGCAGCTTCCAGCAAATTATGGAGTGAAATATCTTTATCACTCAAATACGTGCTGACGCCGATACTGATACTGATTTGCTGACAAATCCGGGATTTGGTATGTGGAATGGCGATATCAAAAATCGCAGCACGGATTTTCTCCGCAAATTGCATTGCACCTTGTTCTGGCATATTCGGCATCATCAGAACGAATTCTTCACCACCATAACGTGCCACGATATCGGTCGCGCGCAAGAGCTGTGTCTTTAATGTTTTTGCGACTTTGATAAGCGCTTTGTCACCCGCGATATGACCGTAAAAATCGTTGTACTCTTTAAAGAAATCAATATCCAACATAAAGATCGATAAGGGTAATTTTTGGCGACGGGAATGTGCCATCGCAATTGCAAAATGCTCGTCAAAAAAGCGCCGGTTGTAGATGCCGGTAAGGCTGTCTGTACTAGCTTCTTTCTTCAATATCTCCGAGTGTGATCGCAACATTTTTTCGCGCTTGATGGAGGCGCTGGAGTCGGTGATCTGGATCAGGCAGCAATGTTCTTCATCCTCAGAAAATAACGGTGTGATCGAAATAGATTGGTGCATGCGCACACGGTCATCACTCAGATCGCTCGGGTCGTATAAGGCGAGTGGGGAACGATGCAGCGCATTTGACAAGACAACAGGCAAGCCGTAATTTAAGGTATTGCGTAGAGAGGTCAAAAAAGCCGCGTTCGGACGCTCATTAAATACCTCTGCGATTGTTTTTGTGATTGCCTGATTTGCGCTCACGTCACTATGCTTGACCATCCATTCATTCCACATCAACACTTGTTGATCGGCGTTGACAAGAATCAAGCCTATATTGATGGTATTGAAAATTTGGTCAGCTTTTTTTACAAGAAGCTGCTGGGAACTGTTGACCGATTCCCCTGCGGATTCAGTCATCAGATGTTACCTAAAAAACGGTCAATTTGATCAACGAGATTTTTTAATGATGCAGAACTGAGCAAGAAAACCAGGTGGCCTTCGGAATGGCGTTTTTCTATCGCCAGATCGATATGCAATACCAGAATATAGGGATGTTCCGTAGTCTGAGCAATGCGCTTAAACAGATCCTCAGTCGAGGCAATCGCATAGTGTGGCAGCGAGCTGTTGAACGAGATATCGAGCATGTCTGCGACGGCAGATAAACACGCATTGAGTATGATGTTGCCCAGTTCGCACATGGCTTCTTGTTCAAACTCTGCCAGTTCTTCTATGCTCATTTGCGAGCCCATCATGTCGCGCACAATTTCCAGCGCATGATCTTCTGTAAAGATCAAGACCGCTTCAGCGTCAAATGGTCCTGTAAATTGCTGCGTTACTGCGCCAAACCGATTGCCTGCAATCGCCATGATGGAGGCATCAATCTCGGTCGATTTTCTGACCTCAACTTTGGGCACTGATAACCTTACTTCATCGCCGACGATCTCGCTCAGGCTGGCTGCGGCTCTGCCGGCGCCGACATTAAATACTTCGCTAAGTGCGTCGAGATGAAGTTCAGTTAAAGTATTCATAAGGATTTAACTTAGCTGCCTAGAAAATGAGTCAGTGCGTTTGCGATCGATTTTTCTGTCACTGGCTTGGCGACAAAAACAGCGCCCAAAGCTTGTGCGCGGGTCTGTAAGGTTTCTTGAATATTGGCTGAAAAAATCACGATACGCATGGAAGGATGTTGACCCAGAATTTTCTCTGCGGCGTCGGTCCCCAGCATACCGGGCATGTTGACATCCATCGTACAAAAATCAGGTAATTCTTTATCAGCAGTGAGGATGGCCTCTTCACCCGTTGCTGCCTCGACAATAATCCAATCTGCATGCTTGGCCAGAATGTGGGCTTTGATCACCATACGGGATACTTTGCTGTCATCCACGATCAGTAATTTTTTTGTGATTGATGTCATGCGTATTACTTTCTTAACTTAAGTACTTATTTATTTGTTTTTTGTTACAGGCATTTTACCTGAAGGGGCTTGCGAAGTAATACCTGATTTGGCAACTTAAGAGACAATGTTTGCATTCTTTAACCTACGCCATAAGGTCGTTCTGCTAATCCCCAAATAATGTGCAACGGCTTCACGATTATTCTCAAAATGGTGCATGATTTTTTCTAAGGATACGCCGTTTAAATTTGCTTGTGATGACACTGACGTGGGTGCTTGCAATGCCATTAATGGCGTTGAATCCTTACTAGGACTTGTCAGGTAAGCTAAGTTTTGCATGTGGTTTGATGCAGGTGTTTGCAGGCTTTCTTGCGCATCTTCTTGTGGATTTGCCAATGCTGGCTCAGCGATCTCATCGCTAATTCCATAGCCAATTTCATAGCTATTTTCAGATTCAAGTTCAGGTGCGACCTTCATCAACAGACTTGGGGTTAGTGCTTGTAAAGGTTCAGCCGCTAAAAACAAGGCGAGTCTTTCCATCATGTTACGCAGTTCTCTGACATTGCCCGGCCAGTCATAGCGCGCCAACAACTTGCTGCAAGCCAATATTTCTGCATGCAGATTCGCATGTGGTCGGTTGCCAAGGCTCGCCAGCGCATGTTTCAGACACCATTCTGCCAATGGCACCAGATCGCCCTTGCGTTCCCGTAACGTTGGCAATTGCAGACGCAACACTGCCAGACGATAAAACAAGTCGGAACGGAATCGCCCCTCTTTGATCCTGGCATCCAGATCGCAATGAGTGGCGCTGATAATGCGGACATCCACCGGAATAGGGCGTATGCCACCAACCCGGACCACTTCGCGCTCTTCCAAAACGCGCAGCAACCTGGTTTGCAGACTCAAAGGCATTTCGCCAATTTCATCCAAAAATAAAGTGCCGCGATGGGCTGCCTCAAATAAGCCGGCATGACCACCGCGTCGCGATCCGGTAAAGGCACCGTCTTCGTAGCCAAACAATTCTGACTCTAATAAAGACTCTGCAATCGCGCCGCAATTGACGGCGACAAAAGGGTAGCGTGCTCTGGGGCTTTCTTTATGCATCGCCTGTGCTGCGAGTTCTTTACCAGTGCCGGTTTCACCTTGCAATAAGACGGTGGCCGGGGAGCGGGCGAAAAGCATAATGGACTGGCGGGTTGCTTGCATTGCAGCAGACTCGCCGCGCAGATCAGTTAGATTGTGGCGTGCGCGCAAGGATTCTGCGGCGGGATGATGCCTGCCACGCGCTGATTCTAGCCGCGTCAGGCGGGCGATTTCTAAGGCATCTTCAAATGACTGGCGAATGGACTCGGCCGAGTACATGAATATGCCGGTTAATCCAGCTTCTTGCGCCAAATCCGTGATCAGACCCGCGCCGACGATGGCTTTGATGCCATTTGCCTTCAGTTCGCTAATTTGTGCCCGCGCATCTTCTTCGGTGACATAAGTGCGTTGTTCCAGCTTAAAACCGAAGGTATTTTTGAACTCGACCAGTTCTGGCATCGTTTCTTGGTAGGTAATCAAGCCGATCTCGGCAGAAACTTTGCGGGCACGCGCCAAGGCTTGCATGACGTCAAAGCCACTGGCTTTGGCAATCACGACCGGGACGGGCAGACGGTTTTTGAGATAGGCGCCGTTTGATCCAGCGGCGATCACCGCGTCGCAGCGCTCGGTTAACAGGCGCTCACGGATATGTTGGGCGGCTTCCTCAAACCCAAAATGCAGCGGTTCGATGATGGCACTGCCATCGTATTCGACCATAATGTCGCGGAACAGGTCGAACAGGCGAGAGATGGATACAGTCCAGATAACAGGTTTGTCGCCGCTGTCGCGGGCTATCGGTGGGCGTGGGCGCATGTTGAGCTTAATTTTGTGGTCGGTGTGGCAGTAGGTGTTTCAATAAATGTTCCAATGAATGTTTCAAGCGCAGTTTCAAAGGATGTTTCATTTTACTTCTAATGTTTCAAATGAAACGTCTTTATGAAACAAATTAATTTATGGCACGGCTTTTCAATTCGATCATTTAATTTTAAGTCGTTGATTTGTATGGGGCTTGATAAAAATTACGCATGAACTATTGTGACTGGCATGTTGATTGCAATAGGGAACTTCTAAAAACCCCATACTCGAGCGCATCGCGTCGTTGCAAAGCCTCGCAATACCGACGTATTGCTATGTTTTGCACCCAGCGCTACTTCTCGATTAAAGGGTTTTTAGAAGCTCCCAATAGTTGGACTAGCAAAACTGCATTCGTAAAACCGCACTGGCAAGACGAACCAATAAACGAACTGTCAAAACCATTCCGTACAATTTTGAAAGACCACATCATGAGTCAACTCTCCGCAGGAGCGCGTTTCCGCAAGGCGATGCAAGAAGAATCACCGCTGCAAGTAGTCGGCGCGATCAATGCTAACCATGCTTTGTTAGCCAAGCGCGCAGGTTTTAAGGCAATTTATTTATCTGGTGGCGGTGTCGCTGCTGGTTCGCTGGGTTTGCCAGATTTGGGTATCTCGAATCTGGATGATGTCCTGACGGATGTCCGCCGGATTACCGATGTCTGCGATTTGCCTTTGCTGGTGGACGTGGATACCGGTTTTGGCTCTTCAGCTTTTAATGTTGCGCGCACGGTCAAGTCGATGATTAAGTTTGGCGCTGCAGCGATGCATATCGAAGATCAGGTCGGTGCCAAGCGTTGTGGTCATCGTCCGAATAAAGAAATCGTCAGCAAGCAAGAGATGATGGACCGCATCAAAGCAGCAGTGGATGCGCGTACTGATGAGAGTTTTGTCATCATGGCGCGTACTGATGCGCTGGCAGTGGAAGGGCTGGAAGCTGCGATGGAACGTGCCATTGCCTGCGTAGAAGCGGGTGCAGATATGATTTTCCCTGAGGCGATTACGGAGCTGGCGATGTACAAGCAATTCTCCGCAGCGGTCAAAGTGCCAGTGTTGGCCAACATCACAGAATTTGGTTCTACGCCTTTGTACACAGTAGAAG
>JANXTO010000214.1 GCA_025352365.1 Undibacterium sp. | reverse complement strand
CTGGTGGCGGTGTCGCTGCTGGTTCGCTGGGTTTGCCAGATTTGGGTATCTCGAATCTGGATGATGTCCTGACGGATGTCCGCCGGATTACCGATGTCTGCGATTTGCCTTTGTTGGTCGATGTGGATACAGGTTTTGGTTCTTCGGCATTTAACGTGGCGCGCACAGTCAAGTCGATGATTAAATTTGGTGCCGCAGCGATGCATATCGAAGATCAGGTCGGTGCCAAGCGTTGTGGCCATCGTCCGAATAAAGAAATCGTCAGCAAGCAAGAAATGGTAGACCGTATCAAAGCAGCGGTCGATGCGCGTACTGATGAGAGTTTTGTCATCATGGCGCGTACTGATGCGCTGGCAGTGGAAGGGCTGGAAGCTGCGATGGAACGTGCCATTGCCTGCGTAGAAGCGGGTGCAGACATGATCTTCCCCGAGGCGATTACGGAACTGGCGATGTACAAGCAATTCGCCGCAGCGGTCAAAGTGCCAGTGTTGGCCAACATCACAGAATTTGGTTCTACGCCTTTGTACACAGTAGAAGAATTAGCTGCTGCCGACGTGGGTTTGGTGTTGTATCCGCTGTCCGCTTTTCGCGCGATGAACAAGGCAGCCGAAAATGTCTACACTGCGATCCGCCGTGACGGCACACAAAAAAATGTGGTCGATACCATGCAAACTCGCATGGAATTGTATGAGCGCATTAACTACTATGATTTTGAGCAAAAGCTGGATGCCTTGTTTATGCAGCAAAAAGCAAAATAAGTTGTGCTTAATTTTTTGTATATGCTCGGAAATTCGAGCCAAAAATTAAATGATTAATTGTATGAAAGTAATATACTCCCCCATTATTTTTAATAAATAGCTTAATTGTCCATATAATCATTGGGCAGTTTATTTATACTAGGGTCTGTTATCACTCAAATCGGGAGTGCGAATGAGTCAAAACAAGCACAGGGCTAGGCGCAAGTTGCGCGGCAGTGTCATCACTGTAAGCCACTTGCAACAACGCCATGTGCTTGTTTTGGCCATTCCCGAAGGGTTCAAATCAAAACGCACGATGGACTGCGTTGCACCTCTTGCTGAGGCACCAGCCTCAGCGGCGATGCGCGCCTTGCCATCCTGCGCTTTGATTTGAACGCATCTCCCGATTTGAGTGATAACAGACCCTAAGGGAGTATATTTATATTTACCTATGGAGAACACGATGACTGAAGCCGTTCCTTTCAAACCAAAAAAATCCGTTGCCTTATCTGGTGTTGCTGCCGGTAACACGGCGCTATGCAGCGTCGGCAAAACTGGTAACGATTTGCACTATCGCGGCTACGACATTCTGGACGTTGCAGATGCCTGCGAATTTGAAGAAATTGCGCATTTGCTGGTACACGGCAAGTTACCTAATATCGCGGAACTTAAAGCCTATAAAAATAAGCTGAAATCCTTGCGCGGTTTGCCCGCCAATATGAAAGCGGCGCTGGAAGCTTTGCCCGCTTCCGCCCATCCTATGGATGTGATGCGCACTGGTGTCTCGGTTTTAGGTTGTACCTTGCCAGAAAAAGATGATCACAATACGCCAGGCGCGCGTGATATCGCCGATCAGTTAATGGCGTCTCTTGGCTCCATGCTGCTGTACTGGTACCACTTCAGTCATAACGGTAAACGGATTGATGTCGAGACTGACGATGATTCTATCGGTGGCCATTTCCTGCATCTGTTGCACGGTAAAAAGCCAAGCGCATCATGGGAAAAAGCCATGCATACGTCACTGATTTTATATGCAGAACACGAGTTCAACGCGTCCACATTTACCTGCCGCGTGATCGCTGGCACGGGTTCTGATATTCATTCCGCTATCACCGGCGGCATTGGTGCTTTGCGCGGACCAAAACACGGCGGTGCTAATGAAGTCGCGTTTGAAATTCAGAAGCGTTATGACAATCCGGATGAAGCAGAAGCGGACATCAAAAAGCGGGTAGAAAATAAAGAAGTGGTGATTGGTTTTGGACATCCGGTCTACACCGTGTCTGATCCTCGCAACAAAGTCATCAAAGAAGTCGCACGTCAGTTGTCGGTTGAAGCAGGTTCTACCAAAATGTTTGATATCGCAGAGCGCTTAGAAACAGTCATGTGGGACATCAAAAAAATGTTCCCGAATCTGGACTGGTTCTCTGCCGTGTCGTATCACATGATGGGCGTGCCAACTGCCATGTTCACACCGTTGTTCGTCATTGCGCGTACTTCCGGCTGGGCAGCACACATCATTGAACAGCGTATCGACAACAAGATCATTCGTCCAAGTGCGAATTATGTCGGGCCTGAAGATTTGCAATTTGTGGCGCTGAAAGACCGTAAGTAAACAGCTTTTTTGCAAGCTAGCAAACAAGAAATTGGTGGGTGGACATGGGATACCTACCAATTTTTTGGCTCCTGCGATTCGATTATTTTAGACTGACTGAATGATGAATACTCAATTCCGCAAACAACTCCCTGGCACTGCGCTGGATTATTTCGATACGCGTGCCGCGGTCGATGCGATTGCGCCTGGTGCGTATGATAAGTTGCCATACACATCTCGTATTCTTGCCGAGAATCTGGTACGTCGTTGCGATCCGGCGACATTGACCGACTCATTGAAGCAATTCATTGAGCGTAAGCGTGATCTGGATTTTCCATGGTTTCCGGCACGTGTGGTGTGTCACGATATTCTTGGACAAACTGCATTGGTTGATCTCGCCGGTTTGCGCGATGCTATTGCGGACCAAGGTGGT
>JANXTO010000132.1 GCA_025352365.1 Undibacterium sp. | reverse complement strand
CTGGTGGTGATGTTTTCCGGGATGCCCATTGCGTTTGCACTCGGCATCGTCGCGACCAGTTTCATGTATTTTTTTATGCCTGCCACATCGCTCGATACCGTGACGCAAAACGTGTATGAAGAAATGGCATCCATCACCTTGTTGTCGATCCCGCTGTTCATCTTAAAAGGTGCGGCTATCGGCAAATCTCCGGCGGGCAAAGACCTGTATTCCGCAATCCATACCTGGTTGCACAAAGTACCCGGCGGTCTCGGTATCGCCAACGTAGTGGCGTGCGCGCTATTTGCGGCAATGGCAGGCTCATCGCCTGCAACATGCTCTGCGATTGGCTCAGCAGGCATCCCTGAAATGCGCAGACGTGGTTATTCGCCTGGTTTTGCAGCAGGCATCATTGCAGCAGGTGGCACCTTAGGTATTTTATTACCGCCTTCAATCACAATGATTTTGTATGCGGTCGCGGCGGAACAGTCTCTGGGACGCCTATTTTTAGCCGGCGTCGGTCCTGGGGTATTGCTGGTATTTTTATTTGCTGGTTATGCCGTGTATCGGGCACGCAAAGAATACCGTATGGCCTTAGCAGTATTCAATCAGACCGGAACGGGATCTGCCTATCTTGAAAAAGAGCACTTCACCCTGGCGCAAAAAGTAGAAATGCTGCCGCGTGTATTGCCCTTCGTTATTTTGCTGATCGGTGTGATGGTTGCGCTGTACGGCGGCTTTGCGACACCGTCAGAAACCGCAGGTCTGGGCGCGTTATTGGCAATGGCTTTAATCGCTATTGTGTATGGCGTATGGCGGCCAAAAGATTTGCGTCCGATTCTGACATCGACCATCAAAGAATCCACCATGCTGTTGCTGATCATTGGCATGTCTTTACTGTATTCCTATGTGATGAGTTATTTGCATATCAGTCAGTCTGCAGCGCAATGGGTAGTTGATATGCATTTATCAAAATGGGTACTACTAGCAGTGATTCTCACGATGGTGATTGTGTTTGGCTTTTTCCTACCACCAGTATCGATTATTTTGATGACTGCTCCGATCATTTTGCCACCGTTGAAAGCAGCTGGTTTTGATCTGATCTGGTTTGGGATTGTGATGACCGTCGTGATGGAAATGGGATTAATCCATCCACCGGTCGGATTAAATATTTTTGTCATTAAAAACATCGCACCGGATATTCCGTTGAAGGACGTAATCTGGGGCGTGATGCCGTTTGTCGCGCTGATGTTTCTGGCAGTGCTGTTGTTGTGCTTGTTTCCAGGGATTTCAACGGGCTTGCCTACCATGATTATGGGAGCGAAATGAGTCAATTTTCTGATGCTCATCTAAATGAACGATCAAGTGCGCGACCTACTATGTGGAATAGTTTGCAAGACAATCGAAGTCAACGTCTGCAACGCGCCCGGTCGTCCTTAGCTGAAGCCTTAAACGGCAAAGTTTTGCCGGCTTCGCGTATCGCTGATTTACTGCATCAGGTGTTGGAATGCGGTGATCGGGTCTGCCTTGAAGGAAACAATCAGAAACAAGCTGATTTTTTAGGCAAAGCGCTGGCAACGCTTGACCCTACAAAAATCAATCAACTCCACATGCTGCAATCCGTCATTGCCTTGCCTGAGCATCTGGATGTATTCGACCGTGGTATTGCATCAAAGTTGGACTTTTCTTTTTCAGGCCCACAGGCTGGACGAGTCGCCAAACTGGTCAGCTCAGGCAAGTTAAATATCGGTGCGATCCATACTTATCTCGAATTATTTGGTCGCTACTTTATCGACTTGACACCGCGCGTCTGTCTGATCGCAGCAGAGGCGGCAGATCGTCACGGTAATTTGTACACGGGTCCAAATACAGAAGATACACCCGCCATCGTCGAGGCTACCGCATTTAAAAATGGCATCGTGATTGTGCAAGTAAATCAGATTGTCGATGTACTGCCGCGAGTGGATATTCCGGGCGACTGGGTTGATTTTGTCGTGCAAGCACCTAATCCATATTACATAGAACCTTTATTCACACGTGATCCAGCGCAGATTTCAGAGATACAAGTCCTGATGGCGATGATGGCGATCAAAGGCATCTATGCGGAATATGGCGTACAAAGGCTCAATCACGGTATCGGCTTCGATACCGCCGCCATCGAATTATTATTACCAACTTATGCTGAGTCGCTGGGACTCAAAGGCAAAATCGGACGTCATTGGGCACTCAATCCCCACCCTGCTTTGATCCCCGCGATTGAGGCTGGCTTTGTCGAATCTGTCTATTCGTTTGGCTCGGAACTAGGCATGGAAGACTATATCCGTGCCCGGCCTGATGTGTTCTTTGTGGGACCAGACGGCTCCATGCGCAGTAATCGTGCCTTATGCCAGGCGGCGGGACAATATGCCTGCGATATGTTCATCGGTTCTACCTTGCAAATTGATTTACAAGGCAATTCCTCCACCGCGACATTGGGACGAATCGCGGGCTTTGGCGGTGCGCCGAATATGGGCGCAGATGCACGTGGCAGACGACACGCCAGCCCGGCATGGTTAAAAGCCGGACAACAAGCGCGGGAAGGGAAAAATCTGATCCCGCGCGGACAAAAATTAGTGGTGCAAATTGTCGAAACCTTTCGCGAACATATGCAACCTGCCTTCGTCGAAAAACTCGATGCATGGGAACTGGCGGAACAAGCCAAGATGGCGATTCCACCTGTCATGATTTATGGCGATGACGTGACACATATTTTGACGGAAGAAGGCATCGCCAATCTTTTATTGTGCCGTACGGATGAAGAGCGCGAACAGGCGATCCGTGGTGTGGCAGGCTATACCGCCGTTGGCATCGCACGCGACAAGCGCATGGTAGAAAATTTACGCGATCGCGGCATCATTCAGCGTGCCGAGGACATTGGCATTGACAAACGTCAGGCCACTCGCAGTTTGCTCGCCGCCAAATCGATGAAAGATCTGGTGCGCGCTTCTGGCGGTTTGTATAACCCACCAAAGCGTTTTAGAAATTGGTAGGCAATTGGTCGAAGCGAACAAACTACTAAATTAGTAGAAAAGAGAGCCGCAATGGAAACCTTAAATTATCGATTCGAAAATGGCAACCGTCATTTAAATAATCCAGCTGAACTGGTAGGCGTTGTCAGTTCCGGCAATCTGGAGGTGCTGATAGAAAGCACTCCACAAAATGGTGCCTGCACAATTGAAATCAAAACAGCCGCCACCGGCTTTGGTGCAATCTGGCAAGCGGT
>JANXTO010000127.1 GCA_025352365.1 Undibacterium sp. | reverse complement strand
CAACAGCCTAGGCAAGTAAACCATGAGCAGTATTTCTGAAATACACTTCGTTAACGTGCATATTACTCCATTTTATTCTCAACCTACCTGCTAGATATCCGCCCACTCCAGAGGCTGCAAGTTGTGTAAACGTGAGCCATGCAATCGCTGACGCTCCCATTACGGTAGTGTTGTAAGACCAGGGAGATACGTTTGACAGGCCTAGGCCAGCACCTAGCATCAGAAGTATTAATGAGAGCGCAGCAGCGGCTACTGCACCTGCCAATATCGCGCCCCAAGAGACGCCAGAGGTACCTGTACAGTCCGAATTATCGCTATTGATTTCAAGCATAGTTGCTCCGTTAGAATTATTTTGCATGTTGCCCCCGTTAAGTTCGTAATTGGTTTTATTTGTATTGCGTGGTTGATATATCAATCGAAAAACTTTTAAAGCTGCTCCTTGCGTTGGTTCATTTCTTCACCAAGAGCGATCAAATCCAGTCTTGTTTTTCGAACTAAAGGGAACATCTCACCTTCTTCTTCCTGAACATGATGTTCAATTTGTTCCGAAAGAACTTTTACTTTTGCATCATATAAATCATCCCCCGGATCCATTTCCTGAATCTGTTCTATCAACTCTTTGGCACTGGCATGTTCAACTACGGCTTCATCCATTAAATCGTCGTTATCGATCATCTCCATTACTGCCGGATAAAAAATTTCTTCTTCAATTTGTGTGTGAATTAGCAAAGCATTACAAATTGCATCCGCCACTCTTTTCTTACTTACCTTCGAGCGATCACTGAGTTCTTCGAACTCTGCGAACATTGCTTTTACTGCCCGATGATCTGCCATGAGCATATTGATTGCATCAAGATTTTTTGAGTTCATAGATACTCCGAGAAGAAAGATAAAATGGAATAGCAAGCGCAGAATATTCGTCGAGAGATTGTCTGTATGTGCGCTTCCTCTCATTCGAACCAGGTTTTTTATAAAAAAATATACTGACAATTCTTTGAAGAAATTGATAATTCATTTTAGCGAAAAATTTTTTTGTGCGGTATCGAACGGACAAGATTTTCTAAACCGATCAACCTACAAACTCACTTAAGGAGAATGATGATGAGTTATTTAGAAAACGATACTTATGGAATGTATGTCACCGGAGAATCAGGTGAAAATAAAGGCCCCGGACCAGAATTGATGGGAGCAAATACATTGATTGGAGACAATGTACACAATCTTCAAGATGAACATTTGGGGGAAATAAAAGAAATTATGCTCGACATGCGAACAGGGAAAATTGCCTATGCTGTGCTAGCTCATGGCGGACTTTTTACGATAGGTGAAAAACTCTTTGCGGTTCCTTGGAGTGCATTAAAACTGGATACGGAAAATAAACGCTTTGTACTGAACGTACAAAAGGAACGTTTTGAAAACGCTCCTGGATTTAATTCTGATCAATGGCCGGACATGGCGGATAGTACTTGGGCTGATTCAGTACAAACCTTTTACGACACACCGGGGAGCTCATTATGAGGACCCAATTCCGTAAAAAATCCGTCTATAAAATGCTGAGTGTATTAATGCTTGGTTGTGGAATCATGCTTAGTTCGGCGGGGGCTTATGCCGCTGAGACAAAAGTAAGTCTGACTGGCGCAGAAGAGACTCCTGCGGTTAAAACGAATGCAAAGGGATCGGGAAGTATCGTCGTTAACAACGATAAATCTGTCAGTGGCATGATCACTACTACCGGATTAGTTGGAACCTTAGCTCACATCCATTTGGGCGCTGAAGGCAAAAAAGGCCCTCCAATTATTACACTGGTCAAGTCTGGCGAAAATGGTTGGGCTGTACCTTCAGGCGCGATGTTGACGGATGGTCAGTATGCAAGCTATAAGGCGGGAAGTTTGTATGTGAATGTCCATAGCGCAGAAAACAAAGATGGAGAAATTCGAGGTCAGTTGAAGCCTTAAGTAACAATAAGCAAGAAGCTATAGACGGAAGTGATGTCTATAGCTTCTTGCTTAACCATATTGGACTATGAGTAGCACTTAGTACGGCGATTTTTTTGCTAATATGAATTACCGAGCAGCAAATTTGACCTTTTGGTGCGACGCAATTTACAAAAATTATGTGGGCGTGGTTGCCATCGCTAGCAACGCTTTCGCAGCTTCTTCCGATGATGCAGGATTTTGCCCTGTGATTAATAATCCATCTATTTGTACATATGGTTGCCAATCCTGCCCTTTTGAATAATGACCTCCATTTTTCTTCAACATATCTTCGACTAAAAACGGTACAACATCAGTCAGTCCCGCAGCCTGTTCTTCCGTATTAGTAAAACCGGTTACTGATTTTCCATGAACCACAGGAATGCCCTCTGGATTTTTAACGCCTCGTAACACTCCTGGGGCATGACAAACGAGCGCTACTGGCTTACCTTGAGAAAATGTCGTTTCGATTAAAGTAATCGAGGACGAATCTTCTGCTAAATCCCACAAAGGTCCATGTCCACCGGGATAAAAAATAGCGTCAAAATCCTCTGGTACGATAGTTAATAGTTGCAGTGTGTTAGCTAAGGCATGCTGGGCCACGAGATCTATTTTAAAGCGGTGAGTAAATGTAGTCTGAGATGCTTCATCATCACTTTTTGGGTCTAATGGTGGCTGACCTCCTAAAGGTGATGCAAGCGTAACTTCTATACCTGCATCTATAAAAACATAATAGGGTGCAGCAAATTCTTCTAGCCAAAAGCCAGTTTTTTTACCGGTATCACCTAGTTTGTCATGTGACGTGAGTACCATTAATATTTTTTTCATGTTAAGTCTTTTCTATCAATTGAGTTGTAAAAGCAAAAGCATTATCTAGGCGCAAGAAAAGTGAATTAAACCGAAGTAAACCGAATTTTTAAAATACTCTCAAATACTTGGTGAGACTAATTCTTCGCGGCTCCATTGACGTATTTTTGCAGCAGTTAAAAATTCTTTCAATTTGGTTGTCGCTACTATTCCAGCGTCTTTTTTTATTCCGGCCTTATCTAATAAGCTCTTACTTCCGGCATCAAAAGCAATAGCTTTAAGATGGTTATAGGCATCCCTGACAAATTCTGTGGCGGCCATATTTTTTTCTAGATTTTTTGAGGACTGTTCTGACAGAATTACGACAATTGCATCAAACATGACTAAAGGGCTTCCAGCTAGTTGACCATCTATTTTAGCTGCGGTGGCGTCAGATAAATATATGCCATTAATTTTAGGCGCCAAAGTTTTGCATATCGCACCTTCCTTCATGATTGCCTGCTTTACCTTCTGTAAAGTCTCTGCATCAGAGCCGTCCGCTATAAGAATACCTACTACACGACCGGCTAAGGTATCTTTCATCTTATTCATTAAGCCTAGCGCAGGAGATATGGCGAAATCCTGAACAGGTGCCGAACTTTTCGGTGCTTGGGGTAAGTTTTTAATACCTAAACCCGAGGCAATACGCGCTGCTAAATCTGCATCAATATGTCTTAGGTGGCCGACCATGGCCTCTCTAATATGTGGATGTTCGACTTTCGATAATTCAAAAACCAGCGCCGAAGCGATATGTGATTGTTCGTATTTATTTTGACTGAGATAAAATTGACGAGCCTGGCTATAGTGATCTGCAAAGCTCTCTGGGCGAATCCGACCCTTGTCTCCAACCAGCTGTTCCGACATGCTTTTAAAGCCTGCGACTGGTTGCTCGCGCGGTGATGTTAGGGACAAGCTATTCGGCTCATACGAGACCCTGCCCTTTGGCTGACTCATCTGCATATGGCCATCCCGCTGATGATTTGCGAATGGGCATTTGGCCGCATTCACCGGAATTTGATGAAAATTAGGTGAGCCTAATCGTGACAGCTGTGTGTCCAGATATGAAAACAAACGCCCTTGTAACAATGGATCGTTAGAAAAATCAATACCTGGAACCACATGAGAAGGGCAAAACGCTACTTGCTCCGTCTCTGCAAAAAAATTATCTGGCCACCTATTGAGAACCATGCGTCCAATGAACTGCAAGGGAATTAGTTCCTCGGGGATAAGCTTAGTTGCATCCAGATGATCAAACGGGAATTGATCGGCCTGTTCCTGAGTAAACAGTTGTACTGCCAATTCCCATTCAGGAAAATGACCAGCATTGATCGCGTTAAACATATCACGACGATGAAAATCAGGGTCGGCGCCTGCAATTTTTACTGTCTCATCCCAGATTGTTGATTGAAGTCCTAGTTTAGGTCGCCAATGAAATTTTACAAAAGTGGAGTCACCTTCTTGATTAATCAAACGGAAGGAGTGCACACCAAAGCCTTCCATCATGCTTAGCGATCGCGGTAATGTGCGATCCGACATAATCCACATCACCATGTGCATTGCTTCAGGGGTTAGCGAAATAAAGTCCCAAAATGTGTCATGTGCAGTAGCTGCTTGCGGGAAGCCTCGGTCAGGCTCCATCTTTACAGCGTGGACCAGATCAGGAAATTTAATCGCGTCTTGAATAAAAAATACCGGAATGTTATTTCCAACTAGGTCCCAGTTACCTTCTGATGTATAAAATTTGACCGAAAATCCCCGCACATCTCTTGGAGTATCCGCCGAGCCAGAACCACCGGCCACAGTCGAAAAACGCGCAAACAAAGGCGTTTGAACAGCGGACTTGGTCAGAATTTTTGCCGTCGTATATTTTTCTAGTGAGTGGGTTAATTCAAAGTATCCATGAGCACCAGTGCCTCTTGCGTGCACGATACGTTCTGGTATCCGCTCATGATCGAAATGCGTAATTTTTTCTCTCAAAATAAAGTCTTCCAGCAATGTAGGACCTGTTGCATTTGCTTTGAGAGAATTTTGATTATCCGCAATGACGAGACCTTGATTTGTCGTTAAAGACGGGTGTTTTTTTTCTACAGTTTGATGCAATTCACCTCCATTGCCAACAAAGGTAGGTGCGTTTTTTTTGTTGCTATCAGTCGCTCTATTCGTTACCGCTTCTGTTGGTGCTTTAGGTATTGGTATTGATGTCTTAGTGTTAGGCATGGCGGGCAATCCATAAATAAGTTTGAGTTAATCGGAATCGGAATGAAAACTACGTATCAACAAAACTGAGACCTAGTCTTAACTCTTCAACCATAAACCGTATTTTTAAATTGATATGTGCGGAACCTCACGTTATTGCATGTAGTTGTTGACGTAAATTACCGGGTATTTAGCTGTTTAAAAAATCAAGATCATTGAGGAGATAACTACCAACTTAATTAGTTGGGGGGGCTATATGGAAAGCTTCATATTTTAGGTACTCACCTCCTTGATTGACGACGAGCGGCAGACAGATATTCTCTACAGGCAAGGTTGTGCATGGCATATTTATGGATACTGCTGAACATTTAAAAGATCCCATCTTTTACGCTGGTGCACTTTTACCTTGATATTTACCTAAAAAAATCACCATGTATGCCTGTCAGAAAAAAAGAAGTCAATGTGCGCCAGCGTACTGATCTTGCAAAAATTTCAGCCTATGATTTATCACATCGAGACCAGCATTAGATTCTGTTTAACAGATTCTCTGGTACTGCGACTACTAACTCAACGGAGAAGAAAAATGATAATTACTACAGCTACATCACTTAAAAAAACTACTACTACACTGGCTACAACGGGCTTAGCGGTCTTATGCGGCGCAGTTCTGATTTTGACAGTTGGTTGCAGCAGTATGAAGACGCCGGCAACCGCGAGTGTGGCTGTATCTAGCGCTGCAGTGGATAACGCCTCTGGCGCTGGTGCGGCAGAATTTGCACCGGTAGAGATGGCATCAGCACGTGACAAAATGGCACGCGCTAATAAAGCGATGGCAGCTAAGGATTATAAGCTTGCAAATGATCTGGCTACGCAAGCCCAGGCCGATGCAAAGCTAGCACAAGGTAAGGCTGATTCAGCCAAAGCACAAGCGGCATCTAACGCGCTACAAGATGATATTCGTGTCTTGCGTGAGGAGTTAGATCGCAACAGCGCTACTAAATAAGCAGCTATATTTTCTGATTCATTCTCTCGCTTATTTTATCTAAGCGACCTGTACAAAATAAACCAATAAATTAAAAGGCATTATCATGAAAAAAACTTACTTCACACCAGTTCTGTTAGCTATGGCAGTCTTTGTTTCTGCGTGTAGCTCTATGCCAAAAACGACTAGTTTGTTAGATCAGACTCGCAGTGATTATGCGATGGCGCAAAGCAATCCCAAAGTGGCTAGTTATGCATCCTTAGAAATGAAGCAAGCCAGCGATGCTTTAGACCAAGCCAACGCTGCTGCAAAAAATAATGACAATGCGGACAAGATCGATAAATTAGCTTATATCGCTAAACAAAAAATCGCCCTGACACAAGAAGTCGCTAAGCAAAAATCTGCAGAGGCTGATATCGCCAGTGCAGGTAAAGAGCGTGATCAAATCCGCTTAGATCAACGCACTAACGAGGCAGATCAGGCAAAAGCTTCTGCGGCACAAGCTTTGGCGAGCGCAGAGCAAGCTAAGTTGGCAGCGCAAATAGCGCAAGGTCAGGCGATGGATGCACAACGTCAGACACAAGACGCACAAGCCCGCGCCGCACAGTTAGAAGCGCAATTAGCTGATCTGGCTGCCAAAAAAACAGATCGCGGTATGGTCATTACTTTAGGTGATGTTTTGTTTGGCACCGACATGGCGCGCCTTAATCCAGAAGGCTTACGTACAGCTAAAAAATTAGCCGATGTATTGCAACAAAATCCGCAACGTACCGTATTGGTAGAAGGTTTTACTGACAGCACAGGGACTGCTGCCCATAACCAGGAATTGTCGGAGCGCCGTGCGACTTCTGTACGCACCGCATTGCAAGAAATGGGTATCGCACCGGAGCGTATAGCTGTCCGTGGTTATGGTCAAGCTTACCCAGTCGCAAGCAATACTACCGCACAAGATCGTCAGTTAAATCGTCGTGTAGAAATCGTTTTGTCTGATGCTAGCGGCAAGGTACCGCAGCGTCAGTAAATACAATTTTTAGACCCGCTAATATCAAAACCAACCAAGACCAATTTTAAATTTTTGGAGAAGCATCATGCATGACGCAAAAAAAATGAATCATAAGGGTATCGACACCGCGGCAATCCGTGATGCTGCCAAAAATATGGATGATGGTGCAGTTACCGTCGGTTACCAGGCAGACCGTAAAGAAGTGATCGCTATGTTAAATGGCGCATTGGCGACGGAACTGGTTTGTGTATTGCGCTACAAGCGCCATTACTACACGGCAAGTGGCTTGCAAAATGGCCCGATTAAAGCAGAGTTTTTACAGCATGCGATGGAAGAGCAAGGCCATGCCGACTTATTGGCAGAGCGTATTGTGCAGTTGAGCGGTAGCCCGGATTTTAATCCGGCAACGCTGATTGACCGCAGCCATGCAGAGTACGATGATTCAGACAGTATTCAATCTATGATCAAATCGAATTTGATCGCTGAGCGCGTCGCTATTGAAGCGTACCGTCAAATGATTGAGCAAATCGGCGATACCGATCCGACCACCAAGCATATGCTAGTCGGGATCATGGCGATGGAAGAGGAACATGCGGATGATATGCGGGATTTATTGGTCAAGTAGTACTAAGTAATTTGTAGCACTAAGCAGCATCAGTTAAGATGGTTGTTTCAGGAAATTTAATTCAAATTTTCCTGAACAATAGTAGTGATATTTTTTATCTTTTTAGGAGATCATTATGTTGGAATCAAATTTAAAAGCAGTCAACAAAGACGTCAAATTATTAATCAAAGATTCTCAAGCATTGTTCGTTGCTGCTGCCGCATTAACTGGCGAAAAAGCAGACGAAGCTCGTGACAAAGCCATGAAGCTGCTAGATGCGGCCTTGGTTAAAGCGCAAGAAGCGCAAGCCAGCGCGATTGTCGCCGGTAAAGAAATGGCGGTATCCGCGGATGTCTATGTCAAAGAAAACCCATGGCGTGCAATTGCAGCGGCAGCTGGTGTTGGATTGTTATTAGGTGTGATTATTAGCCGCAAGTAAAGTCAACTGCGCGCAAGTAAGCGTAGGGAAATTAAGCAGAGTAAGTAAAACGACATAGCAATATGTCTCGTTGGGTTAATGCCGGATCGGTTCTGGCGTTAGCCCACGATTGTATTCAAAATCGTATTCAAATTTGTATTCAAAATACGAGCGCTACAGATTCACCAAACTAAAAAAACTTCCAGGACAAATCAAATGACGGATAACTCTAATGCAGCGCCCGCTGTCGGTTTAATGGCTGGCTTAGCGGGCGTTGCCAAAAATGGATTTGGATTGCTATTGTCGAGGCTAGAACTAGCAGCGCTGGAATTGTCAGAACTGCGTAATCATGCGCTAAAAATCGCACTGGTATTCGCATTGGCGATTTTGGCGATCTGGTTTGCCTTGGCTTATGGCACGGCGTTGGTTGTCTACTTAAGCTGGGACGCATTAGGCTGGAAAATTCTATTAATTATGAGCTTAGTATTTGTCGCAATTGCTGTTGGATTGTTGCTCTACCTGTTGTCGATGGTAAGGCATGGTAAATTATCTTTACCAGTCACTATGGCTGAACTGAAATCAGACCGGGACATGCTGCTCTAGGTTTTAATGGCGAACCCGCCTTTTAAAGTTTTTCTGAATATCACATCAACATCAAATCAACATCGCGCTGGCCAATGGAGAACAATATGAGAAGTGACGCAGCAAAAGAAAAAGCTCTCGCTCATCGCAAAGCACAATTATTGCTGGATGGCGCGGTCTATCGCATAGGTATAGTGCAAGCCAAAACCAATGTGTTGCAGAGCTTGCATGCAGAAACTTTGGTACGTAATGTAGGCCAGCATTTGCTAGGTGTGATCGGTATGCGGCTCAACAATTTGTTTACGCCCAACGTCAGAAAAGTCGGCGGACAGTTTCAGACATTAATGCCGCTTGCTGTGACTGCGTTCACATTTTTGTCTGGTAAGAAATTACTCAAGCCGGTGATCGGTGGCGGCTTACTATTGACTGCTGTCGGTGCGGTAGTTGCGCTAGCTTTGCGCCGTAAACGACCGGAGATTGATGGTTCTTATGACTTATAAATTCTTATAAACTGCTTTATATGTCGGGCTAAAACTTTACTAGCCCGACAGTCATTAGTGCTGTTCTCAAGTCTGCATGTTCAATTTATTTTCTGGCTAAGTTACTAACTTAGTCGCTAAATTATTCACGAACTTAGCAACGAACTTAGCAACGAACTCAGTCACTAAATTCGCCTCTAAACCAGTTTCTAAAATCTTATTTTACATTCTGCTGTCTGGTGTACTCAGCACGCTTCAACTCCATATAATCAGTTTGATCCAGCTCATGCAATTGTTTTGGATATTTTTCTGTCGCTGCAAACCAGCTTAACAAACGTTTTTCTAATTGCGCGTCTGGCGCTGCATTTATTGCGCCTAAATAGCTATCAATCGCGAGGTAATAGCGCATAGTATTGCGTTCCATCAGACCACGTACGCCGCCGATGTAGTCAGGCTGGCCGTCTGGTGTTTTGCCATTAATAGTGAATCCCACTTTGCCATGGCCTACCGTCGCGAGGTAAGTTTGCATTGCTATGCGCCCAGATAAGCCAGTGGAGTAAGAATAGGTCAGGTGCAAAAATGTTTTTGTTTTTGACAGGGTAATGGCCTCTAAAATAATGCGGTAGTCGTTGGTGCCGAGCGGTCCCTGATCGGCACTGAGCATGATCTGCATGTACTCCGGTGTTGTTGCTACCTGAGTGTAATTAAAATCAACACGGCTTGCCTCGCTTAATTCTTCTGGCGTTTTTTTACCAATATAGACTTTGAGTGCTGCGCTGGGCTTGTTGTCTGATCCATTGCCGCCAGCCGTTTTTGTGGCATGACAATACTTAGTATTCAGATGTAAGTGCATGATGTCGCACCAATGGTCCGGGCTATTGAGGCTTGTAGTGACGGCTGCAAAAGGGTAGTCAACCACGGCATAAATATCACCTTTCAGACGATGGTCGGTTTCGACTGATTCCAAAACCAGAGGCCGATTGAATTGATTTTTCTCTAGCTGCTGCTCGATGGCACTGTATTTGGCGTGCATAGACTTTGCCGCTTCGGACGGATTGATATCTGTATCTGCCAGGGCGTAATGACTGATACTCATCGCAGTTATCATGGTGACCAATAGTAGCTGGGGTAGTGAGTGACGTAACTGTATTGGATTAAAGTTTTGCATTTGCTCTCCATTTTGTTATTTAACAGATGTTTGTTTTACGCTTTGTGAGTTGTGACTTAATAATTTCGCTAAGTTAAGCTCAGTTGCGCTAGTTTTATTGGTGTCTTGATTGCGCTGAGTTTAAGCTTATTTTTAGGCTTATTTTTAGGCTTATTTTTTGCCTGATTTATCAATTTAATCCTTAGTTATTTAATATACTCCCCATCATTTTTGTGAAATATGGCTTATTGTCCAGTAATTATATGGACAATTAAATATACATAGTGGGAGTATATTTAAATGGCGAATCAAATATTTAGTAAGGCGTTACACTTCAATGGCTCAAATCCGCTTGCGATAACAAGCAACCATTACAGCCAATATTCTAGTCGCCGCGCAGTCCATTCTTTAAACTTGTCGCTAAAGGGACGTTGCTCCCAGACTTCTTTGGTAATTTCTTTGGCGTTGCGCAGGTCCTCTACAAAAGTTGCTTCCATCGCGTTGCCAAATTCTTCTCCAAAAACGACGACGTTGATTTCATTATTATGCAAGAAGCTGCGGGTATCAATATTGGTTGATCCTACTGTTGCCCAGACCTGGTCGATCACAGCAGTTTTTGCATGGAGCACTGCAATTTGTAGCTGATAAATTTTGATGCCGTTTGTCAGCATTTCATCATAAAACGATTGCGCTGCATGGAATACCAAGCCGCTGTCTGTGACGCCGGGTAAAATAATTTTGACATCGACACCACGCTTGCTGGCGTCACTTAAGGCTTGCAAAATTTGTGCGTCCGGTACGAAATAGGCGCTGGTGATATGGATCGTTTTTTTAGCTTCTTGTATCGCAAGAATATAGGCTTTATAAATCTCATGGTTGCCACCTGGCTCACTGGCTAACACGCGCACCAGTTTGTCGCCAGCTTCTTTCAACGGTGGGAAGAAGTTACTGTCGGATAGATCTGGTGATTTTTGACTGGCCCAGTTATCTAAAAATACCCATTGCATTGCGGCGACTGCAGGGCCTTCGATTTTGATGTGCGTATCGCGCCAGCCGACTTTGTCATCCCGTTTTGTTTTTGAGCGAAATAAAGAGCTATTGGCATAAGCCGCGCTGATATTCACGCCGCCGGTAAAAGCGACTGTACCGTCAACGATTAAGATTTTCCGGTGATCACGATTATTGGGTTCCCACGGGCCAATTAGCTTTAATGGATTAACCGGATTAAACGCTAATAAGTGAATTCCTGCGTCACGCATTTTGTCAAAAAAAGTCTGTGGCGTACCGATGGTGCCGACGCTGTCATAAATAATATTGACCTGAACGCCTGCCCGTTGCTTTGCGATTAGCAGATCTGCAAAGCGGATACCTAGTTCGTCCTGATCGAAGATGTACGTTTCTAAATTGATGTTGTCGGTAGCTGCGGTAATCGCCTCCATCATGGCAGCCATCGTTTGTGGGCCATCAAACAAGAGCGTGACTTTATTGCCGGCGATGAGCGGGCTGCCAGTTGCGGCTTCTTCTAACGCGGCTAGTGCAGCGATGTCGATATGAGAATTACGCCAGCGCTTAATTAATAGCGAATTAGTTTTCTTGGCGCTGAGTGTACCTTGTGCAGTGGTGACAGTCGGGCTTGCCGGGGCAGATAATGAGGTATTTAAATAGCGTACTTCAGGCAAGGCCGCGCAGCCAGTGGCGAGTATGATTGTACTAATCGTTGCGATGAGATTGAAGATATGAATAAATTTAAGACGAGTATTGCCACGCATGTTTCCCCCAACTGACTCGATTGACTTCATATCGTTAATCTGGGGTACTCAATGAGCACCCCAGAACTGGATTTTTCTTAAGAAGAAACGGTGACTACTTTAGTCATCGTTTAGTGTTAATTTCTTACGATAGTACCGTTATTGACTTGTACTTTATCACCAACACGGTAGCCAGGTTCGCTGGCAAATGGAATCATCTGTGTTGCGCCATTTTGTAAGCGGACGATGACTTCGTAGTGATTGGTTTTGCGGGCATTGCCTTCTATATTCCGACCTGCATAGGCACCACCTAGAGCGCCTGCAATTTCTGCTACAGTACGGCCATTGCCACCACCGACCTGACTACCGAGCAGTGCGCCAACAACGCCCCCACCGATAGTGCCCAGGTAGCTGCCTTCGCCTTTAACTTCGACGATATTGACAGCTTCTACAGTGCCGCAGTTATAGCATATACGGGCGGCTGGCGCTGGTGCAGTTTGTACTTGTGCTACTTGCAGGTTTCTGCCTAAGGTCGCACTGGTTACACGTTCTACGCCGCGATCAACGATGCGTAAATTAGCGGTGACGGTGCTATTGGGTGCGATACGATCACGGCTTCTGATTGTGTAGGAGTTGACGTATTCGCCACTGGCGACTTCAGGTAAAAATATTTTACCTTTGACGCCGTTAATGGTGAGATCAACCTTGCCGCCTGGTGTGCCAAATACGGTAAAGCGTAAATCGCTACCACCATTTAAGTCTACTGCCGGGTCAACATTAAATCGTTCAATCTTCGGTTGCGCGCCGGACATTATTTGATTGGTGTGATTTCCAACGCCGATTTGCAGAGATTCATTTAAAACCGAGCTGGCTACTTGATTACCAACGCGCAGATTGGCTGTGACCGCACTACGCGCCGCAATTTTGTCGCGGCTGTTGATAGTGTAAGTACCTTCGTACTGACCGGCTTCTACTTCAATCAAAGTTAGGTTACGCGTGGCACCGGCGATGCGCAAAGTAGCCAGACCTCCAGGTGTGCCATAGATGCCAAAATTGAGTTCTACGCCAGGGGCTAATCGGCGTACTTCATCGACATTAAAACCGTCAATCCGTGGCGTCATTTGTGATGTGTTGTACTGCTGCGCTTGTACCTCGCCGGATAGCATCAGCAATGGTGCCAGCAATGGCATAAACGCCGATATGGCTAGCGTGCTGGCGATGATTTTCTTTGTAATTTTCATTTTTTTCCCCTGACTTTTCTTAATATTCTTGTTATCTTGAATTCGATTAAATCCAAGTTTTTTAGTGTCACATTTTTACTTCTAGTTTTAAGTAATGTTAACGCAGCTGGCAAGTCATTTGTCGCTTACCGGGCAGAGGTTTTCATCATGTCTTTTGCACGCTGCAAATCTTGGCTATAGGTCATCCGTGCTTGTTTCAGGCAAGTAGCACTTGCAGCCCCTTTCATTTGCTTACAGGCATATGACGATTCTTGAAGAACTGCACCAGCTTCTTTTTTCAAAGTTTGGTATTTCTCTTCTGGCGTTGCATCACCTTGGAACCAACGCGGCGGATCAATCAATGGTGCACCTACTTGCGGCATGCTCGTCGGTGATGAGGCTACAGGTGCTTGTGCCCAGCTTGCATTGATCAATAATACTGATGCTGCAATACCGACCATCATATGAATAGTGCGGTGAAAATCTAGTTTACTTTTATTCATTTCAACTCCTTGATAGTTACATTGATAGATGGTCGATTAGCGATTTGTAGCAGTCGGTAACGGTTAAATCCGTCCGGTTAATAGCAAAACAATCAGGACAACAACGATCAGCCCAGTGACGCCGCTCGGACCATAGCCCCAGTTACGGCTATGTGGCCAACTTGGAAAAGCGCCGACTAGCGCAAGAATTAAAATAATTAGTAAGATGGTGCCCATGACTTTGTCCTGATGTTTTTGATGCTACTGAACTTAGCTGTCTGAATTAGTTGCCTAACATAGTTGCGTGACTTAGTTACGTTCTTCAGTAGCATTGTTAAGTTGCGTTATTTAGTTAGCTTATTTAGGTATCTTATCTAAGCAAGATCAGAGCGAATTCATTGGTAATACGCTCTGAGGATAAAATTTTTATAGCTTGGATTTGAAATCGTGGAAGGTTTTGATAAACGCATCACGAACTTTTTCTGTGCCGACTACTAAGTCTTTCCAAGATTCTTCGCCAGCCGCTTTTAACTCATTCAATTTTTCATTGGCCAAGTGTGATTGCTCGCGCAGTTTAGTCATTTCTTCGTTGTATTTATCGTGCGCATCTTCTCTGGCCTCCTTTGCTTTTACTTCCAGCTCTTGCATGGTTACATTCAATTCGTCGAGTTGTTGTTTCATTTTTTCTATGTAAGCGTCTCTGGTGTCTTTATCAAACATGATGATTCCTTTGAATAAAATAAAAAATTGGAGTTAAATTTTGATCAGAAATAAAGAATCTGAGTTTTCAGTTCTATAAAAATATTAATAATGATCGACGCGACCATCCATCAAGCGAACACGGTTACCAACGCGGAAATCATAAATATTGTCTTGCATTACGCTGGTAGTACTGCCGTTATCTAAACGGATCTGGATTTGGTATTTGTCGGATGCTTGGGCATTTTTGTTTTGCTCAACATTGTTACCGACCAGCGCACCACCGATTGCACCTGCTACTGTGGCGGCAGTTCTGCCGTTACCATTGCCAACCTGATTACCTAAGAGGCCGCCAACCAAGCCACCAACTATTGCACCACCACCACTGGTATTGTTATTCGGGCGAACGACTTGAATAGATTCGATGTAGCCATAGTTGCTGGCGTTGTTTTGATAATTTTGGTTATTTTGATTATTGGGGTAGGGCGTCGAATAACTGCCTTGTTGGGACGTATTCTGTGGGGCATTATTGGCACAGCCAGCAAGGGCGGCTGTTGCTAACACCACTGCGCTGATGACAAGTTGAGATTTCATGTTGTTCTCCTGAATAAGTGTGGGATCAGAATAAGACTGATAAAACACATGGTCTGTACGCTGCCGCACTTAACTCAAGATATGCTCAGACGGTGGAAGTTGGATGATGCCCTGCTATGTCAGCTATAATTCGGCCAACCTGAAAGTTCTTCAAAACGATCCAGTTTGATCAAGAAATAGTAATTAAATCAATGAGTTATAAATCAAGAAAAATATCTGTTGCCCCCATGATGGATTGGACTGACCGTCATTGCCGTCAATTTCACAGGCAAATTACGCGTCATAGCTGGCTGTATACCGAGATGGTAACGACTGGTGCTTTGTTGTACGGCGATGTGCCACGCCACCTTCAATTTAATGACGAAGAACATCCGGTCGCTTTGCAATTGGGTGGTAGTGAACCCGCAGATTTGGCTAAGAGTGCCAAGCTGGGTGAGCAATGGGGTTACGATGAGATTAATTTAAATTGCGGCTGCCCATCCGAACGCGTACAAAAAGGTGCATTTGGTGCATGCCTGATGTCAAAACCTAGCCTGGTTGCTGATTGTGTTAAAGCGATGAGGGATGTCGTTAGTATCGACGTCACTGTCAAGCATCGTATTGGTATTGATGATATTCAATCCTATGAATTTGTGCGTGATTTTGTCGGACAAATTGCTGATGCAGGCTGTAATACATTTATTGTTCACGCACGTAATGCGATCTTAAAAGGTTTAAGTCCCAAAGAAAATCGTGAGATTCCACCGTTAAAATATGAGTATGCCTATCAGCTTAAAAAAGATTTTCCGCAACTAGAAATTTTGATCAATGGTGGTATTAAAACCATAGAGGAAATTGACCTCCATTTACAACACACAGATGGCGTGATGTTGGGGCGTGAGGCTTATCACAACCCCTACTTAATGGCGAGCTTTGATCAGCGCTATTACGACGATCATGCACCAATTAAATCAAGAGCAGAAGTGATCCAATTAATGCTGCCGTATATCAGCGAACAATTGGCGCAACATGCGGCAAATAAAGAAGTGAAGGGCAGCGGTCTTAAATTGAATGGCATTACCCGCCATATGCTAGGCCTGATGACGGGTTTGCCGGGTGCCCGAGTTTTTCGCCAGACTTTATCGGATAGCAAAAAATTAGCGTCAGGCGATCCGGCTTTATTATTGGAAGCTTTAAAGCGCATGCAGGGTATGGCTGATTATGTCGAGCACAAACATGTTTAAGTGTCTGCGGCTGCCTTCAGATCTTAAAATAAACATCAACAGAGAAATCGAAAATGAAATCTACGCTTAAATCAATCTGTCTTATCGCTGCCTTATTGTCAGTCGTGATGAGCGCCCAAGCCGAAGTGACGATTAAAGATGCATGGGTCAGGGCAACCGTACCACAACAAAAAGCGACTGGCGCTTTCATGCAAATACAATCTAGTAATGATGTGCATATCGTGGAGATACAAACTACTGCCGCAGGTATTGCAGAAATTCATGAAATGAAAACAGAAAATAATGTCATGAAAATGCGTGCAGTACCCCAACTTGATCTGCTCGCAGGCAAACTGGTGGAGCTAAAGCCAGGCGGTTTTCATGTGATGTTGATGGATTTGAAAACACAGATTAAAGAGGGCGATATTATTCCATTGACGATCATCGTAGAAGGCAAAGATAAAAAACGCGAAGTGATTGAAGTTAAAGCAAAAGCACGAGCATTGAATGCTGCGCAAAGCAAGATGTAGTTGTGATCGTAGACTTTATCTTTGGTTGCTAATGTATCTTCCAAATACAATTAGTAATAATTTGTAATAAGCCATTTCTCTGAAAATTGCTAAGGATATATTAGAGGGACTGTGTTGCAATGCAATGCGTCCTACTTCCCCTCACTGCTAAAGTGAGTTTCGCCTGCGCTAATTTAGCGCAGGCTTTTTTATGCGTGCTCGTGATTATCTTATTATTAAACAGAGAAAAGAGTTTGCTATATCGTCAAAAACATCTTATAATTCTGCTCTTACTTACTTGGAGTAAAACTCCTTGAAAGTCTCAATGGTGGTCGTAGCTCAGTTGGTAGAGTCCAGGATTGTGATTCCTGTTGTCGTGGGTTCGAGCCCCATCGATCACCCCACAGTATATGCAGTAGAAACAAAGGGTTACAGATTTCGGTCCGAAACCTTTCTGTTTTTATAAAATATATCTTCTTGCCTTGTATCCCACCTGTACCCCACTCAGATCAATACATATCAATACAAGCTTTTTTGACATGCCGATTCAAAAATAAAGAAAATTGCTGACTAATTTCACCAATGGCATCGCCGCGTCGATGATCTCCATCGAGTAAATGTAATGCGCATTGATATTCTCCAGAAAATTTCATATTGTTTTGATAGGGAATTACATCATCACGCTAGCTATGACTAATCAGGGTGTGCTTGCAGTGTGGTTTTGGATTTTGTTGTGTATGCCGGAAAATGAATATGTCTATCCGCGATACATCATTCAATCAAGCATCTACCAAAACAGCGAGCAGAAATCGCACGGATAGTAACAGGCAGAGAATAATCGTAATGATTTTTATGGTTTTGAATAGCAAGTTGATTCTTTTCTTTGGTAGTAAATGCCCCCTATATAATGAGTATAGCGTGGCAGGAGCAAATTCAAGGGAGAAGAAGTAAGAAGACAATTTGAACATCGTACTAGGGCGTGTTGACATATAAAAAGCTGTTAGCTTTTCCCGAAGTGTGTTTACATTCTGGATTTTAAAGAATGAAACGATGCTGCGACTGATGTTAAGAGATGATCAATGGGAACGTATTGCGCCCTTATTGCGTGGA
>JANXTO010000093.1 GCA_025352365.1 Undibacterium sp. | reverse complement strand
ATAATAAATTAATGCTGAAAGAATCAAGAACCATCGGTAATAAAATTGACGATGGCGTGATCACCGCAAAAGTGAAATCTGCCTTGATCGCTGATGCCTCTATTAAAAGTTTAGATATTGCAGTGATCACTAGCAAAGGTGATGTCCAGCTCAGCGGTTTTGTCGATAACGATACACAAATTTTGCGGGCAACGGAAGTAGCAAAAACTATTGAAGGCGTACAAAAAGTAACTAATCAGATGAGTATAAAAAAGTAATTTGATTAGCTAATCAGTTATCGTGCCAGGCGGATACCAGAGAACTGCCAACAAGTATGCGCAGGGAAAAAATTACGATAACTAGCTCGGAGGTGGTTCACTGGTGTCGCACAGGAACCACCTCGCAATACATATTGATTGACCATAAATTTACCGTTGTACTCACCAACGGCATCTGCTTTTGCGCGAAAGCCAGGGTAGGGAGCATAACTTGATTGTGTCCATTCCCATACATCACCAAACATTTGCTTTAGTCCATGCGCAGACAACGGATTGTGAAGATCCTGATCGGGCATAGGATGAAATAATCCGCCGTCAGAAAAATGGCCTTCTAACGGCAAGTTTGCAGCGGCATTCTCCCATTCAGCCTCCGTTGGTAGTCGTGCGTCTGCCCATCGAGCATAGGCATCGGCTTCAAAATAAGAGATATGTACGACGGGTTGATCAGGATTAAGTGGAACTAGTCCGCTCAAGGTAAATTCATTCCAAGCATTATTTTCATGTACCCAATATAAAGGGTGATGGCGATCTTGTGTTTTGCGCCAATCCCATCCCTCTGATAACCAATATTGCGCTTGCTGATAACCTCCCTCAGCAATAAATTGAGCGTATTCACTATTGGTCACTAAACGTGAAGCCAGTCGATACGCTGGTAAATAGACCTGATGTCGTGGTGTCTCGTTATCAAAGAAAAATTCCGTATTTTCTAACTTATTTTCTGAGCTATTACGACCTATTTCAACAAGTCCAGCATCAAAATTACACCATACTAAATCCTGAGCGGCTTTTGGTAATTTGGTAGGTAATTTAGTCGCTAGTTCAGCTGACTTAGATGTATTTTTATAACCAGGGAATAGGGGGTTGAGTGATAGTAAATATTTAATATCAGTTAGCATCAATTCTTGATGTTGCTGCTCATGATGCAGTCCCAGTTCTATCATTTGCAATAGGGCTTGGTTGTCGAGATTGGACACTAATAATCCTTGAATCCGTTGATCGACATTAGCGCGATAAGCGATGACTTCATCCAAGCTGGGGCGAGTTAGCATACCGCGTTGCGAACGAGGATGCTTGTCACCGATGGCGTTGTAATAGGAATTAAACAGAACACGAAAGGCCGGATGATAGGGTGTAAATTTTAGCTCCCAAGACTCCAACACAAAGGTTTCAAAAAACCAGGTGGTATGCGCCAGATGCCATTTAATTGGACTAGCGTCCAGCATAGGCTGCACGCAACAATCCTCTGCTGAGAGTGGTGCTGCCAGAGACATCGTTTGATTACGGATTGATGTGTAATTATGATGTGAATTGGTAGATATCATTGGCCGGACGATTAGTGGTTGAACTGATTGAATTAATGGAATATAAATTGCAGTGGCGAATTAGCGGAAATTTTAAAATTTTTTTACAGGAATTTTTGAAAAAAATTTTAAGGTCTGGCCAGCATCACAGCGAATAAATTATTCTCATCAGTCCACATCTGAGAATGTTTAAATCCGCTTTGCGCCAAAAGATCTATAAAGGCTTCGGGTGTATATTTGTAGCTGTTCTCTGTATGGATTTTTTCACCAGTTTTAAAGTGACGGTTACCGCCACGCCACGATACTTGAGTGTCCTCGATTGCCTCCAGATGCATTTCAATACGTGACTCGTCCATATTGAAAAGTGCAAGATGTCGCCATTGATTCAGCTTGAAATCACTTGCGATAAGGCGATTGATATGATTTAGCACATTGAGATTAAATGCCGCCGTAACGCCTGCTGCATCGTCATAGGCAGCTTTCAGAATTGCACTATTTTTTCTTAAATCGACACCAATCAATAATGCGCCGTCGACATCAATCAATGTTCGGATGCGGGTTAGCAAAGCCAGTGCGTCTAGTCGATCAAAGTTGCCAATAGACGAGCCTGGATAAAATACTAAGCGTTTTCCCATAGGTAAATCGTCTGGCAATGTCACGTCAGAGGTAAGATCAGCTACTACTGGACGGATGTCAATTTCTGGGAACTCTTGTCGCAAATTACGGACTGAGTCAACCAAGAAATCGGATGCAATATCAACGGCAATAAATCTGGCAGGATGAATAGTGCGGAACAAATGACGAACTTTTTCGCAACTGCCGGCACCTAATTCAATAATAGTCCGGTCTTTTCCAACGGCTTGTGCGATTTGTTCGCTACAGCTGGCCATGATGGATTGCTCTGTTCTCGTCAGATAATATTCAGGCAAACGCGTAATCGCTTCAAACAGTTCGCAGCCTTTTGTGTCATAAAAATATTTTGGTGAAATCTGTGCAGATGGCTGACTTAGCCCCTCTATGATTTCGATACGTTGCAGATTTTCTATATCAGACATGGCGGTTTTAAGATTCATGTTTTTTAGAGCCCTGTTTTAAGAGCCACATTTTAGCTTCGTTTTTTTCTCACGCATCGTCATAAATTCTTCAGCCGCTGTCGGGTGAATGCCGATTGTTTTATCAAAGTCTGCTTTGGTCGCTCCCATGCGGATAGCAACGGCGAGTCCCTGAATAATTTCTGGTGCATCAGCACCTATCATGTGAACCCCGAGAATTTTTTGAGTTTTGGTATCTACTACCAGCTTCATGAATGTGCGTTCATGATTGCCAGATATCGTATTGCGAAGAGGGCGGAAGTTTGCGCTATAAATATCTACTTCACCATACTGATCTAAGGCCTGCGATTCACTTAAGCCAACAGTGCCGATTGGCGGCTGACTAAAAACAGCAGAAGGTA
>JANXTO010000036.1 GCA_025352365.1 Undibacterium sp. | reverse complement strand
CGGTCATGATGTGCTTTCAGCCGCCTCTATGCAATTCGAGGATGAAGGCGGATAAGACTAGATGAAAAAAACGGTTTCAGGCACCTGCTCAAGGATAGGACGAGCAGACGCCTGCGCGGAATCAGGTAGATTGCCAGCGTCGCCATAGCCAGGCCTCAAAAGAGCCTAGTGTGATTGCGAAACGTTTTATAGTAAGGAACATTCTTAGGTAGTTGAACGTTAGTTGAATTTGGGGTGAATCTTTACTGAATCTTATGTAGAAATCAGCTTAGCTGCTTCCAATAAGTTTTGGACTATACCATCAGTGTCAATATTTTGTATAGCTTCGCCATGGTTGTAGCCGTAGGGTACATGCAACACCGGGCAACCTGCTGCACGTGCGGCCTTGGCATCATTAGAGGAGTCGCCAATTGCCAAAACCTGCGCGGGAGATAAATCAAAATCAGCACACACTTGTAGCAGCGCCATCGGATCGGGTTTTTTGCGCGGGAAAGAGTCGCCGCCATAGACGATCTCAAAATAGCTGGCTAAACCTTTCTTCACCAGCAGCGGCGTGGTGAAGTTGACGGGTTTATTAGTGACGCAAGCTATGCGTAATCCAAGGCTGCGCATGGCTTCTAATCCTTCAATTACGTTGGGATAGAGCTTGCTGTAGTCGCCGTTAATGGCAAGATAATGGCGCTGATAAGCAGCCATTGCTGCATCAAAATGAGTGGCGATTTGCTCTTGATCAAAGTCCACCGCCAGCACTCTATGGATCAGATTCTCTGATCCTTTTCCGACAAAATTGGTAATGGTGGTGATGTCTAAAGGCGATAGCGACAGTTCGGCGCGCATCCGGTTAATCGCAACCAGAAAATCTGGCGCGGTATCGATCATGGTGCCATCAAGATCAATGATGACGGCTTTAATATTTTTCAGCATAAAATAATGAAATAAGACGTCCAATCATTCTGCGGCTTCCAGCCCGATATTGGTCTGGGAGCCGCAGAATGGTTGGACACTATGTTTTATAAATATTTACACTGTCGCCAATGCAGCGCGCATGGCATTGATGACTGCGGTGTAATCGGGTTTGCCGAAAATTGCAGAGCCCGCAACGAAGGTGTCGGCTCCCGCTCTGGCGATTTCAGCGATATTGTCGATTTTGACGCCGCCATCCACTTGCAACAAAATATCGCGGCCAGATTCGTCAATCAGCCTTCTGACGGCAGCGATCTTTTTCAATGTGTGTGGAATAAAAGACTGGCCGCCAAAGCCGGGGTTGACGGACATCAACAAAATCAGATCCAGCTTGTCCATGACATTTTCTAAGACTTGCAAGGGCGTGGCGGGGTTAAAGACCAAACCTGCTTTACAGCCACAATCACGGATTAATTGCAGGCTGCGGTCGATATGTTCTGAACCTTCGGGATGAAAGCTGATCAGATTTGCACCTGCTTTGGCAAAATCAGGAATAATGCGGTCAACGGGTTTTACCATAAGGTGCACATCAATTGGTACTTGCACATGAGGGCGAATTGCTTCGCAGACTAAAGGCCCTATCGTGAGATTTGGCACATAATGATTGTCCATAACGTCAAAATGAATCATGTCGGCGCCAGCGGCGACAACATTGCGGACTTCTTCACCCAAACGGGCAAAATCGGCGGAGAGGATGCTGGGGGCGATACGATAAATAGTCATGGCGTGAGTGTCATCAATAAGCATGCAGTTGGGATGCGCTATTTTACTCTGATGGCTCTCGCGATTTTGTAAGATGCGAACTTGCGTCAGGTTTATTAGGCCAGCCGGATGAAAACTGATGAGAATGTGTAAGCCGATCGCCTGAAAATCAACCAATCGAAAATTATTTAAAGAAAACTATGTCCGCTTACGAAATGAGTGTTTCCGTCGTCACAGAATATGTCGCTGAGCAATCGAATCCTGATCACAACAGTTTTGTCTTTGCTTACAAAGTGACGATCAAAAATACCGGTACTGTTGCAGCGCAAGTGATCGCGCGCCATTGGATTATTGCCGATACCAATGATCATATTGAAGAAGTAAAAGGGCTAGGCGTTGTTGGCCATCAACCATTTTTGCAGCCAGGACAAAGTTTTGAATACAGTAGTGGCAGTCAGTTAAAGACGCCGCAGGGGAGTATGAAGGGGAGTTATTTTTGCGTAGCAGAAGATGCGCATCGATTTGAGGTAGCGATACCTGAATTTGTCTTATCTTTGCCACGCACCTTGCATTGAACTTATTTTTTTGATTCTGGCTCTGAGGCTGTTGTTGATTCTGGTTCTAGCTCTGATTTTTGTTCGACCTTAGTCGGCGGTATACGAGGTCTTTGCCCTTGGAACATCGTCCACCACACAATAAAAATTAATAAACACATCGCCAGACACGCTTCTAATCCTAATAACCACATTTTGTTTTCCTCATGTTCAAACTGTCCACCATTCTACCCCTGACCGCCGCCGCTGTATTGCTGGCAGCGTGTAACTCGACACCAGTTAAAAAAGTACCAACGTCGACGGTGACTACGCCACCCGGTAGCGGTACTGCTGTTGTTATCCCGCCTGTTGTCATCAAGCCTGGCGATTTATTTAAGCCAGTCAGTTTTAATGATGTGCCGGGTTGGAAGCAAGATAATCTGACCGAAGCCTGGCCCGCCTTTTTAAGTTCATGTTCAGCGTTACGCCATAAACCGGAATGGAAAGAGCCCTGCACGATCGCTAAAGATGTCGATGGAAAAGATAATGGTGCTGTACGGGTATTCTTCGAAGCATTTTTCACGCCGCATCAAGTGATTAATCCAGATGGTACGAATGAAGGTTTAGTGACGGGTTATTACGAACCTTTATTGCGTGGCTCTCGAAAACGCGGTGGCGTCTATCAAACCCCGTTATATCGTACTCCGCCGGACTTGCTGACGATAGACTTGTCTAGCGTATATCCAGAGCTTAAAAATATGCGTCTGCGTGGTCGCTTGGTCGGGAGCAAAGTGGTGCCTTATGCGTCCCGTGCTGACAGCCTACCGGCGTTGGCTGGCAAAGAATTGGTTTGGGTTGACGATGCAATTGACGCTTTCTTTTTGCAAATCCAAGGTTCTGGTAGAGTAGTTTTAGAGGATAACAACGAGACTATTCGCCTCGCTTATGCCGACCAGAATGGTTACCCTTATAAGTCGATAGGGCGTTATTTAGTCGATAAGGGTGAACTAAAGTTAGAGCAGGCTTCAGCCCAAGGGATTAAAGAGTGGTTAATAAAAAATCCGACCCGACAAGATGAATTGTTGAACGCCAATCCGAGCGTGGTATTTTTCAAAGAGGAAAAAATTGCTGATCCTAGTATCGGGCCTAAAGGTGCTTTAGGTGTTCCTTTGATTGGGCAGCGATCTATTGCGGTTGATGCGCAATTTTTACCTCTTGGCGCACCGGTATTCTTATCCACGACTCAGCCGAATAGCAGCAGGATTCTTCAGAAGCTAGTGATGGCACAAGATACTGGCGGTGCGATTCGTGGCGCTGTGCGGGCAGATTTTTTTTGGGGTTTTGGTAACGAGGCAGGTGAGCTAGCCGGTCGCATGAAGCAGCGCGGTATGCTGTGGTTGCTATTGCCTAAGTCAGTGAACTAATTTTTTTAAATAAATCAGGAGATTATATGGAATACCAAAATATCATCGTTGAGACCAAGGATAAAGTCGGCGTCATTACTTTAAATCGCCCCAAGGCACTGAATGCTTTAAATGATCAATTGATGGACGAGTTAGGTTTTGCTTTAAAAGTGTTTGATAAAGACGAGGCCATCGGTTGTATCGTCATTACTGGCAGTGAGAAAGCGTTCGCTGCGGGTGCTGATATCGGTGCAATGGCGAATTACTCTTATATGGATGCTTATAAGAACGATTACATTACGCGCAATTGGGAGCAAATACGTCAAATTCGCAAGCCGGTGATTGCTGCCGTAGCAGGTTATGCCTTGGGCGGTGGCTGTGAACTCGCAATGATGTGCGATTTTATTATTGCCGCTGAAAATGCCAAATTCGGTCAGCCGGAAATTAAGTTGGGGACTTTGCCTGGAGCTGGTGGAACCCAGAGACTGCCACGGGCGATTTCCAAATCTAAAGCGATGGATATGTGCTTGACTGCGCGGATGATGGATGCGGCTGAAGCGGAACGTGCGGGCTTGGTTTCTCGTGTTGTGCCGTTGGATAAATTGTTAGAAGAGGCAATAACAGCTGCAACAGTGATTGCTTCAATGTCTTTACCAATCGTGATGATGGTTAAGGATTCCGTTAATCGCGCTTATGAAACAACGCTGGCAGAAGGTGTGCAATATGAGCGCCGTCTGTTTCATAGTAGCTTCGGTACGGAGGATCAGAAAGAAGGGATGAAAGCTTTTATGGAAAAGCGTCCGGCCAACTTTAAGAATCAGTGAGGCATTCTATTAATTCAAACGATTTATAAAATATGAATGGAAAGCTCTTGCCAAGGTGGATGTAGGTTTGCTATAGTTCGGCTCCTGTCGAGAGGCGGTGAAGTAGAGGTAAGAAGGATAGCGAAACACAAGAAGTAAGTACGAGGTTTGAAGGCAGAGAATTAAAAAAGATCCGGTAGAAGAAACCGGATGGGATT
>JANXTO010000028.1 GCA_025352365.1 Undibacterium sp. | reverse complement strand
CTAAGTATGAACATCAAGGATCAGTGGAATTTTGTACAGACACCAAAGGCAATTCGAAGAAAAATTGGCTGCCAACATCCACCGTTGATTTAAAACCGATAGTACCTCCCATGTGTTCTATATGGATAACAATGCGTTAATCAGACATTCAATATTGTAGCTTGACCGAAGAAAATCGCATCGTGTTGAGAGTTGGCTGGCAGCACATCAATCGGTATTGCCAACCTATTATTTTGAAAAGATTAATTACTTAGCAGGTACAACAATAATCGTCGGATCGGCTGGCTTGCCCGGCTCTCCAGTCTTGCCTTTTGTGCCGTCATTTCCAGGCATACCTTGATCACCCGTCGCGCCAGTAGCGCCTTGTGCGCCATTAGCACCAGTAGGGCCAGTTGCACCGACAGAGGCCGAGGCACCGGCTGCGCCAGTTGCTCCCGTTGCTCCAGCAGGTCCCGGAACAGCGACTGGGACGATAACTTGCGCTGGTTGGCGATCACAAGCCGTCATCGTTAAAACACCTGCAAGGGCTAGCAATAAAATAGAAATTTTCATGATGAAACCTTAAGTTGACTACGAAATATTAAAAAAGACTTACTAAAAATTGTCCCGGAAAGACGCAACAACGACAGCACGTTTATTACTTTGCTTAATGGTAACTGGAGGTGCGACGCATCTGGGGCAATTTTGCGTAAGCCCTAAAAATCAGCGGGACGGCTGAAACTAATCAAGTGGGTACGGTAATGTACATTAGTGCCTGATTGTGCAGAAGGATGCACGCAAATATCTTGGCGTTCTGTACGCTGGCAAACATACGAAACATTAGCTTTGTTTTATATTAATCAAACCGGTAATACAGTGTGCTGTCAAAATGGGATTTGCAATTAAGTAATTAATTTTATAAGATTAATTACGCGATCTAGTTTTGGTTTTCATGGATGATGATCAAACCCGCTACCAGCTGGTATGCGGGTTTTTTTTGATTGTTTGAGAAAAGATGTATAAAAACATGGCGCTGAGGTCGATGCTATTTTTAGCGATAGAGCGTCAATGATTATTCTTTTCACTCAGTAAAATAACTAAGTATGAACATCAAGGATCAGTGGAATTTTGTACAGACACCAAAGGCAATTCGAAGAAAAATTGGCTGCCAACATCCACCGTTGATTTAAAACCGATAGTACCGCCCATGTGTTCTATGATGGTTTTACAGATATTTAAACCCAGACCGGTGCCGCCTTTTTTACGAGTATTGGAATTATCGACCTGGCTAAATTTTTGAAAAATCTTTTCGTGAAAATTAGCAGGAATACCGCAACCCTGATCACTCACAATAAGCTTAACAGTCTTAGCACCTTGTTCCACAGAGACGCGCACCTCGCCACCCTCATGAGAAAATTTGACCGCATTCGATAACAAGTTGGTGAGCACTTGTGCAAAGCGGTCACGGTCTACATTCACATCGACATCGCCGTAATCTCCAGCACCTACAATCCTCACGCCGTATTGATCAGCATAAGAAATATTGGCACTGATAGTCTCTTGTATTAACTGATCCAGTTTAGCTAATTTGAGATTAAACTCCATATTGCCAGAGGTAATTTTTTCCATATCCAGGATATCGTTAATCAAGCGTAGTAAGCGATCTGTATTACGCATTGCCACTGTTGTCAGCTCTTTCGCTTTAGGCGGAATCTCGCCAGCAACACCGGCAGCAAGCAAACGCAAAGCACCATTGATTGAGGTTAAGGGTGTGCGCAGTTCATGGCTAACGGTTGAGACGAATTCGTTCTTCATCATCTCTACCCGTTTGCGGTCAGCAATATCAAAACTCATCGCATAAAATCCTTCTACAATACCCGCATCATTCAAGGCCGGTACGTAAATAGACTGGTAATAATAGACTCGATTATTGATGGTTCCTTCGGCCTCAAAACTGACACGTTCACCAGCTAATACTCTTTGCACATATGGTGCTAAGCCTGCGTAAAATTTGTTGCCAACTACTTCTCGCAAAGTCTTGCCCATCAGCTCCTCAGGCTTGACACCAAACTCCGTAGTGACGAAAGCGCTTGCAAATAAATAGCGCTCTTGTGTATCCATAAACGTAATGATGCTGGGGAGGTTATCGGTAATTGTCTGCAAGCGACTTTGCGCGCTACGCTGACGTTGCAGGGACAATTCTAGCTCATTGGCCTTAGTCTCGATTTCACGCGTGCGTTCAGCGACTGTCGATTCAAGACTCTCATTGGCACGTTCGATTCCGGCTAAATACTGCCCTTCTTTTTTTACCATATCGGCCAGAGTCACAGATAAAAGATGTGCTTCATGGAATCCATTGACGATGGGTATAGATTCCAAGGTGCGATGCTGTCCGCGACGCTCTATTGATGAACTTAATTGTATTAAAGAGGATGACAAACGACGCGCCATCATTGCCGCAATAAAAGCCAATATCAGCGCAAGTACACCACCTAAATACAAAATTTCGTGTTCCAGATTGCGCAGTGCTGCCATGGCAAGATCCTTGCGCTGGCGTACTAAAATACTCCATTTCAATGCGGGATAATTTCGCTGGTTGCCGGTAAGAGCGTAGCCGGTAAGATATCGTTGTCCATCTTCCCACGTCTCCTCAGTAGCGCCGCTTGTACCAGAGCGTGATTGAGTCAAACTAAGGGATTTGATCTTCTTTTCTTCCATACCTGAAGGACCAAGAATCACCGTACCATCTTCGCGCACAACCATAATCTCAGCGGAATATTGTTGGTTCACCGGTGATAACAAAGTCCGCGCCATTTCACGCGCCCAGCCCCAGCTTAAATGGGCGCCGATAACTCCGCGATAGGTGCCATCGGATGAATGAATGGGGATGGATACATCCACAAAACGCCATGGATCTGCGCTGTAGGGCATTTGTTTTTGTAGTAACAAAGCGGGATGGTAGTCACCTGCGTACAGCCCTTTTTGGCCTTGTTGAAACCATGGGCGCTGACTCACGTCCGCACCTTCCAGCAAGCCTTTCGTGGCGGCTACGACTTTGCCATCTGGGGCCGCAAAACCGATCCAGGCATAAGAAGGGAAAGTGGCTTGCAGTGTGTCGACAATATTACGTATATCGCGTGGATCTTTTGCTTCTTTGATTTGACTTAACTGTGACAGAAGTTGCACGTCACCCACTGCTTTTTGCATTACCTGATCTAACTCATCGCGCATTTGCCACGATAGTTGTTGCAGGCGCTGCTCCGCCTGCTTCTGTGCATAGTTATCAGCGAAATGATCTACCAGAACTAACATCGACAGGACAGTGCACAGCACAACGATGCTGACACCACCAGTCAATAAGGTGGCAAGTTTTGGCCGCGATGCCTGCTTCGATAAAAACATAGCTTGTTATCACCCAAAAGTAATACCGTAAATATGCGGACTAATTTTAGGACTGACGCAAAACCGCCCCAACCGCGTTATAGCTCCTGGCTGGGACAATTTTGCGTCAGTCCTATAACTAGACTCTATTAGTAATTTGTATATTCGTTAATCTAATTTTTGGATCGGGGGATAAATAAATATTCGTTCATTCACAGAATACCGTCTGGAAACATCATATTCAACTACTCGTCAAAAGACAATCAACAATCTTCGCTAGCTTGTAACTGACATTAGCGGCGCTATAGTGAATGCAGCAATGTAACTAATGTAACCAACTGAGAACGTCATTAAGCATCCAATACAAGGGTAAAGCGTAAGGCGTATGATGCATTTTTCACTCCAAGGAAAGAAGCCCGATCATGCCAAAAGCAATATGGAACGGAGCGATCATCGCTCAAGCGACGGACGAGGAAGTTGAGATTGTCGAGAACAATATCTATTTTCCGCCAAACAAAGTAAATGCTGAATACCTAAAAAACAGCGCCCATCATACTGTCTGCGGCTGGAAAGGCACGGCAGATTACTACAGCCTTGAGGTAGATGGAAAAATCAATGAGAACGCTGCCTGGCTGTACAGAACGCCGAAAGACGCAGCCAAACAAATCGCTGGATTTATCGCCTTTTGGAAGGGCGTGCAACTCACATCCTAGCGTATCGTCATCCAATTGGTACATGCCAGATTGATGGTAAATCGGTAATCATCAGATGGTAATTCCGTGCTTGGATTACCGTTTTAGAGAACTGTTTGGCAAGTTACAGTGCGGGCTCATATACCAATAAAGGAATATCATGTTAATCACCACCACTGAAAATATCGCTGGCTACCGTGTGCTAGAAGTCAAAGGGCAAGTGTTCGGCGTGGTCGTCCGCAGTCGAGGATTAGGTGGCAACATCATGGCGGGATTGCGCTCCATTATCGGTGGTGAGATCACAGAATACACATCCTTGCTGGAGGAGGCGCGTCGCCATGCGGTTGATCGCATGGTAAAAAATGCGCGCCTGATGGGTGGTAATGCCATTGTGATGATGCGGTTTGATTCTTCCGAAATCGGTCAAACCATGAGTGAAATCGTGGCTTACGGCACAGCTGTCATTGTTGAGAAAATTGAGAAAAACTAGGGAGTGTTGACCTGATGTTACGCACCACATTATTGTTCATCGGATCGTTAATGACGATCACAGGCCTGGTTTTTATATTGGCCGGCAACCCGCATGCATTGCCCGTCACCCTATGGGGAGTGATTTTGTTGGCCGCGCTGTTGTTGGAAAAATGGCGCTATCGGCCAACCGCCACAATCACAGATTTAGATAAAGGTGAATGGCAAAAAACTGACGAAGAGTTTATCGATCCAGAAACCGGTGCACTCACCCAAGTGTTCTACCAGGCTGCAACGGGGGAACGGCGTTATGTGCCGCTAAGTGTAAGGATAACTTAGGGCTAATCTGTTTGGCTCATCACGATAAGGTCATCACTGAGAAATCTAAGCCTTCTAAAACAACATAGTGCAAAAACAGACACATTAGCCCTGCTTAAACCTATCGCAGATTGATCGTAGATGATGAGCGAGGCAAACATTCGTCATAGCCATACAAGTAGCCGCGCATATCGCCAGTGTCAGCTAGTTAAAGGTAATTTAATATACTCCCCTTTATTTTTATTAAAAACACTATATTGACCAATGATTAATTGGACGATATAAATATACTCATAGTGAGTATATTTATATGCATATCTAAAAACAAATATAGAATAAGTAATCAGAACTCGGAAAACCGTCGACAGCAGACATTTTTGATGAGATTTTTTAAGGCGTATTTTGTGCAAATCTCCGTCTTAAGAACATTTTTATCCTCAATTTTTTTCATCTTAAGGTGATCTAGCGCACATAAGAATTGACGTAGGCAGGATATAAAGAGCAACATCGCTTTGCGACATCAAGTAATGGCGTATCCGGTTCACATCTTGTTTTATCCGATAACAATTCCTAAGGAGCCTCAAAAATGAAAAAGCATCTCTCATTGTTCGTTTTACCATTGGCCTTACCACTCATCATGTTGGCGAGCACGTCATATGCACAGAGCGCAACTGCCAGTGCATCTGCAAGTGTTGCAACAGGAAAAACTAAAGCCGAAGTAAAAGAGGAAATCAAAGCTGCCAGAAAATCCGGCGAGTTAGATAAGAATCAAGATTTAGATCCTATCCCTGTCAAAGCAGATAAAACCAGCGGCAAGACACGCGCTGAGGTCAAGGCAGAAGCTAAAGCCGCCGTCAAATCTGGCACAGCGACCAAAAATCTGGATTTAGATCCTATCCCAAAAACGGATAAAAATGCAGGCAAAACCCGCGCAGAAGTAAAAGCAGAAACTAAAGCAGCAGGCAAAGCTGGTGAGCTGAATACTAATCTGGACGTTCCAGCGACAGCACCAAAAACAAAATAAGATAACTGTATGATTTGTTTAACTTAATTACGTTACTTAGCCGCTTTGTCACCTGACTGAAGGGAGGCAAGTGATATTTGACGACTACGCCTTCCACACTAACTAGCGTGGAAGGCGTACTTGTATTGGTGGGCGTAATACAGGAACTTCAAAAAAAACGCGCATATCGATCCGCCGGTGACGACAATCCCTATTCTTCCGTCTGTATCTTCAAGGCACCGCGTAACAAGTTAGCTGCCAGACGGTCAAAGTCATTGCTTTGATTTTGTTTCATCTTTAACCGCAGTTCAACGACATCTCTATAAGCAGCGTGGATGATGGTCACGCCGTGTTGCTCGCACAGTCGGCGCAACTGCGACTCATCGGCGAATGCCAGTTGATAGACGCGTTCGCACATCAGCTCGATCTGAATTAATTCTGCGGTTTTACATGCGTCTGAAATGGCTTGGCCATAGGCGCGGGTCAATCCGCCTGCGCCTAGTTTGATACCGCCCCAATAGCGCACGACTACCGCCAGAATATTATGCAGCTGTTTGTGTACCAGCACGTTGTACATAGGTTTGGCGGCGGTACCCGAAGGTTCGCCGTCATCATCCAAACCGGAATCGCCATCGCAGATCAGTACCCAGCAAACATGTACGGCATTCGGATGTTCGGCACGTAAGTTCGCCAAAATTGCGCGTGCTTCTGCGCGGCTGGTAACGGGATATAACTGGCCTAGAAAGCGACTTTTTTTAATCTCGATTGCGGCGTTGGCGAATGCGGCTAATTGATACATCCAGTAAATACATCCGGTGAGTATATTTTAGTTGTCCATATATTTAATGGACAATAGGCTATTTTCTTGGTAAAAGTGGGGGAGTATATAGTTCTACTCAGGCTGAGAGCTATTTTAAGTCTCGCTCCATTGTCTCATCAAGTTGTGATAACAACCTACCAGTTTGACGCGCGCACCCTCGTCCGCCTGAGTTTGGTTGAGTGTTTGAATCGCGTTATCCATGTCAAATAACAAGCTGCGGTGACCGTCGTCTTTGACCAGACTTTGTATCCAGAAAAAACAGGCGAGGCGTGTGCCACGGGTAATTGGCGTGACTCGATGCAAGCTAGTTGCGGGATACAGCACCATGTCGCCCGCCGCCAGTTTGACTGCATGCATGCCGTAAGTGTCTTCGACTTGCAGCTCGCCGCCATCGTAGTCTTGCGGGTCAGCCAAAAACAGAGTGGCGGAAATATCGGTGCGTAGTTTGTTGCCGGTATGTGGATGAATCCGCACGCTGCCATCGACATGCGCGCCAAATGTCATACCCTCGCTGTAACGGTTAAACATCGGCGGATAAACGATATTAGGTAAAGCGGCGCTGATGAACAAAGGATTGCGCTCAAGCGCGGTGAGTATCAACCGTTGGCAATGATGTGCGACCTCGGACCGCTCATCAATTTGCTGGTTAAACTTCACCGCAGCACCTTGATAACCGGCTGTCACACGCCCATCGACCCAGGCGTCGCCAGCCTGATTGAGCAGCGCCCGCACGGCGTTTAATTGCGGAGTATCGAGAACGTTGGGAATATGAACCAGCATAGAGTTTTCTGCTAAGTTTGATTGGTTAGAAATTGAACATTGTCCGGCGCAATAGCAAAACCGGAGTGGCAATTATCTTGCAACTCCGGTTTGTTCGCTAGCGCTTAGTCACTACTTCATTACTGCAATACGATAGCTGCTGCTACTTTATGCATTACATCCGATAAGTGAATGAAATCATCGCAGCACGTGAGGTACCCGGGACCGAACGACCGCCATCAGATGGGATCAGAGCGTCGTAATACATTTTGTCCGCCAGATTAAACACGTTTAAACGGACTTCGTATTTAGGCTGTTTGTAAGCTGTTGTGGCATCCCAGCGGGTGTAACCACCGACACGTACTACGTTGGTGTTGCTGGCGAAACGTTCTGACATATAAACCGGACCACCACCCACTTCCCAATGCGGCGCTGGCTCGTAAATGGTCCATGCGGTCAGGGTATTTTTTGGGGTGTTCGCAGGTGTTTTGCCTAAGGTGCCATCTAATGCTGATGCGCCGACAATCTTGGCATCCAGGTAGGTGTAATTCAGCGCAAGTTGCAGCTCTTTGGTCATACGGCCAGTCGCACCTGCGCGGAAACCATTGACCCGCACTGTGCCTTCTAGCTCATACACACCAGTGCTGATCAGACTGCGGGCATTTTCTTTCTGCACTTGGAACAGGGCAGAATTCAATGCCAGATTGCCGTCAGCTAAATCCCATTTTCCACCTAATTCATACGAACGGTTTTTTTCCGGATCAAGATTTTGCTGACCAGTTGTGCCCGTCAATTGTTCCAGTGAGGGATTGAAGGAAGTACCGTAAGAAACATAGTAAGACTGTGTTTTTACTGGTGCCCAAATCCCACCTAAACGCACGCTGGTAAAGCCAATTGCTTGCTTTGCGCCTGCTAAGGTTGTGCTACCAGTCGTGTTGCTGGCATTGATAGAATTGCTGATGCCAGCAGTGTAGCGGTCGTAGCGTAAGCCACCCGCGAGTTTAAATTCGGGATTCAATTCCATCGTGTCGTTAACGTAAGTCGCCACCGTATTGGCCGAACCGCCAGCGCGATTGCCCAAAGTACTTGGCACTGCCGCGGGTGAATCGCCGTTATTCGGATTCAGCAAAGGGACGCAGGCAACGTAGCCCGCGGTAGTGCCGGCGGCATTCAGGTTTTTGCCATTGCATGTGCCGTTGCGATAAAAATTCTGATTGTCGTAACCGTCATGACCTAACTCCAATCCGGCCAACAGATTATGTTTAAAGCCACCTGCCGTCAGATTGGCGACGAGTTCAGTTTGGTTGAAGAAGTAGTAGTCGCGGATATCGCGGTCATGGCTTTGCAGGCGCTCATATAAGCTAGACAGCGGCAAGCTGCTGATGCCTGCTGGCGACAATGCGGTAAAGCCATTCGCAGAAACGGTACCGATGGTGTTAGGTGCGGTTTCTCTCGCGCTAGTTTTGACGTAATTGAATTGCGTCTGATTACGTAATGTGACCTCTGACGATAGCTTATGGATAATAGTGCTATTAAGTGAGGCAATGTCGGAATCGGTATGGTCATCGTTATAGCCGTACGCCGTTTTGCGATCTACATTGACTGGTGCGCCGTTCAGCGGACCAAGACCATAGTCTGGCATGTCGTGATTGTGTTGCAGCAAAGCGGACAAGGTGATTTCTGTCGCAGTGCCAATACCAAATTTGACCGATGGTGCAAAACCAAAGTCTTGCAATTTTGTCTGATCACGGGTGGTGGCATTGCCACTTTGCCCCATAGCTAATACGCGCACAGCAGACGTATCAGATGTTGGTGTGTTGTAATCCACCGTGGCTCTGACCAAGCCATTGCTAGTCACTGATCCGCCGATTTCTGTTTGTTGCTTGAGGATAGGTTTTTTGGTCACTTGGTTAATCACACCACCAGTTGAACCGCGTCCAAACAGCATGGAAGAAGGCCCCATCAAGACTTCGATCGAATCTAATGCGAACGTATCGCGATAGTATTGACCGCGGTCGCGGAATCCATCCAGATAAATATCAGTACGCGCTGAGAAACCGTTTAGGTTAACGTTATTGCCGATTTGGCCGCCTTCTGCACCCCCCAGAGTAATACCGGACACATTGCGTAAGGCATCTGCTAGGGAGTTGGCACCTTGCGATTGCATCAGAGCTTTGTTCACGACCGTGACGGATTGCGCGATGTCATGTGGATCAGCAGGTAATTTGCTGACGGACACTGCACCCGGCGCGAAATCATTTTTTGCGCCTTGGATGACGATTTCTGGCAAGGAAGAGCTGGTTTGCTGCGCCAATAAAGGCAGCGGGCTGGCGAACAGCGTTAATAATGCAGCTGCAATGGGCTTGCGGTGATTCATAGTGATTGCTTTCGGTACGAGGTTAGTGATGCATACCCCTACCGTCACTATATGGCTAGGCTTGGAGAGTTCAGCCTAGATTTTAATCTAAATGAGAATGCTTTTCAATACCATTCAACTTTGAGGAAGTAAATACAGGTAAATCTGAAGCAATCTCATATCCTGCTTTCAGTTTTTATGACTTACGCAAAATTGTCCTAGCCGGGCATGGCGACGACAGCCCTTTAGCACCTAATTTACAAAATACTGTCGCTGCAACGCAGCTGGGACGGTTTTGCGTAAGTCCTGATTTATTGAATCACAAAATTCTCAAAGAAAATATTGGTCACGCCGTCATGTTCCTTGACGTCTAGCGCTTTGTTGACCGTACCGCGGATTTCTTCTATCAGCTCCTTTTTTCCTGCGGACGAGAGAATATCACCAGGCTCTTTACCACTCAGGCTCACTAAAATCACATGCTTTACTAATGGTAGATAGACTTTGATTTTTTCTGCAATTTCTGGATTAGCTAACTGAAGCGTCATGCTGACTTGCAGGTATTTTTCAGACGTGGATAAATTGACTGTAAACGCTTCCAGCTTGGTCGTATTGCCTCCGCCGCCCCCTTCTTTCGCTCCCGAATTGGCAAACGCCGAGCCCGATAACGTGCTGCTCAGGCAAATTAAAATGATGCATAGCAAATTGACCAGAGGATGTTTGTGAAGTCTTGGCGGCGTCATATGCGGCTCGTTTTTATTAAAAACAGCGAGTTAAAAGTAGAAATAATGAGGAGGTAATGAAGAAGCAATGGGGAAACAATGAGCAGAAAATCCATAAAAAAAGGATGAAGAGCATTCATCCGTTTTAATTTTAAATCAGCACAGTAAAACAAAGCCGAGAAATATGTCAACGATCGTCAACTCCGTTCAACTCTGTACATTGTGCCGACAAATTGTACGTGTAAGTTACACCGACAACGGCTTGTAACGTATACGTTTTGGTTTGGCACCTTCTTCACCCAGACGTTTCTTTTTATCAGCTTCGTATTCTTGGTAATTACCGTCAAAGAAGCTGACTTGCGAATTGCCTTCAAACGCCAGAATATGGGTCGCAATTCGGTCCAGAAACCAGCGGTCATGGGAGATCACCATCACGCTGCCAGCAAATTCAAGCAAGGCATCTTCCAGCGCGCGCAGCGTTTCTACGTCCAGATCATTGGACGGTTCATCCAGCAGCAAAACATTACCGCCTTGCAGCAGTGTCTTGGCCAGATGCAGACGACCGCGTTCACCGCCCGACAAATTGCCGACGATTTTTTGTTGGTCGCCACCTTTAAAGTTGAAGCGTCCCAGATAAGCGCGGGATGGCATTTCAAAACGACCGACCGTCAAAATGTCCGCACCGCCAGCGACGTCTTCAAACACGGTTTTGGTATTGCCCAGATCTTCGCGGGATTGATCGACCAGCGAGATTTTGGCAGTCTGTCCCAGCACCACTTCGCCACTGTCTGGTTGCTCTAAACCTTTAATCATTTTAAACAGCGTCGATTTACCGGCACCGTTAGGGCCGATGATGCCGACAATCGCACCAGGTGGAATCTTAAAGCTGAGGTTATCGATCAGCAGACGATCACCAAAGGCTTTGGAGACATTTTTAAATTCGATGACTTCATTACCCAGACGCTCTGCGACCGGGATAAAAATTTCTTGAGTCTCGTTGCGTTTTTGGTATTCGTGCTCGCTCATTTCGTTAAAGCGTGCCAGACGTGCCTTGCTCTTGGCTTGACGTGCTTTAGGATTTTGGCGTGACCATTCCAGCTCTTTTTGCAACGCGCGTTGGCGGGCAGATTCGGTCGCTTCTTCTTGCTTTAAGCGGGTTTGCTTTTGGTCTAACCACGAGGAGTAATTACCCTTCCATGGAATACCTGCGCCGCGATCCAGTTCCAAAATCCACTCAGCGGCATTATCCAAAAAGTAGCGATCATGGGTAATTGCTACCACCGTGCCAGGGAAACGCAATAAAAATTGCTCCAGCCAATCGACTGATTCTGCATCCAGATGATTGGTTGGCTCATCAAGCAAGAGCATGTCGGGTTTGGATAGCAATAATTTGCACAGTGCGACGCGACGTTTTTCACCGCCGGACAACACGGCTATCTTGGCATCCCATGGCGGCAGGCGTAATGCGTCGGCGGCCATTTCTAATTGTAGTTCAACATTGTCGCCGCTAGAAGTGGAGATGATGGCTTCCAGGCGTGCTTGCTCATTGGCGAGGGCATCGAAGTCGGCATCTGGCTCTGCATAGGCGGCATACACTTGCTCTAACTTGGCCTTGGCTTCGAATACTTCACCGAGTGCGGATTCGACTGCTTCGCGCACAGTTTGCTCTGGATCAAGCTGCGGTTCTTGCGGTAAATAGCCAATGTTCAGATTTGGCATCGGCACAGCTTCGCCCTGAATGTCCTTATCAATGCCTGCCATAATTTTAAGCAATGAGGATTTTCCGGAGCCGTTCAGACCCAATACGCCGATCTTGGCGCCAGGGAAAAACGAGAGCGAGATATCTTTAAGAATCTGGCGCTTAGGCGGCACGATCTTGCCGACGCGGTTCATGGTGTAGACGTAATTTGCCATTTTTTCGATTTTTTATGGAGGAAGAAGATGAGTGCAAGGATACCGCAAGCCAGCGCAGATGGGGAGTCTTGGATGGGAGTTTGTTCGTGGATTACATTACACGCGAAATCACGTCTCCAATACCGGAGTCGATATCACGAGCTGGTAGCTGCTTAGCATTGGGATGAGTCGGCGTTACTTTGGAATCGCGTTCAAAGTCTCTTCAGCGACAGATTTCTCCATGCTTAATATTGCAAAGTAGGGGAGTATATTTAATTGTCCATATATTTTATGGGCAACAAGGCGATTTACGTTTATACACCCTATTAGTATATCTAGTCAGGCGATTACATCTTTGCTGGTTTTCTGGCGATAGGCACAAAATCAAACTGGAACTTCAGCAATGTTGATTGACCATTGATGGTGACGGTTTGCGTCAAAGGCGGCTTGATACTTCCCATATTCGGGTGCCAGGCCTTGATCTCGTATTGACCATTGGGCAGATTTTCTAATTTCAATACGCCGCTGTCGTCCGTCTTGGCAAAATAGGGTGTGTCGAGCACCAAGACATAGGCGCGCATCCAGTTGTGTAGTAAGCAGTACACCACGACGATGCCCGCTTTATCAAAAATCACCGGTGGTGGCGTCACGCCTTTGTCGTAGGTTTTGATTTCAAATTCTTTGGCGGGCGAGAAAGACTTAACGTGATGTTCCAGCTTGTCGTAATTGGGGAACTTGACCTGGGTGCCGACGCGTATCGGTGTGACGTAGGGCGCAAACTGCAAATCGCGCTGGGCAATTACCTCGGTCTCGGTTTTGCCAACTGGCGGCAAGGGCGCGCCGATCGGTGTCGCGTACACCACAACATCTGGCATTAAGGCGCCATTTTTATCCACCGCACTGGCGCTGATGGTGACGCTCCATGCGCTGGACAGCAGGCCAAAGCTGCTGAGGAACAAACTAGCTTGTAGTAAGCGGATGACGGAATGACGGCGCATGGAATATCTCGGTTGAAATTACTTGGTGACGATGGGGCGTTGCATTGGTGCCAGTTTAGCTACCAGCTTATTAGAAACCGACGAGGGAATATTATTTTTCTCCATCGCGATTTGCAGGTCTTCTGCTAAGGCATTGAACTGGGCGTTATTGATATTCATCCCCTTGTGCGCTTCTTGCATATCTTTACCGCTGTACTTGCATGGACCGCCAGTCAGTGCGCAAAACTGTTCTGCCAACATTAAACCCAGGCGTTCCATATCGGTTTCTTTGAATGTGTCTTTGATGCGGTCGTCTGCTAATACTATCGGTAAAAAATCAGCCACGATTTTATTGATGCCTTCTTTGCCACCCAAGCCTTGGTACACCGCGTCGGGCGTGGTCTGGGCGAACGCTGACGTGGTAGTGGCGATAGTAGCGCTAATGCCAAAGCTAAAGATAATAGCTGCTTTGACGAGCTTGGAGCTGAGACGTGTTTGCATGATCATGTCTTTCTAAAATAGGTCAGTTCTTATATGTGTTTGAGTCTGTGTGCTGTATTGCGCGATACGATCAGATTAAAATCCGGCTTGCAGCGACAAATAAAAGCCGCGCTGATTGGTCGGATTAAATACTGTGATATCGCCCAAAGTCGCATAGGCCGCAGTGATCGACACATTTTTAGTCGGGAAATAAGCCAAAAACACGTCGTAGTAATCTTTTTCGTTATCGACGCTGAGGTTACGTGGCTTCATCCGGTACTCTGCCCCCAAGGCTAATTTGCGGGTGATCAAATAAGCAGCAGAGCCTTCCAGCATAGGCTTGTACTTGTCTTCTTTATCACCGCCAAAACCGAGAATACCCATTTGGTTGGCTTTGGTCATGCGCAAGGTGCCGTTCAGCAGTAGGCTTTGTTCCAAAAACACTTTAGTGGCTGAAGCGTAGTAATCCACACCGCGATCATCTTTGGCACCCAGTTGCTTGACATTGGTGACGCCCAACGCGCCCAGACCACCTATGCCGTTATTACGTTTGATCATCGCGCCGACGGCAACTTGTGGCATCCAGCTATCTTGGTCATACACCGCGTCACCCGCGACTTTGACTTTGATGCCAAGAATGTCTTGCTGAATGTTGAGCGAGTTGAGTGGTGCCAGACTGCCGGTAAATTCTTGCTTAGCCAGGGACAATTCGACCCGGTCTGCAATGCCAACGGCTACACCATAGGTTTTGAGTCCGTAATCTTGGGTTTTAACTTGGGTGTAATGCACATTCGCACCATAGCTGTCACGCGTGCCATAACCTGTGATTAATGCCCAAGGTGTAAGACCGCCGCCACCTGCGCCCTCTAGCTGGCTAACGCCGCCGGTTGCGGTCAGTTTGCCCATGTCGGGCCGCATGCTGGATGGTGTGTCGGCTAATGTCGATGTGCTGGCAGGTGCGGTAGTTTGGGCGCTCGCCTGCTGACAGAACATGGCAAAACTGCTGATCATGGCGGCTTGTAAAGCTCGGTTCTTTAGATACATCGTCAAATACATAATCATTTCCTCGCTGATAGGTGGGTTGGGAGCATCTCAGCAACGAGCGTCTCGTGGAAGAAATACGTTGGCGTTAGCAAACCGGATTCAAGCTAATGTGACATAACTACGAATATTGTGTGACATATTGTCAAATCGTATGAGGCTACCTTTTGAAGCTATTTTTTCGGTTCAACGATGTCCCGCTTCATCGGTGCAAGTTTGGCAATCAGTTTGTTCTGTACCGATGAGGGAATATGCTGTTGCTCCATTGCGATTTGCAAATCTTCTGCCAAGGCATTGAACTGAGCACCAGTGATACCGAGCTTGTCGTGTGACACCTTCATGCTATCGCCAGAATAGGTGCAAGGGCCGCCGCTAAGAACGCAAAATTGTTCTTTTAATAGCTTAGCCAGACGCTTCATATTGGTTTCTTTGAACGACTCTTTGATACGTGGATCTGCCAGCACTAATGGGATCAAATCATCGACGATGTGATTGATGCCAGCCTCACTACCCAAGGCTTGATACAGCGAATCGCTCTGCGGCGCGGATTCAGCATAAACGTATAAATGTGCTGCAAACATGGGCACTACGAACAGCAGTGCTTTCAAGAGTCTTACAGCCGAGGTTTTTAAAACTGGTCGTGCGTTCATTTGTATTGTCTCTTGTGTTGTATTAGTTACCAACCTGTAGTGATAAATACCAGCCACGCTGCGTGGTAGGATTAAACACCGTGATCTCACCCAATTTCGCGTAGGCCGCAGTGACAGAAAAATTCTTGGTCGGAAAATAAGCCAAAAACACATCGGCATAATCTTTTTCATTATCAACACCAAGGTTGCGCGGCTTCATTCTGTACTCCATCCCTGCGACCCACTTACGGTTGATCAGATAGACCACAGAACCCTCTAGCAGAGGTTTATATTGATCGTTTTTATCACCACCAAAACCGAGCAAGCCCATTTGGTTTGCCTTGCTCATCCGCAGTGTGGCGTTGATTAACAGGCTTTGTGCCAGATAGAGTTTTGTCGCAGACAGGTAGTAATCAACGCCGTTGTCACTGACTGCGCCAAGCTGCTTTACATTAGTGACGCCAAGTGCCCCAAGACCTGCCACACCGTTATTGCGCTTAAACATCACACCTAGCGCAATTTGCGGCAACAGCGTGTCTTGATCGGTCACGGCATCACCTGACAATTTCAGTTTAATACCAACAATATCTTGTTGAATATTGAGATGATCCAAGGGGGCGCGGCTGCCGGTGAATTCTTGTTTAGCTAAAGACACTTCCAGTTTGTCGGCAAAACCTAACGCGACGCCGTAAGTTTTAAGGCGGTAATCCTGCGTGTCCACTTGCGTGATATGTGCGTTGACGCCATAGCTATCTTCGCTGCCATAACCGGTGATCAGTGCCCAAGGCGTAATGCCACCGCCGCCAGCGCCTTCTAGCTGACTGACGCCGCCGGTCGCTGTCAATTTACCCATGTCTGGCAAGGGCAAATTTTGCGCGCTGGCTGCTTGTCCAAAAAATGGCGAGGACAAACAAAAAAAGAGCGCATTACTTGCGATTACGATTACTTTTTTTATGTACATCAAATGACCTGTGGCTAAAGAGCGTTGGTGCTCGATCGGTATTGCTAAGCTTTTTGCTGCGGGTGTTTTATGGTGTTGATATTTTGTGTATCGATAATATGAACATCTTGATATGAAAAGATCTCACACCATTAAATTACGCAACACTTTACCAAAAAAAACTAAATCTGCCCGAGCAAAGCCATATCAGGATTTTGATTGAACCTACATTCCTGATATCGTATAAAACTAAGCTTATTCTTCATTATTTTTCTCAAGTCAGATTACGATATTTAACACTTTGTTATACGAAAACAGGTGAGCCGCTCCTCCTTACGCCGTGAGTTAGTCATCCCTATTACTATTTTAGTAATAGGCGTCGCTGCGGCTATTGGCTGGGTATCAATGAGGGCCGGAACCGATGCGGTGAACACGCTGACACAGCGTATTTTGACCGATATGGTTAATCGTATCAGCAGCGCTACCGGAAAGCATTTAGATAGCGCATTAGTGGCACTGGATGCGATCGCCCCTAATCCTAAAAATGCCCCGGCAGTACAAAAATTCTCGGATGATCTTGGTTTGCTGGAATCCAAATTGTGGACTGCCAGCGGCCTGTTTATGGACGTGAATAATTACGTCTATTATGGCGGTCAGGATGGCCGTATGGTTGGTGTGTTTCGCATCAAACCTGATTTCGTTGAAGTGTATTGGCATGAACCCGGAGCGCGCCAGCGCCAGGTTTATCAGGCAAGAACACCGGGTGACCGGTCGGTGCTATTGCGTACGGATCAATACGATCCGCGTTTGCGGCCTTGGTATCGTGCGGCGATTGCATCCGATAAGCCAGTATGGTCGCAAATTTATAATGACTTTACCTCGGCAGAGCCGACCGTGACTTTGGCTAAGCCCGTATTTCAGCCAAACCATACTTTGATCGGCGTGGTCGCTACCGACGTGACATTAAAAGTGCTGTCAGATTTTTTACGGACTTTAGAAATCAGCAAAAACAGTGTCGCCTACATCATCGACAGTGAGGGTTACATCGTCGCCACCTCTGGTGATGAGCTGGCTGTAACACGCCTAAGTCCAAACGATGCGCCGCAGCGCTTGCGTGCATCAGAAATGAAGACGCCACTAATCAGCGAGATTTATAAACGTAGTTATGCCTGGCAAAGAAAAATTTTGCAGGGCGACAAATCAATCTCGTCAACTCAGTCATTTACCCTAGCGACCGGCACAGTTGATGTGGCAGTCGCGGCTTTGGGTGATAAGCAAGGTTTGAACTGGCTGACTGTGGTTGCTGTACCGCGCTCCGATTTTATGAGCAGCGTCAACCAAGGTTTTTTTGAGAGTCTGTTAATTGCAGTGGCCTGTATTTTATTTGCATTGACGATAGGTTTGACCATCGTTGATAGAGTGATGCGCGACATCCGCAAACTCACCGGCGCAGCAGAAAAATTTGGTGAAGGTCAGCCTTTGCCTGAGCTGGATATCCGGCGCGATGATGAAATTGGCATTCTTGCTCAAACATTTATTGAGATGGAAAAGAAGCTGCGTTTTGATAAATTAACGCAAGTCGCCAATCGGGAATCCTTATTCGCACAAATTAGCTATCTGCAAAAACGCGCAAAAAATAATCCCCATGAGCACGAGGTATTCACGATCTTATTTGTCGATCTGGACCGGTTTAAATTTATCAACGATAACTATGGGCATGACGCTGGTGACGCCACCTTGGTGATCATCGCAGCCAGGCTAAAAGCGTCTATTCGAGAAACCGATGTTGTGGCGCGCTATGGCGGTGACGAATTTGTGCTTTTACTTAAAGACACCAAAAGTTCTATCGATATTCACAACATGGTGGAGAAAATTTCTACCCTGGTAGAAATGCCGATTGCGCTGGACGATGTTATGGTCAGTGTCGGGGTATCCGTCGGCTGGGCGTGTTTCCCTGAGGATGGGGACGATTATGTAAGACTGATTAAGATTGCCGACAGTCGTATGTACAACCATAAAAAGGATCGCAAATCGCATCAAATGCATTTGGTGTGATACACCTTAGTTCAAATAATCTACGCCTTCTTTTTTTAAAGACAATAGCTTGATTGCCTAATCTGCAAGCATTCATCCACTTCCTTGCAATATAAAAGCCAAAACTAGACTGGGCTAAGACGAGTTTCTGTCCAACTCCGGAACATGGACACGTCTACCGCTGCGGCCCCCTATTTTATTGGCGTACTTTTTGTTCAAACAATCCTTGACATCTCCAATCAGTGCTACTAAAGTGATATCACTTTGATGTCATTCAAACGGAGATAATATGAACACAGCAAGTAAAGTTGTCGGTGGCAAGTCATTGATGCATGAACGCATTCATTCCTCGCCAGATGGTTATCTGATGGTGGCCGTTGGGTTGTTTTTGATCGTGGCGGGTGGTTATTGGGCCTGGTCTGGTTTCAATGCGTTGGAGCCAGTGGTATTGCTGATTTTTGGTAAATTGCTGATCAGCATATTGGGTGCGTTTTTATTATCGGGCTTGTACATGCTGCAACCGAATGAGGCGGCCTTGTTGTCCCTATTTGGTAAGTACATCGGCACCGATCGCAGCGCGGGTTTGCGTTGGGCCAATCCTTTGTATTCGGTACGCAAAGTCAGTTTGCGGGCTCGCACTTTAAATTCGCCAACTTTGAAGGTGAATGATAAGCGCGGCAATCCGGTGGAGATCGGTGCGGCGATTGTCTGGCGCGTACAAGATACGGCGCTGGCCTTATTCAATATTGATGACTTCGAGCGCTTTGTGAATGTGCAGGCCGAAACCGCGATCCGTCATCTCGCATCGCAATATGCGTATGACGAGGGCGATGATCTGGCGGAGCACGAGACTACCTTGCGTGCTGGTCTGGATGAGGTCACTAAAGCCTTACGACAAGAGTTACATACCCGGTTTGAAGTCGCGGGGATCGATGTGGAAGATGCCAAGCTCACGCACTTGGCTTACGCACCAGAGATCGCGCAAGTCATGCTGCGCAGACAGCAAGCCGATGCAATTATCAGTGCACGTAAAAAAATCGTACATGGTGCGGTGACGATGGTAGAAGAAGCGCTCAAGGGTTTGTCTGAACGCAAGATCGTTGAGCTAGATGACGAGCGCAAAGCTGCAATGGTGAGCAATTTGCTGGTCGTGCTTTGCTCGGATAAAGAGACGCAGCCGATTATTAATACCGGTACGCTTTACAATTGAGTCTGCCGGTTTGAAGTTGTGTTCCTGATGAATATTGTTGAGGGGTTGATATGTATCCATTTTTAATGATCTTCGGTGTCTTAGTCGCTTCTGTTTTGGCGCTGATTTTATGCTTCCTCGGTTTATCATTTTTAGGTCGTTGGTTTGGTCAGGACAAAGTCGAGCGGTTTGCCAAATTCCGTCTGCAAGGCTCTTTTGTGCCAGTCAAGTCTGCCGTAGCCAGTTCGCACAATGCAACATCAGATGTGAGCGATCAACCTTTAGTACCTTAATCTAGCAACATGAAGTCGCTTAACGAAGTAGTTAAACGTAGTAACTAAATAAGTTCGCCAGCTGGTCAAAATCAAAAAAAATTGTTGAGGAAAATGTTGTGAACGAAATTAAATATCAACAAAGCCAATGGATGAAAGTTCTCTGGATCATGCTGCCTTTAGTGACCTTAATCATGATGGCGGTTAAAACCATAGGGCTTGATCCGGCCGCACGTTTGCGCGCGCTGCTGACGATTGCTGCGATCAATTTTATGGTGCTGGGTTTGCTGGGACGATTGACAGTCAAAATAGACAGCACCCATTTACGCTGGTATTTCGGTCTGTTTGGCTGGCCAGCATGGAAGTTAGCGTTGACCGATATTCGCCAGATACAACAATGTGAATCGCGCTGGATAGAAGGCTGGGGTATCCGTTTTACCAAAGAAGGCATGCTCTACAACGCCGCCGGAAAAGGCGCGGTGCGTATTACCAAAGCGGATGGCTCCAGCCTGAGGTTAGGCTCTGCCGAACCTGAGTTATTGTGTGCCGCATTGAACAATGCGCTAGCAAATTATGCCAATAAGCTTATTAAATAAGCTTAGTTACTAAGTTCACCAATTAAGTCGCTCACTCAGGTAGATCAGAAACATCATGGCCAGCCCCGGGAAAAAATCTTTCATGTTGCGTATCGATCCTGTACTCTGGGCAGAGATCGAGCGCATGGCTGCGCAAGAACTGCGGAGTAGTAATGCGCAAGTGGAGTATTTACTGAGAGACGCTTTAAGCCAGCGTGGCCGCAAGGTCGATATAGAAGCTGCTAGCCAGGATGACGTAAAAACTGAGTGAGCATCGTAGTGATAGCTGAGGACTAAAAATCAAAAATATTTGATCGCAGAGGCACAAAGAAAAACTATTCTTGTTTTACTTTTACTTTTACTTTTACTTTTACTTTTTTACTTTGTACTTGTTGCGTCGGACGTTTCTTAATTTACCTGCATTCAACGCCGCAGATTTACAGCGGCAATACTTGGCTTACATCAGGCCGCTGGATAAAATCAGCGAATGCATCCCGCAATCGCGCACCTTCTCCCATCGCCGTTTTCCAATGATGAATACGTAAATCATGATTGGTACCGTAGAAGAAAAAATCTTTCCGGTCTAGTACCTTGCCGCGTGGCAGTGTTTGCAAAAAACTCGGTGACGGCGACACCATAATCACGTTGTCCAACCAATGCCGGTTTTTACCTATGCTGGCACGTCGCCATGGTAAATTTTTATCCAGCCAGCCCGGCACGATATGGTCGGTAAAATGTGGATATAGCACTAAGCCACCTTCTTTGTTACCGCTTAAACGCGAGTAAGGCAGCGCCAGATGGTAATCAATAATTCCTCCATCCCAATACGTACCTGCCGGCGTATGGGGAATATGGCGCACAGGTTCCATAATCAGCGGCAAGGTACCCGATGCCAATAAGGCGGAGGCCAAATTATCTGCCGTTAATGATGAGAAATGGGTATCGAACGCATCAAATTTTGCCTTCAGCCAAAATAGCGGATCACGCATGTCGCCAATCACCATTCTGTCCATGTGATTGGCGAGTTTAGAGCGCGACGCCAGGTTAGAAAATGTTGCTGCCACAAATCCCGCTTTAGCTTTGCCACTCGATTGTGGTGCGTTTAAAAAGCCCCGGCCACGTACTGCCAGCAGATGCAGACGGTGTAGCGGTTGGTGCACGATTTCTTGCTCGTAGCCCCCGATAAAATTTTGTAGCAATTCAACGCAAACATCCGTCACATATTGGGCTGAAGGTTTTTCAGGATAACGCTGCTCACAATACAAATCACCGAGGCGCTGGAACGCCGCCACCGGATTAGCGTGGCTCGCCGCCGCCATACGCCAGGCACCGATGGATGCCCCGATTAAGGTGCGTTCGCGCGGTGCACTTGGCAACCATTCTCCAAATAACCATTGATCCAGCGCCTGCAAAATCAACCCTTTAGGGCCACCAGCAGCAGCAGGGATAACCGCGATGTCGCGCGCCTGCAAACCATGTTGACGAATATGTTCGAGAGCAAATTTTCCGGCGCGGATTTGTATGGGTGATGTCATAGGAGGTACTTTATTTCACGGTATGTAACTGCATCGTCGCGGCAGAAAATTTTCCTTCGACTAGCATAGGAATGATCTCCAGACTCTTGGCAATCGATTCGTCGATCAAAGGCTGCTCTTCTTTGCGCGGGCGATGTAAAACAAAATCAGCGACCCCTTGCTGCAAATTCAGACTACGTGGATGTCCGATACCAATGCGTAGCCGCCAATAATCTTGTGTCCCCAAAGCAGCGGTGATATCTTTCAACCCGTTATGACCACCAGACGAACCACCTAATTTAAGCTTAGCAATACCTGGCAAGATATCCAGTTCATCATGTACCACCAACACCTGATCTGGCATAATTTTATAAAATCGGCACATCGCTCCAACCGACTGGCCAGAACGATTCATAAATGTTTGTGGCTGCAATAGCCAAATATCTTCGCCAGCAAGCCGTGTTTTAGCTACCAACGCATTAAAATTTTTATCGCGTTGCAAACCATTTGTCGCAAGTTGATCCACCAGCCAGAAGCCAGCATTGTGGCGGGTTTGTTCGTATTCGGGGCCGGGATTACCAAGGCCTACTATAAGGCGGATAGACATAATAATTTCAGCAAAAATAATGCATTAGCTGTGAGTTGATAGGTTGAATTGATCTGAATTTTTTACACGTTGTTTTGAAGCCCAACATACCAAATAGTCTGCCTATCTCTATTTAATAACCCTATGGTGCACATGACGTAGCCCGCAGCAGAATCTAAGTTAAATTTTAAAAAAATCCAAAATAAAACGTCCAATGATTCTACGGCTTCTGGCATGATTTCGAGCCAGAAGCCGTAGAATCATTGGACAAGTAGTTTTACTTTTTTTTCTTCAGCAGGGGTTGTAAATACTTACCCGTCACACTCTCAGGGTTTGCTGCAACATCCTCTGGCGTACCACTGGCGATGATCACGCCGCCACCTGCGCCGCCTTCTGGTCCCAGATCGACGATCCAGTCGGCGGTTTTAATCACGTCCAGATTATGTTCGATGATGACAACCGTATTGCCTTGATCTCGCAAGCGGTGAATGACTTTGAGCAGCAAATCGATATCGTGGAAATGCAGACCCGTGGTCGGTTCATCCAAAATATACAGTGTGCGGCCGGTGTCACGTTTGGATAATTCTAGGGACAACTTTACCCGTTGCGCTTCACCGCCAGACAGCGTAGTAGCACTTTGTCCCAGTCGGATGTAGCCTAGACCCACATCCAGCAGTGTGTGTAATTTACGTGCAATGACGGGAACTGGTTTAAAGAATTCATAGGCATCTTCTACCGTCAAGCCCAGCACCTCGTTGATATTTTTGCCCTTGTATTGGACTTCTAATGTCTCGCGGTTATAGCGCTTGCCGTGGCACACATCGCAGGGTACGTACACGTCGGGTAAAAAATGCATTTCGACTTTGATCACGCCATCACCCTGACAGGATTCGCAGCGACCGCCTTTGACGTTGAACGAGAAACGCCCCGCACTGTAGCCTCGTTCTTTGGCCACTGGCACGGTAGAAAACAGATCGCGTATCGGTGTGAATAAGCCAGTATAGGTAGCTGGATTAGAGCGCGGTGTGCGCCCGATCGGTGCCTGATCGACCGAGATGACTTTATCAAAATGCTCGAGGCCGCTGATGCTGTCAAAGGCGGCAGGTTCCGTTTGCGAACCATATAAATGACGCGCGGCAGCAGGATATAAAGTATCGTTGACTAAAGTTGATTTGCCCGAACCGGATACGCCGGTGACGCATGTCAGCAGACCTACAGGCAGTTTGAGGGTGACGTTTTTTAGATTGTTGCCGCGTGCACCAGAAATCACGAATTGTTTTTCCGGATTAAACGTCATGCGCTTTTTAGGGACGGCGATTGCCATGGCACCGCTCAGGTATTGCGCGGTCAGCGAGCGTTCGCTTTTCATGATGTCTTCTAGCGTACCTTGGGCAATGACTTCACCGCCATGCACACCTGCACCGATGCCCATATCGACGACAAAGTCGGCGCAGCGGATCGCATCTTCATCATGCTCGACCACCAGCACAGAATTACCGATATCACGCAAATGTTTTAGCGTATCGATCAGACGATCGTTGTCGCGCTGATGTAATCCGATCGAGGGTTCATCCAGGACATACATCACGCCAGTCAGACCAGAGCCGATTTGTGACGCCAGACGGATACGCTGTGCCTCGCCGCCAGAAAGCGTATCGGCGCTGCGGTCCAGCGATAAATAGTCCAGACCGACGTTGTTGAGAAAGGTCAGGCGTGAGCTGATTTCTTTAATGATGCGATCTGCGATTTCTCGTTTTGCACCGACTAAAGTTAATGATTCAAAGAAGCTCAGGGTTTGGCGCAAAGGCAGGGCGCTGACTTCGTAAATCGCCTTTTCTTGTGCGCCGTTGCCGACCTTTACATAGCGAGCCTCAATTCGCAAACGCGCGCCGTCGCAGCTTGGGCATTGCTTTTCATTGATGAACTTGGCGAGCTCTTCTTTTACCGCCATCGAGTCTGTCTCGCGATAACGGCGTTGCAGATTGACGATCACGCCTTCAAAGGTATGTTCTTTGATGACGGTACGACCGCGTTCGTTGATGTAAGTGAAAGGAATATTCTGTTTTCCTGATCCATACAAAATGATTTGCTGAGCAGATTCTGGCAATTGCTCAAACGGCGTGTCAATATCAAAATCATAGAACGCTGCTAGGTTGGACAACATCTGAAAATAGAATTGATTGCGTCTGTCCCAGCCCTTGACCGCACCGCTGGCCAGCGACAAATTTGGGAAGGCAACAATCCGTTTCGGATCAAAAAATTCGATGTGACCGAGGCCATCACACTCTGGGCAAGCACCCATAGGATTATTGAAGGAGAACAGGCGCGGTTCTAATTCTTGTAGCGAATAACCGCAAGTCGGGCAGGCAAATTTATTCGAGAATAATTGCTCATGGCCGTTGTCCATATTCACAATCAAGGCGCGACCATTGGCGATGCGCAGTGAGGTCTCGAATGATTCTGCCAGACGTTGTTTGATCTCAGCCTTGACTTTGACACGATCAATCACTACGTCGATCGTATGCTTCTCTGTCTTTTTTAATTTAGGCAGATCATCCACTTCGACAATCTTGGCCGGGTGTGTGCCAGTTTGTACGCGGAAGCGCACAAAGCCTTGCGCTTGCATCTGCTCAAACAAATCAACATGCTCACCTTTGCGGTTGGACACTACGGGCGCCAAAATCATGAGCTTGGTATCTTCCGGCATTGCCAGCACGGTATCCACCATTTGCGATACAGACTGCGCTGCCAATGGATTTTCTGGATGATCTGGGCAATACGGCGTACCGACCCGGGCATACAAAAGGCGCAGATAATCATGGATCTCAGTTACCGTACCGACGGTAGAACGCGGATTGTGCGAGGTCGCTTTTTGCTCTATCGAAATGGCAGGGGACAAACCTTCAATCAGATCGACATCCGGTTTTTCCATCAGTTGCAAAAACTGACGTGCATAAGCAGACAGTGATTCAACATAACGTCGCTGACCCTCTGCATACAAAGTATCAAATGCCAAAGACGATTTGCCTGAGCCGGATAAACCAGTAATGACCACCAGCTTATTGCGTGGCAAATCTAAACTGATGTTTTTTAAATTATGTGTACGTGCACCGCGAATACGGATTTCGTCACGCCTAGGTGCGGGGATGCCAGTTTTATCGAAGTCGATTTCAGCAGGCTTGGCTGCTTTGGCCGATTTTGCACGAACTTTGACCGTATTTTGTGTCATATCAACTGCTTTCCGTAAGGATGGTTTGGCGCCCCGTTTTTTTGATTCGGGAACAAGCAACCTGATACTATAACGGGTTTTTGAAATTTGACGTGTGCAAGCTGCGGACTTTGTTTTTGTCCCTTGTTTGACATATCTGTATGGCAACGTCACGAATGGATAAGAGCATTCTGAAACGCTTTACTAAGCTTGTCTGGCTTATAATCGGCGGCAAATGCTCAATCAGCTAAACAGCGAGATGGCTGAATGGGCTGAATGTGGTTTTAGCCAGAGTTATTGTCAAATTCATCAAAATAATCACTATTACTCAGTGAACTTAATTAGCGAACAACAGGAGAAATACATGGCATCCCTCAATAAAGTCCAGATTATCGGCAATCTCGGACGCGACCCAGAAACGCGTTACATGCCTAGCGGCGACGCCATGACCAGCATCACCGTTGCCACTACAGAAAACTGGAAAGATAAAGCCACCGGCGAGAAAAAAGAACAGACCGAATGGCATCGCATTACTTTTTTCGGCAAACTGGCAGAAATCGCTGGCCAATATCTGAAAAAAGGTTCGCAAGTCTATGTAGAAGGCAGCTTGCGCACACGTAAATACACCGACAAAGACGGTGTAGAAAAATATGCGACCGACATCAAAGCAGACACCATGCAAATGCTGGGCGGACGTCCAGGTATGGGCGGCGCACCGATGGACGAATACGGCGGCGCACCATCAGCACCACGCCAAAGCGCACCAGCACCATCATCAGCACCGCGTCAGGCACCGGCATCACGCCCGGCACCGAATTTTTCTGATATGGATGATGACATCCCGTTCTGAGACCCAGTTAACGTCTTAATTTAAACTACGGCTTATAAATCATGGATTTATAAGCCGTTTTTCTTATTTGCATCAATAAAGTTGAGGGTCGAATCCCGAATGAGCGTGGATTGGCAGAAATTCATAAGTCGGACCTAGTTGCAGGACAAGGATCTTCATACGCTGCAACATAAATACGATGATTTTGGTTGAGCGAACAAAGAGCGACCACTGGATAAGTGAGCGAAATGAAACTGAGTTAGAAGCAAATGGAGGCGGTACTGGCATTGCCTCGCGAAGAACGATACGCGCATTTTGTCAAGCGAGTAGCCGATACTGAGCAGGTCTGGGGACTGTACAACAACGGATGGGCCTCGGCCGCGACTGATGATGGTTGTCACCACACTACGCACTTGCTGCTCAGCCTCTGCTTAGCGGTAGCTGGTCTCAGCTCTGCAAAAGCGCAGGCCACCGGTACCAGTTCAACTATCGGCACAAACACCAGCAACATCAGCTACAGCCCTGTCAAAAGCACCAGGAGCACCAGCCCTGGCATTAACCTCACCGTCAACGCCAACGCAGAAACGGTCACCTACCTCCACACAGACGGACTAGGTAGTCCGGTTGCCAAGAGCAACGCCAGTGGCATCAGACTCACCCAGACCCAATACGAAGCGTACGGCATGACGGTGGCGGGCAGTGACACCCCCACGATTGGATTTACAGGGCATGTCAATGATGTGGATACGGGTTTGACGTACACGCAGCAGCGATACTATGATCCTGTGGTGGGTAGGTTTCTGAGTGAAGATCCTGTGCTGACGGATGCGAACAGTGGGGGCAGTTTGAACGGGTATGCTTACGCCAACAATAATCCTTATAAATATGTAGATCCTGATGGTAAAAACGCAGTTGGTTGGGTTGTTATCCTTCTAAAAAATGGTGGTGAGCGCATTGGGAGAGTCCTTGCGTCAAAAGCTGATGCTGTAGCTGCACGAAAAGCTGGGGAAAACGTCGTGATGGAAACTAAAGCTGGAGCTAAGTATGAAAAATAATCTAGATGTACGAATGTTTTTTCGATATGCCATTTTAATAGCAATGTGTTTTTTTTGTGCACCCATGACTTTGGCGAATATAAAGGAATCTGATAAAAATCAATCTCAAGAGATGAAATTGAATCTTATAAAAAATATTGAGGCAAATTTGAAAATGCCAAAAGGATCCCCCGATTTACAGCACTATGTACGTTATTACACCTGGCAAGTAGTTAATAGAAAACGTCTCATTATTGCTGTATATAATTATGAAGGATCTCCAGGACGGATTGAGTTAGTTCAGCCTGATAACTTACCTTATATAGAGGATGGTGGATGCGATGTGGTCGAATTAAATTATTCTATAAAAACAAAAAAAATATTGTCGTTATTGTGCCATGGTGTTGGTTAAAGCAAAGGGTGAGCACCACTCTTGTGCCCACGCGAAGTACGAGGTCAAGCAAAGCCAGAACGCGGTAAGGCGTAACCCGTAGGGCGCATTACAATGCGCCGCATGGAATGGTTCAGAAACAGTAAAACCCAATTACCGCCTCAATCATCAACCCGCGTGTCACACGCCTTGCAAGCCGTGCAGAATAATTGATCAGGCGCACGGGGCAAGGCGTGCGCCAAGCTAGCGCTAAACGTGTGTAAAGTTCGCGGCTTCGATGCACAAAGAACCTGATCAGTGACAACAAAAGTTCACTCCTGTGTCGTTCACCAACGCGCTTGCGATGTGAATCAGCAAAGTGCCATGCAAGGACAAAGTCAAAAGTACAGCCGTTATAGTGGAAAATCGCTACGCGATGTTCACATAATGTCCCCCACGTCTACCAAGCTATGTTTGCGCGCTTCGATGTCACTGGTGCCTCCCGCCCTCTG
>JANXTO010000308.1 GCA_025352365.1 Undibacterium sp. | reverse complement strand
GCCTTGTTGCGCAAACAAACCTACTGTCACCACACCGACGATATTGTTCATAGCCGCCTCCATCGCTACCGGATCGGCAATTTGCAAGCCATGCACGTCGATGATGATATTGCCGTTATCCGTCAGCAAAGGCGCGCCATCTTTTGAGCGTAGCCGCGCTTCGCCACCGAGGGCATTAAGCTTGCGGACAACGACGGCTTGCGCCATAGGGATCACTTCGATTGGTAGTGGAAATTTACCCAGCAAATCGACCAGCTTAGAACCATCGGCGATACAGATAAATTTGTCCGCAACTGAGGCGACAATTTTCTCGCGAGTCAGAGCCGCACCGCCACCCTTGATCATTGCACCTTGGGGTGTAATTTCATCCGCACCATCAATGTATACCGGCATGAAGGTGACATTATTCAAATCAAATACGCTAATCCCATGACTGCGTAAACGGGCTGCGGTTGCTTCTGACGAGGCGACTGCGCCCTTGATTTTATGTTTAATCTTAGCTAATTCATCAATGAAAAAATTGGCAGTAGAGCCAGTACCGACACCGACAATACTATCTTCTACAACGTACTGAATAGCGGCTTGGGCTACGGCTTGTTTAAGTTCGTCTTGAGTCATGATGCGCATTTCAAAAGTGAAGGAATGGCAGCATTTTAACGGATAGCCCGGCATCGCCAACACGACATCTGCAAAAACGGTCCAGACGATTTGCAAGAATTCGGTCTTTGCGCTTGGCGTTAGATATTTGCTCGCGCTCCTATTGCAACGAATTTCAGGCTGCCATAGTAGGCTGCCACATCAGTTGGCAGCAATCAAACTACCAGCGGCGGTTCATCCATCAGGGCAACTTGCTCTCGTAATTCTAAAATCCGGTCTTGCCAATAACGCTGGGTATTGAACCAAGGGAAGGCCTGCTTGAATGCCGGATCATCCCAACGCTGTGCCAGCCAGGCGGAGTAGTGCAACATACGCAAACTCCGTAGCGCTTCAATCAGATGCAACTGACGTGGCTGGAATTCAAAAAAATCTTCATAGCCAAATATGATGTCACTTAGCTGAGCCGTCATCTCTGCTCGCGTGCCTGATAATAATAACCACAAATCCTGTATCGCCGGCCCCATGCGGCTATCGTCAAAATCCACAAAATGCGGACCGGCATCCGTCCACAAAACATTACCGATATGGCAATCGCCGTGCAAACGAATCTGGCTGACATCCCCTGCCCGCTCAAATGCCTGCGCTACGCCGTCCAACACCAATTGCGTGACGCTGGTATGGGCTGCCAATAAATCACGCGGCATGCCAGCATATTCCAATAAATAGGCTCTTGGCACATGACCAAACGTATCCAGATTTAAGCCAGGTCGGTGTTGATAAGTCTGCTGCGCACCCACCGCATGGATACGTCCGATAAACCGCCCAAGCCACTCCAGCGTTTGCGGCTGATCTAACTCCGGCGCTCGCCCTCCTTGCCTAGGGAAAACCGAAAACCGAAATTCTTGATACTGATGCAGGCTTTGGCCATCCGCAGACACCAAGGCAGGTACGACCGGGATTTCTTGTGCGGCTAATTCGCGAACAAAATGGTGTTCCTCCAAAATCGCGGCATCGGTCCAGCGTTGCGGGCGATAAAACTTAGCGACTAATGGCGGCCCGTCCTCAATTCCTAGCTGATACACACGGTTTTCATAGCTGTTCAGCGCTAGTAAGCGACCGTCGCATTGAAAACCTGCTGCATGTAAAGCGTCCAGCGCACATTCGGGCGTAAGTCCGGCGAAAGCATGACTGGCACTATCCGAAGATAAGGAATGATCTGAGGCTTCTTGCAGCAAAAAATCAGGCTGGCGATCGTCATCGTCATCCAGATCGGGGGTTATTAAATTATTGGAAGAAATTGATGTGCTCATGGCTAGCATTGTACGTTCAAACTCTCCACGAACGAGAGACAAAGCGCTACACTTCTGGTATTTCACACATTAACAATCAAGAGCACTCTTATGCACCTCGACGAACCTCTCAGCGATAAAGAATTTAACGAACTGGACAAATTTTTGATGTCCGACCGCGTAGGCGACGACGGAATGACCATGGATGCCTTGCACGGCTACCTGACCGCCATCGCCATCGGACCAGAAATGATCCCGATGACCGAGTGGTTGCCGCTGGTCTGGGGCCTGCCTGATCAAGCCGAGCCGAAGTTTAAAACGCCAAAAGAAATGGAACGCATCACCACGCTGATCGCCCGTTTTATGAATGAAATCCAGATCACATTTGAAGTCGCGCCGCAAGAGTTTGAACCCCTGTTTTGCGTCATGGAGCAAGACGGCAAAGAGTTGATTGATGGCGAAACCTGGGCCTGGGGCTTTTGGGAAGGCATGCAACTGCGCGAAGATGAATGGGAGCCAATCTGGGAATCCGCTATCGCACCCTTGCTCAATCCAGTCTATTTACTCGGCGCAGAAGAGATCGAAGAAGAGGAAGTGAAGCTGGTGGATACGCCGCAAAAATGTCACCTGCTCGCCATCGAACTGGAAGCGGCTATCCCGGAAATCCGCCGTTTCTGGGCACCTTTACGGAAATCAGGCGTGGCGACAGTCAAGCGTGAGAGTCCGAAAGTAGGTCGTAATGATCCCTGCCCTTGTGGCAGCGGTAAAAAGTTCAAAGCTTGTTGCGGCGCTGAACCGACGATACATTGACCTAGCTAGCTTGACCATTTTTCAAGAGGTAGTTGATTGAACATTTACTCTAGTGAACTGCTATGGACTGAATGGCAAGTATGCTACTTTGATGCTTTCCATTCAAGATCACGGAGTACTAAATGAGCCTGCAAGAACAATTTCTCCAAGCGTCAGCCGATTCAAAAAATTTGCCAGAGCGCCCCGACAACATGACGCTGCTAAAAATTTATGGCCTGTTCAAACAAGGCAGCGCAGGCGATGCAACTGGTGATCGTCCTGGTATGACTGACTTTGTGGGCCGTGCCAAATTTGATGCCTGGCAAGCGCTGGCAGGCACCTCACAAGAAGACGCGATGCAGCAATATATTGATTTGATCAATAGCCTGAAAGATTAAACCGAAGCTGAATTTAAGGTTCGCTTTAAAGTTCGCTTTAAGATGTCACTTAGACTTAAAGCGAACCAAACTCCTTCATTCATCCCACATTGCAATGTACATTTCCACCGACAAATCCGCGCTGAACATTCCCCTGATTCATGATTTTTTGTCGCAGCATGCGGCGTGGGCCAAGGGGATTCCTCTAGCCACGGTACAGCGATCGATTCAACATTCATTTTGTTTTGGCGGCTATCTTAAAGGTGAACAAGTCGCTTTTGCCCGCGTCGTGACTGACCACGCTACTTTTGCCTACCTGGTAGATGTATTTGTTGTGCCAGAACAGCGCGGCAAAGGGTATAGCAAACTACTGATTCAAGCCGTTATAGAACATAGCGAGCTTCAAGGCTTGCGTCGATTTATGCTAGCAAGCAGTGATGCGCGCGGGCTGTATCAAAAGTTTGGATTTCAGGCACCCGCCAAACCTGAGATTCTGATGGAAATCAACCGCCCTAATCTCTATCTCACCCAACAAGTAGACAAATAATAATATTATAAATAAGGGGAGTATTTTTAATTGTCCAGACTTTATCTGGACAATCTGACACAAAACAATCATACACCCCACCAGTATAGTATTTAGGCAAGCATTCCAGCAATCGCATCAGGATTCAGTAAGTTAGGTGGTCGTTGCTTACTCAAAGCCGCGACCAAATTACTCGCCGCACAATTCGCCATCGCCCTCCTAGTGGCCTCTGATGCACTGGCGATATGCGGTGTGAGGACTACATTCTCCAGACTTAAGAAGTCGGGATTAAATTTCGGCTCATTCTCAAACACGTCTAAACCTGCCGCCGCAATCGTCTTGTTACGCAAGGCTGCAATCAAGGCCGCATCATCCACTATCCCGCCACGCGCCAGGTTGACCAGCGTTGCAGTTGGCTTCATCATCGCTATCTCGGCGGCACCGATAGTGTGATGTGACGCAGCTGAGTAAGGCAACACCAACATCACATGATCTGCAGTCCTCAACAAATCTTCCTTACTGACATAACTGGCGTTGTTTGCATGCGCCTCTTGTTCCGGGCTCAGACGCGAACGATTATGGTAGATCACCTTCATATCAAACCCCATGGAACGCCGCGCGAACGCTTGCCCTATTCTGCCCATGCCAATAATTCCCAAAGTAGCGCCGTGCACATCAGCGCCCAAAAAGCCATCGTAACGCCACTTGGTCCATTTGCCAGCGCGTAGCCAATGCTCTGCTTCTGTCACACGACGAGCTGTCGCCATCAACAATGCCCAGCCAAAATCGGCGGTAGTTTCGTTTAATACATCCGGCGTATTACTCACCATCACGCGATGTGCCGTGCAAGCAGCGACATCAATATTGTCGTAACCAACCGCCATCTGCGCCACCATTTTCAGGTCGGGCAATTGGGTCAATAAGGCTTCGTTAATTTTGGCGCTACCAGTACATAACAAGCCTTGCTTTCCCTTTAACTTTTCAGCCAATTCCTGTGCTGAAAAAATATGATCATCCTGATTTGAATCAACCTCAAAATACGTAGATAACTGCTCTAACACGTGTGGAAAAATTGCTCGTGAGACTAAGATGGAAGGTTTCATTCGTATCCTGAATAATTTAATAATTTTTTGCCATTTGGCTATTTGGTCGCTCGGATTTTTGGGTCTTACAAATAGCTAACGGTCTTATCGGTCATTTATATCAAAACGAGTTTAACGCTGAATATGGCAAAAAATGCTGCTTTTGACATGGATCAAAAAATTTCATTCAAAACAGTGCTTTAATTGATGGAGGTACAAAGTCATTGGACTTCAGCGTAGCAAGCGTTGCTGCGCCCATTTTGTGAAATTAAAAAACACATAAAAGGCTATAAAAAGCACATCACTAATCATGCATACCGAATTTGCTTATGCGTAATTTATCTAAGCCTGATTTGTGGGTTAGCTCAAATTGCCTTAAAATGCAAGGCTTTGCAGCCTATGCCCTGTATTGGCTGCGCCTTACACTCTCACAATAGAAAAGAAGGACTGTTATGACCCACGTTGTGACCGAATCCTGCATCCGCTGCCGCTATACCGATTGCGTTGATGTATGCCCAGTAGACTGCTTCCGTGCAGGCCCTAACTTCTTGGTGATTGATCCGGATGAATGCATAGACTGCGCCGTATGCGTTGCAGAATGCCCAGTTAACGCGATCTATGCAGAAGAAGACGTGCCTGCAGATCAACAGCAGTTCATCAAGATCAATGCAGATCTGATCCGCACCTGGCCATCAATTACCAAAACAACCAGTCCTCTGCCAGATGCAGATGACTGGAAAGATGTCAAAGATAAATTGCAATTTTTGACGCGCTAATTAGCATTCTTAGCCGTCGTGTTTCAGGACCGATTATCAACGTGGGTACTGTAAGCACCGCAAGCACTGTCTCAATCAATATCAGGAAATACCAAGTCGTATGGAAAACAATAAAGCAAATCCAGCAACCGGCGTCATCGAAGCAGATGCCATCATTATCGGCGCGGGTCCGGTCGGTCTGTTCCAAGTATTTGAACTCGGTTTATTAGAGATCAAAGCACATGTCATCGATTCACTCGCCGTTGTTGGCGGCCAATGTGTAGAACTGTACCCAGACAAACCGATTTACGATATTCCGGCTGTGCCTGTTTGTACAGGCCAAGAATTGACTGACAATTTACTCAAACAAATTGAACCATTTGAGCCGACTTTCCATCTGGGACAAGAAGTAAACCTGGTCGAGCGTCGTGAAGATGGTCGCTTCAATTTAGAAACATCGGTTGGCACGCGCTTCATCACAAAAACTATTTTCATCGCAGCCGGTGTTGGCTCTTTCCAGCCGCGCACCTTAAAAGTCGAGGGTATTGAAGCTTTTGAGAATAGCCAGGTGTTTTACCGCGTAAAAGACCCAAGCAAATTCCATGGAAAAAATCTGGTGATCTGCGGCGGCGGTGACTCTGCCTTGGATTGGGCACTGAATCTGGTCGGCAAAGCAGAATCTGTCGTGGTGTTGCATCGCCGTGACGACTTCCGCGCAGCACCGGCATCAGTCGCCAAAATGAAAGAACTTTGCGATAACTACGAGATGCAATTGGTAATCGGCCAAGTGACCGGTATCGAAACTAAAGACGATCTCCTATCAGAGATTAAAGTCACTGGTGCGGATGGCGTAACACGTCGCATGCCGGTGGACAATTTGCTGGTGTTCTTCGGACTGTCGCCAAAGCTTGGTCCTATTGCTGAATGGGGTCTGGATATTGAGCGCAAACAACTCAAAGTAGTCAACACGGAGAAATTTGAAACCAACGTGCCAGGTATTTTTGCCGTCGGCGATATCAATACTTATCCAGGCAAAAAGAAATTGATTTTGTCTGGCTTTCACGAAGCAGCACTAGCAGCGTTTGGTGCAGCACCATATATTTTCCCTGACAAGAAAATCCATATGCAATACACCACAACCTCGCCTAAACTGCACAAAATTCTGGGCGTTGAAACACCAATTTTTGACTAAAAATTGTTGTCGTGAATAATTAATTCAACTCCACCCTGAAAATAAAAAACCGTAGCGAGCTACGGTTTTTTTGTCTAAGCAATCATCTCCTCATGCTCACTCTCGCGGAACTGTTCTGCAATTTCTTTAATCTCTTCGGTAATCAAGAGGAATGCATTGAGTATGTCAGGATCAAAATGCGTACCATTACCTTTTTGCATGATATCAATTGCTTCATCATGACTAAATGCGGGCTTATAGACTCGTTTGGAAATCAGTGCATCATAAACATCAGCCACCGCCATTAACCTGGCTGATATCGGGATTGCGTCTCCGGATAAATTTTCTGGATAACCAGAGCCATCCCATTTTTCTTGATGCGAGTAAGTAATCTCTCTGGCAAAACGTAAAAACTCATTACTCTCACCAAGATATGCCTCTACGGACAAAATTGTTTCACGACCGTAGGTAGTATGTAATTTCATGATCTCAAATTCGTCGGAAGTCAATTTCCCAGGTTTAAGCAAAATATGATCGGGTATCCCGACTTTGCCGATGTCATGCAAAGGGGCAGATTTATAAAGTAATTCAATATTGGCATCGGTCAGCAAATCACTAAAGCGTGGATGACTCTTCAGTTTTCTGGCTAGCGCCGCGACATAATTTTGGGTACGGCGGATATGATTTCCGGTTTCGTTATCACGGGTTTCAGCAAGAGAAGCCATTGCCATAATAATCGCGTCCTGCATCTTCGCTAACTTGCGAGTCCGGTCTTGTACCAGATGTTCCAGATTTTTATTTTGATTTTGCAATTGCTGTCTGGCTTTTACCAGATTGATCTGTGTGGCAACACGAGCCAGGACTATAGGCGGGCTGATCGGTTTGCTGATGTAGTCAACGGCACCGAGACGCAAGCCCATCTCCTCATCCTGAACCTGACTCTTTGCTGTCAAAAAAATGACCGGGATGTCCTGAGTAACCGCCTCTAACTTTAACCGTCGACAGGTTTCATAACCATCCATCTCTGGCATCATCACGTCCAGCAAAATCAAATCAGGAGCCGGTAACACATTAGCTATTTGTAGAGCCTTAAGTCCATTGGTAGCAATTTTGATCTTATATTGATCTTTCAACAAAGCAGATAATAGAGAAATATTGTCTGGGGTGTCATCGACAATCAATACTACTGGCCTTATATTTTGCTCAGCTATATCGCTCATTTTCGTCCCCAATAAAAACTACATTTCATCTAATTAATTTCGCTCTGCACGTACTAAGCATATCGTTTCAAGTCAAACTATAGGCGTTTGAAGCAGCTCCCGATTCAAGGGCTGATAAGGCAGTATCAAAATCAAATTGTCTCATTGAACGCATGATTAACTTATATGCATCGGTACCCAAAGCCGAACTGAGAGCGCCACTTGAATCGAGGATAAAATCAACCGCTTCGCTATCATAGTCGCGTAAAAGCTGACTACATCTTTCCAAAATTGCTTGTATGGATTCACGATCAATTTGCGATACTTCCTGCATGGCTGTATGGATCGTTTGCTGCTCAGCATCGTGACTTATTTTGGTTTGAATCGCATTAATAACAATATTGAGTTTATCCTCAGATTCGATCAGCAATGTATCTAATTCTGTAATCTCGACTTTTTTATGAAGCCGCGTCTCTAACAACTCAGCCAGCGCTTGTATATCTTTGGCACCGATTAAACCTGCAACCCCTTTTAAGGTATGCGCCAGACGTTCAGCGTGTACAACGTCGGTAGCATACACTTCACGAATTTTTTGTATTGCTCCTCTTTGGTCATCACAGAAGCGAGTTAGCAACTCAAAGTAAAAAGCCCGGTTTCCCAGTGTTCTGTTTAAACCTTCCTCAACATTTAGTCCTTCGATATCAAATTTCTCTGCAAGATCTTCCCGAGTAGCTTGTATTACTGGAGGACTCAACATTACTTTTCCAGGGCACCAATGAGAAATCGCGTTATATAACTCTTTAGGATTAATCGGTTTTGCCAGATGTGCATCCATACCTGATGCAAAGCAGCGCTCTTTTTCTTCTACCATTGCGTGTGCAGTCATAGCGACGACAGGTAAATTATTAAAGTGAGGATCTTTTCTAATGATTTTGGTTGCCTCGTGCCCATCCATTTCAGGCATTTGTACATCCATGAAAACGATATCGTAGTAGTTGACATTAACCGCCATTAAAGCATTGATGGCGAGTCGTCCATTGCCTGCAACATCAACCTTAATCCCGGATGCCTCCATTAATTCAACAGCGATCTGCTGATTAATTTCATTATCCTCAACCAAGAGTACCCGTAAATCTGAGAAATGAGGCACGACTACACCATGATTTGCCGAGGCAGGTGCTTTACTAGACGAAACTAACTCAATCAAACAATCAATTAAGGTTGATGCGTTTACTGGCTTAGTTAAAAAACCATCTGGCGAAGCGACATCTTCTCTATGATTAAATTCATCGTAGCCGTGATTACTGACCAAAACAACTAAGGGTTCCAATGACAATGATTCATCGCGTTTTAGATAGGTAGTGAGTTCAAGCCCATCCATTTCTGGCATATGTAAATCAGCAAATACAATGTCATACGGATGTTGACTATCATTTGCGCACACGGCAGCCAATGCTGCAGCTCCGCTGTAGACTTGATCAACTTCGACTTGCAAAGCAGAGAGCATTTCTTTGAGAATGTCAGCGGCAGCCGGATTGTCGTCCACAACGAGCAAACGCATGCCATTGATGGCATTTGGCAATACCAAACGCTCTTCGGCATTGGCGGCTAAGCCAAACCAGGCTGTGAAATATACTGACGTGCCTTTACCTGATTCACTACGCAATCCAATGTCACCGCCCATCAATTCAACCATGCCTTTAGAAATTGACAGTCCAAGACCGGTACCACCAAATTTACGAGTGGTAGATTCATCGGCCTGACTAAATGCACGGAACAGTTTCGCAGATTGTGCCTCAGTCATCCCAATGCCGGTATCACTCACCATAAATTTTAATTTAATTCTGCCACCTTGTGATTCGACTTGCTCACAGTTGACACAGATTTCACCGTGCTCGGTAAATTTGATTGCATTATTAATCAAGTTGATCAACACCTGGCCAAGACGCAAAGGGTCACCGACAAGATGACGCGGAATACGTGACGGTGCCCGAAATAAGTATTCAAGACCTTTCTCATAGGCCTTATCACTGGTCACTGCAGAAATATTATTTAAGACGTCATCCAAATTAAAGTCGACTTGCTCAATGTCGAGCTTGCCAGCTTCAATTTTAGAAAAATCTAAAATGTCATTAATAATACCCAGCAAAGAAATCCCCGCTTTATGAATTTTTTCAACATAATCCTTTTGCTTGGGATTAAGTTCTGTTCTTAATGCCAGATGCGCCATCCCGATAATGGCATTCATTGGTGTGCGAATTTCTTGACTCATGTTGGCAAGAAACATAGATTTAGCTTCCGTCGTTTCCTCTGCGTGCAAACGCGCCAATTCGGACTCTTTAAGTTCAGCCTGCATTTGCAAGGTCTGCAAACGTATTTGCTCTGCCATACTGTCTTTGAGCTTTGCCTCCAATATTTTTCTTTGAGTAACGTCCGACACAAAAGATAAAGTCGCTGGCGCGCCTTCCCAATCAATCAACACGGCAGATAACTCTAGCCAATGAATTGCTTTGGTCTGACTATTTTCTATTCTGAATTGGTAATACTGTTCAACATCTTCTCCCTGTAGCCGACGAGCATGATGATCCATTACCATCGCCCTGTCATCGGGATAAATCGCCGTCATAAAAGGAATTTGTTTCAGTTCCGCCACGCTATAGCCTGTAAGTCGTTCAACTCTTGGGTTAGCGAATACAATCCCGCCACCCTGAACCACAAGTATGCCTTCTGTGACGTTATTGATTAATTGGCGGTAATGCTGCTCTGATTTATATAAATCTTCCTCTAACTGTCGCCTGGCAGAAATATCCATTACTACCCAGACCGTACCATGAGATAAATTATTTTTATCAACAGCACGACCAGAGAAATGTACCCAAAATAAACTGCCGTCACTGCGACGCATGCGCAATTCACTTTCATAAGCGACGCCGCGCATGACCGCCTCGCTTACATGCGCACCTGATTCTAAATACAGTTCACGTGTAGGATAAAAAGGTTCTAACGACGACCCTAAAACCGTTTCTCGGTCAACACCAAAAATCTGGCACAAAGGGGAATTAACCCACTGCACCCGACCTTGATTATTCAAAAACACCATTCCGACTATAGAATTTTCGAGGATAGTTTCGCGCTCCGATAACATACGCTTTAACTCATCGTCCAATTGCTTACGCTCAGCAATCGCCTCCTCTGCCATGGTTCGAGCTAACTCAGCCTCCCTTAGCTCATTTCGGATATGCAGTGTTTGCACATGTACACGGCTAGCTTGTCCCTGTGCTTTAGCAAATAGATTGAGATAACGGGTTTGCTCACCAAATGCTTGTTCCCAATCACCTATTTCAGCAAAAATTTCTGATAGTTCTTTCATTGCGCGCAATGGCATATAGATATAGCCGCCTATATCTTCAACGGCTTTACGTAAGTGAATAATGGCATCGTCGTAACGTTCGTGACGACGGTGCAGATGTCCACAAACCCACCAGGTATATGGCTTTAAATGCGTATCTTCAAATTGATCGAGCATCTGAACTGCTGTATTGCTCAACTTATCAGCCTGTGCCAGCTGTCCGCGCATTGCCAGGGTATAAGCTGCTACAGATAAGCAGAACGCGCGGTTGGCTTTGTCTAGACTTTCATCTGCTTCGATATCGTCGATGTATTCCGCAATTGTCTGATAGGCCTCCTCATGCTTATTCAGTGAGACCATACATAATGCCAACATCGTTGAGATAAAAGGTGCCAACCATCGTTCCGAAGATGTTTTAGCAATATCCCGCGCCTCTAATAATAAAGTCTCTGCATCCTCAGCATTGCCACTGACATAAAATATTTCACCAAGATTGGCGGTGACTTGTGCAACCCGATTAGAAATATTAAATGCACGTGCGTGTCGCAAAGCGGTATAAAAATGGCGAATCGCTTCTTCGGTAAACACTAATGCCTGGGAAAGGATGCCGAGAATATTAAAAACTAAAATAGCGATGCGACTAGGCTTGCTATCTAGGTGCGGCAAAATACGCTAATGACAAATGTCATAAGCCTCTCGAGTCAGGCCACGTCGATATAAAACGGCGACCGATCCAAATAAAGACATCATCATGCAGTCGTGGTCATGCAAGATCTCAAATTGCTGTGCCAGACGAGCAAATTCAGGCTCTGCCAAGTCGATTTTTTTATCAAAGAAATTGGCAAAGGCATACAATAATTCTGCACTTAGCCGCATAACCTGGTCATCTTTTTCTTCCGCCTGTAATAGAATCTCTGCCGCAACATCGCGACCATCATCAGCGCGATCACGCATAAAATCTAGCGCGTCGTAACAACGTTTATGCCAATCAAATTCAACGGAAGAACTGTGATCATTCATTCTTTAGCCTCATGTTAATTCCCCCAAAAAATGAGGGTAAAAAAATATGCTACGGACAGGCTGCTTTGATTCTAATACTTAGTGCACATGCAATACTTTAATTAAATTTTACAATGCAAGACCTGATGCATTTCAATATACAAGTCACTTAAATAGAAATAAGCGCAAAATTTATCGAGCAGAACTCATCATCTTGTTATTAAATTAAACATTTAACACTAATTTACACGCCAACAACAGTCAAATGTTTGGCTTTGCCCTAAATTTTCCAAACTGGTTTATGATGCACTGCAATAAGGTAGAGTAATTTCTCTAATCCTAAGTTGATACACCTAGCAGAAAGAGATCATCATGCTTTATCAATTTCATGAATTGAATCGTGCGTTTCTCAACCCAATAACACAATGGGCAGAAGCATCATCCAAGCTTTTTTCTAATCCGATTTCGCCTCTTGCACATTCGCCGTACGCACAACGTATCGCCGCCGCATATGAATTGGTTTATCGCTTGGGTAAAGATTACGAAAAACCACAGTTTGATATCACTTCAACGATCATCGATGATAAAACGATAGAGGTCGTACAGATAACGGAAGTAGAAAAACCATTTTGTAAATTATTACACTTCAAGAAAAATTTACCTGAAAAAGAACTGGCAAAATTAAAGCAAGCTAAAGTCTTGTTGGTGGCCCCACTGTCTGGACATCATTCCACTTTGCTACGCGATACCGTGAGTGGCCTGCTGTCCCAGCATGATGTGTATATCACCGACTGGATTGATGCTCGTATGGTGCCTTTAAGTGATGGCGCTTTCCATTTACATGACTATATTTATTACGTACAGGATTTCATCCGTCTGTTGGGGCCTGATGTGCATGTGGTTTCTGTTTGTCAGCCAACCGTGCCTGTATTGGCTGCGATCTCATTGATGGCAACAGCCAAAGATCCAAAATTACCAAAAACCATGACCATGATGGGCGGCCCGATAGATCCACGCAAATCGCCGACCCAAGTCAACGATCTGGCAACCGAAAAGAAATTTTCCTGGTTTGAAAATACCGTGATTTATAGTGTCCCTGCAAATCATCCTGGTTATGGTCGAAAAGTTTATCCTGGCTTTCTGCAGCATGCTGGATTTGTTGCAATGAACCCTGATCGCCATGCACAAAGTCACTGGGATTTCTTCCAACATCTTATGAAAGGCGATGACGAGTCCGCAGAGCAGCACCGTAAGTTTTACGATGAATATAATGCGGTATTGGACATGCCCGCTGAATACTACTTAGAAACTATCAAAATTGTTTTCCAAGATTTTGATTTGCCAAAAGGCACTTGGGATGTCGAGGGTAAATTAGTTCGTCCACAAGATATCAAAACCGTTGCACTGTTCACGGTTGAGGGTGAGCTAGATGATATTTCCGGCGCTGGTCAAACTCAGGCTGCACATGATTTGTGTAGTGGTATTCCCGCTAAGATGAAGCAAGATTTTGTGGCGCCAGGATGCGGTCACTATGGTATCTTCGCAGGACGCCGCTGGCGCGAAGTCATCGCACCGAAGATTGCAGAATTCATTAAAGAACACTCTTAATCTGCCTACACTCAATTAGTAGGATTTAAGAACATCAATCCGGCAAGTATTTGCAGGCGAAAAAAGCCGTCAAATACTTGCCGGATTTTTTCGTTTTTTTAAAATCGATTTTTGATTATTTGATTATTTGATTATTTGATTATTTTTTTATGTGCATCGTATTTAGACGGATAATGAGCGCTTCCCTTGATGCAAACATTCTTAGCTGGTGATTCCCATACTCAATCTCGCCGATCAGATCGAAGACTTACTGCCGCAAACTCAGTGTACTAAGTGCGGCTACCCCGCATGCCGACCTTATGCTGAGGCGATCGCCAATGGCAGCGCCAATTACAATCAATGCCCACCCGGTGGTCAAGAAGGCATACGGCGCTTAGCAAACTTACTCGGCAAGCCCGTGATCGCACTAGACGTCAGCCACGGACATGAAAGACCACGACCTGTCGCCTTGATAGATGAAGCCTATTGCATCGGCTGCACGCTCTGCATCCAGGCTTGCCCCGTCGATGCCATCATGGGCGCAGCCAAACAAATGCATACGGTATTGCCTATGCTATGTACCGGATGTGACCTGTGCGTCGCGCCCTGCCCGGTTGACTGCATCAGCATGGTCGAGCTTACGCCGGGCAAGACTGGCTGGGATGCATGGTCGCCAGAACAGGCGGATCAGGCGCGCGAGGCCTATCACTTCCGTCAGGCTAGACTCAAAAAAGAACAACAAGAAAACGACGACAGACTCGCCGCCAAAGCAACGACCAAATTAAATGCCTTGATGGACGAACCCGCGCTAACGCCCGAACAAATCGCTGATCGTGATCGCAAAAAAGCCATCATCACCGCTGCGATAGAACGAGCAAAGCTTAAAAAGCTAGAGTCAAACTAAGTCCTAAACTAAGTCCTAAGCTCAGATCAAAATACAAATCCAGACCCGACATGAACGCATCCAAACGCCAGATCATTTTTAGCCGTTTCAAAGAGCAAAATCCGCATCCAACCACCGAACTGGAATACACCAGTCCGTTTGAACTCTTGATTGCCGTGCTGTTGTCGGCGCAAGCCACCGATGTGTCGGTCAACAAGGCCACGCGCAAGCTGTATCCGGTCGCGAATACGCCAGAAAAAATATTGGCGCTGGATGTCGATGGTCTAATTCCTTACATCCAGACCATAGGCTTATTTCGTACCAAAGCTAAAAATGTGATCGCCACCTGCCGCATACTGATTGAAGAACATCACAGTGAAGTTCCCAAAGAACGTGCTGCATTAGAAGCATTGCCAGGCGTAGGAAGAAAAACGGCAAATGTCGTGATGAACACCGCTTTTGGTGAGCCAACAATTGCGGTAGATACGCACATATTCCGCGTGAGTAATCGCACTGGCATTGCGCCGGGTAAAAACGTCGATATTGTCGAAGAAAAACTACTCAAATTTGTCCCGGCAGAATTCAAGCTCGATGCGCATCACTGGTTGATTTTGCATGGCCGTTATACCTGCCTGGCGCGCACGCCTAAATGCTGGAACTGCATGATTGCTGATTTATGCGACTACAAACAAAAGACGCCGCGGCCAAAAGGGGCGTAAAGGAATACAAAATACGTGCTACTTTGGACCATAAGAAATCCGGATAAAACAACCCGAAGATAGCCTATTTTTCATATACTCCCCATCAATTCTCATAAAAATCCTTAATAGTCCAATGATTTTATGGACAATTAAAATATACTAATAGAGAGTATTCTAATTCCCAGAGAGAGAAAAAGCGCAGGCAACACATGAGTATTGTGCCGTCTGCGCCTTTTCACTACCCCGTAACGACGGTGATATTTGCCACACAAACCAACTCTTTAAACGATCTTGCAAGCTTCCTCAAAATGCAGACGTGGCGACCGTGGGAATACTTTTTCCATATCGCCATAGCCAAGATTGCAAATGAAATTGGCCTTGACCTCAGTTCCAGCGAAGAAGGTCGCATTGACTTTATCCGGATCAAAACCCGACATCGGGCCGCAGTCTAAACCAATTGCCCGTGCCGCCAGCATCAGATAAGCGCCCTGTAATGAGGAGTTACGAAATGCCGTCGCATCAATCAATCCCTGATTACCAACAAACCAGGAACGTGCATCTGCGTGCGGAAATAACTTTGGCAATTGCTCATAAAACGCCATATCCATACCGATGATGGCGGTCACTGGCGCAGTCTTGGTTTTCTCCACATTGCCTGGTGCCATGCAAGCAAGTAGCTTGGCTTTTTCTTCTGCACTTTTAACAAAAACCACGCGTGCCGGTGAGCAGTTTGCCGAGGTCGAGCCCCATTTCATCAAATCGTAAATCTGCTGTAATTGAGCGTCGCTTACCGGCTTATCCAACCACTCATTATGGGTGCGGGCTTTGGTAAATAAGGTGTCCAGATGTTCTGTTGTCAGCATGGTGTTTCTCCTGTTGATCGATAAAAGCATAGCGAAGGCTCACGTGAACATTTCAGTGTCAGGTTAGATGTCATGACGTTGCCTGAAGCGTCCTATGGCTGGCGAATGATACTCCAGACCAAACCACAATTCGACAAACTCAAATAATCGTACAATATGGACATTCCTGATTTTACTGCCAGCCATGTTCACCCCAAGCCAAGACGATGTACGCCGCTTTTTTTGCGAGACTTACCGCAAATTTCAAGCAAGAGAAATTTTAACCCCGCTCGAAAGCATTGCCGCCGACTGGATCAATCAGCATCCTGAATACCACAATGTCTTCAGCGACCTGGACTCTGCCTTGGCCGCCGATTACAGCGTAACGCAAGGGCAAACGAATCCGTTTTTGCATTTGTCTATGCACTTAACGATCAGCGAACAAATCTCAGTAGATCAACCTGCAGGCGTGCGGTTTGCATTTCAGCGTCTGGCACAAAAAACTAACTCCGAACATGACGCCCATCATCAGATCATGGAATGTCTCGGCGAAATGATCTGGACTTCGCAACGCACAAGCATGCCTCCCGACGGCGCGGCGTATATTGACGCATTAAATCAACGCGCCCGCTAATCCCTAGTCACATAAAAAAAGCCACGATCATCGTGGCTTTTTTTCGCATCAAGCAAGAGCTGATGTCTTATTTTTTCATCACCAGGCTACCTGGCAAGCTGCTCAGATAGGCAGCGATATTTTCGATATCGGTATTAGATAAGGCTTTGGCTTGTCCGCCCATGATCGCATTGCCACGACCATTCGGTGCATTGACACCATGCTGATATGCCTTCAACGCATGTGCGATGTAATCCTGATGCTGACCCGCCAGTTTTGGATAAGTTGGATCGATTGGCGAGTTGTAATCCTTACCGTGACATGCAAAACACGCTGCTTTTTCAGTGGCAGCTTTACCTGCAGCAATATCGCCACCGGCAAAAGCGCTAGCTGACATAGCTGAAATCGCGGACAACAACAAAATCGATAAAGTGAATTTTTTCATGATGGCTCCTATTCTTCTTTTTATACTTATTTTTGCATTGAGTAGTAAGCAGCCAAATCAGCGATATCTTGATCAGACATGCTGCCAGCAATACCACGCATCGTTGGATGCTTGCGGTCACCTTTGC